>JAKFEJ010000210.1:0-2099 GCA_036675745.1 Chitinophagaceae bacterium | reverse complement strand
TGGACGCCTGGAACTGGCAGGATGCCGCTTATAAAACCGATGCAGGCATGCATCTTTATATGCCTTCTTTGATGGCTCACCCCCGTTTTGGCCGGGGTGGTGGTGGCCGTGGTCCCCAACAACCGGAAACTGACCCGGTAAAAGAGGGCCTTGATAAAATAGATGAGCTTAAAAGTTTCTTTAGTGAAGCAAAAGCATATTTCGCTGCACCGGCACAGGAGCAAACTAATCTGAAATTTACCGCTGTCAAAGGCCTTTTTGATAAAACACAGAAATTATATGTGCATGCCAATACTACCAAACAAATGCTGGTAGCCCTTGATTTGGCAAAAGAATTTGCTTTTGACCTGGTGATAGTTGGCGGCAGCGATAGCTGGCAGATCGCTGATCTGCTCAAACAAAATAATGTTTCTGTTATTTTAAATACGGTTCATGGGTTACCTACCCTGGATGATGACGATGTAGATCAGCCGTATAAAACAGCGGCTATGTTGCAAAAAGCAGGAGTGTTATTCGCTATCTCAGATGATGATGGATCAACCCGTGGAAGAAACCTTGCTTTTAATGCGGGTACTGCGGCCACTTATGGCTTGACAAAAGAAGAAGCTTTGCAGTCTATCACTTTAAATGCGGCAAAGATCATGGGGGTTGCTGATAAGACCGGTAGTATTGAAGTAGGGAAGGACGCTAATATTGTAATCAGTGAAGGAGATATCCTGGATATGAAAACCAGTATTGTTACCGATGCTTTTATCCAGGGGCGTAAGATAGACCTGACCGATAAACATAAACAATTGAATGAGCGGTATAACCAGAAGTACAATATCAAAAAGCCATTCTAAACTCATAACACCTGTTGTAGGCAATTTGCGGAAATAGCATTTTATTTCGATTAATCCTTTGTATAATGATAAAATGAGCAATTCCAAGAAATTCAAAATGACGGTTTCACTTATTGCGGTGATTACTCTATTGGGAGTTTTAGCATACTTTACTTGGAGAAGTTCCCCTGTAACAGAGACCAAACAGAGTTATATACACGATTATATAGAGGAAGACGTTGTTAGTTTGGTCGAGCAATCAAAATTATACTTAGACAAAAGAAAACTTATTGACAGTCTATCATCAGGAAAGCGTGGCTTAAGTATGATTGTGACTTTAAACGACACAGCAAAAAATATTTATCTGGTTAAAGTTTCAGAAAATAATAAGGACAGCTTAGTGACGTGTTTCAACTTTTTAGTTGATGCAAATAAGATGGTGATATTAAATCCAACTGGCAAACTTAAAGCACAATAAACTGCCTACAACGTAGGGCATTTCTGTTATGCCGGCTGAAGAATATAAACTGATCGTCCCGTTTGTCTCGTCCTAAAATAAGAACAGCCCCGACTAATCGGGGCCGTTCCTTTTTCAACCGTCCATTGTTGATATTTTTGATGCGATGATCTTCTTTTCTAAGTGTTTTTCCTACACAATCTCTAAACCTCTACGTCGTAATCTGACACAAATCTAATGTTGAGTTTACGATTATGCAATAGTAAAATTACTTTTTTTGAAAAATATTTCTCAATATTGATCATCTGGATTTCAGTTAAAAAAAAGACCCCGAAATGAAATTTCGGGGTCTTTTTTTCTGACATATCTTTTTACAGATCCTTCCCATGACACTGCTTATACTTCTTCCCGCTGCCGCAAGGACAAGGATCATTTCTTCCAATCTTTGGTCCCACTTTTATTGGCTCTTGTTTTACAGCAGTACCAGCGCCACCCGGTTCAAACCGGTCTTTTTCATTAGCAGCATAATCATCTCCGGCGGCATCAACCTCTTCTTTATTAGCCCTCATTTTGCTGTAGTCGGTTTTTTCCTGCCTGCCTTCTTTTAGTTGGGCGTTATCCTGCTGAATAGGAATAGCTGAATGGCTCAGGAAGGAAGCAATGTTTTTGTTTACTTCCGCATCCATATTCTTGAACTGCTGGAATGCTTCTACTTTATAAATGATCAGCGGATCTTTTTGTTCAAGGTAAGCGGTTTGCACACTTTGTTTCAGGTCGTCCATAGCACGCAGGTGTTCTTTCCATGCATCATCTATCACTAC
>JAKFEJ010000107.1:0-2107 GCA_036675745.1 Chitinophagaceae bacterium | reverse complement strand
TTATCCCTCAGGGTGGATCGGTAAGGTGCATTATTTCAGAAGAGTATTTTCCTTTCCAAAAGAAGTAGTGAAGGCAAGAGCCTATGTAGCCGGTATTGGTTATTATGAAATGGAAATAAATGGGAAAAAAGTAGGTGACTATGTGCTTGATCCGGCCACCAGCGATTTTAGTAAAAGAGTTTATTATACCACTTACGATATAAAAAGTTTTTTGAATAAAGAGAACGTAATGGTTATTGCGGTAGCGCCGGGATGGTATGGCATGCCAAAATTGAAAATGCAAATGGAGTTTGTTTTCAGTGATGGTACGCAGGAAACAATATCATCAACATCCATCCGCAACGTAACATTAGGTCCCGTGGTTTCCGCCGGTATTTTAGATGGAGAAGCTTATGATGCACGTTTGGAAAAACCTGAGTGGAACCTGCCTTCCGACACAATTATCAAGGGGCTTCCAAATAAATTTTGGGGCGTAGCGCCTGTAGTAGAACCACCAGGTGGTAAAATGGTAGCTCAGCAACTGGAACCTATTAAAGTACTTGAATCGTTTACGCCCATTGCCATTACGGAACCACAAGCTGGTGTGTACGTACTTGATGCAGGACAAAACATGGCGGGATGGTTACGCATAAAAGTAAAAGGAGAAAGAGGCCAAAAGATAACCATGCGGTTTGCTGAAACTTTATATGATAAAGGAACGGTGAACCAGGAAAATTTAAGAACAGCTGCTGCTACTGATACGTATATAATGAAGGGAGATGGGTATGAAGAATGGGAACCCCGGTTTACTTATCACGGTTTCCGGTTTATACAAATTGAAGGTTTGAAATCAAAACCAAAGCTGGAAGATTTTGTCGTAAAAAAAGTTCGCTCAGCAGTAGAGGAAGCAGGTACGTTCACCAGTAGCAATGATCTGCTCAACAGGATCAACCAGATGGTACAACGCACTGAGGCCAGTAACCTGCATAGTATTCCAACAGATTGCCCGCAACGTGATGAAAGAATGGGTTGGCTCAATGATCTTACCGTAAGAATAGAACAAGCGGTATATAATTTTAACCTGCATCGTTTTTATGCTAAGTATATCAGTGATGTAAGCGATACGCAAAACGAAAATGGAGAGATCACCGATACTGCTCCTTATAAAGTAGGTGGCAAACCGGCCGATCCTGTATCTGCAAGTTTTTTACTGTTGGCTTTAAAGAGTTTTGAATACTACGGCAACACGCAGATCATTACAGACCATTACCCGCAAATGAAAGCCTGGGTTGATTTCCTGGTTAGCCGAAGTAAAGATGGTATTGTTGAATATAGTTATTATGGTGACTGGTCTCCACCCGCGGAGTTTGGTCAACAAGGATATGGCTATGGGGCTATTTCAGTAAATACACCTGGTAATTTTATGTCTACCGGTTATTTATATTATTGTGCAAAGTTGATGTCGAAAATGGCTGATGTATCAGGTAATGCAGGTGATAAAACAAAATACGATGCACTCGCAGCCAAAACGCTGACCGCATTCAATGATAAATTCTGGGATGAAAAAACAGGAGGTTATGCAAGCAACAATCAATCGTGTAATTCATTTGCATTATTCCTGGGAGCAGCCAGTAAAGAACGCATTCCAAGAGTAGTTGCGAACCTGGTGCAAAACGTAAAGAAGTATAACTATCATCTTACTACCGGTAATCTTTGTACTAAATACCTGCTGGAAGCATTAACCGAATATGGACATGCAGATGTAGCCTATAAGATAGCGACACAGGAAACATACCCGAGTTGGGGATACATGCTTTCAAAAGGCGCCACTACGTTGTGGGAGCGTTGGGAATATGAAACAGGTGGTTCAATGAACTCACATAATCACCCTATGATGGGTTCTGTAGGATCGTGGTTATATAAATACCTGTTGGGTATTCTTCCTGATATTAATTCTCCCGGTTTTGAAAAATTCACTATCCGGCCCTATGTAATCAAAGACCTACAGTTTGCAAAAGGTGAATATAAATCGGTAAAAGGAACCATAAAATCGGCGTGGAAAAAGCAAAAGGGTTTTGTTGAGTTGAATATAACTATTCCAGCCAACTCGGTGGCCACCGTTTATATT
>JAKFEJ010000222.1:0-14656 GCA_036675745.1 Chitinophagaceae bacterium | reverse complement strand
CGGTTTTTGAATTTCTGGCCTTTGATTTTTGATTGATTCAGGTAATTAATAAAGCCAGTAATCATCTTAGTAACCTGATCTGCTAAGCTATATAATTCCTCGAATAATTGTTGAGATATATAATTATTGTCGAGTGAACGATAAAGCTGTGATTTCAATTCTCCGGCCTCTCCTTTGGCTATAGTCAATGAATTAATAAATTCAAATTTACTCCCTCTTTCAAACCCTTCTGCTATATTATCCATTATAGATCCACAACTTCCACGAACCTGGTCTTTAAGCCTGAAATCAAGGCTGATTGGCTCTTTAAAGGTAAGAGGATAAATTTTCTGGCTTAACAACCTGGCTTTTTGCCATATTTCCAAATCTTCAAATTTTTGAATTGTTGCCATCACAGTTAAGGTTTGTAGCAAAAATAACTACAAACCACAAACTATAAACTACAAACTATCTTGCTAAACTTCCCTTCAATCTCAACAATTCCGTCTCCGCCAATTTTGTCGCATACCTGGCTGCGATCAACCGGTTATTTGCGGCTTCCAAACTGTTTTGCGCTTCTCTTAATTGAACCAGTGTAGCGGCGCCGAGTTTATAGGTTTGAAAAACAATATCTACATTTTCTCTTGCCAGCAAAATATTTTCTTCTTCCAATGCTAAAGCTTTCTTCTGCAGTTCATAAGTTTTGAATGCAGTGATCACATCAAGGTTGACCAGGGAACGTTGATTTTCAAAAACCAAATACTGGTATTGAATATCTAATTCTGCCTGCCGGATCAAACGCTTTGTATTAAAACGGTTGAAAATGGGAATATTGGCGGTGAGGCCATAATTTAATCCATTGGATTGATTAAAAAGAGGGGAGAAGGGGTTGATGACTTTCTTATTGTCAGTACGGCTGAAATTGTAAGCTGAATTGAAAGATACAACAGGAAGCCGGTCTGCTTTTCTTTCTTTCAATGTCAATCCTGCAATATCAATATTCTTTTTAGCGATCAGCAGTGAAGGATTAGTTTTTTCAATATCTATTTGGATATCCCCAAGGCCAATACCTGTATTAAGAGGAATAGAATCACTGACTTCAAAACTTGTTCCACTGCTGGTATTCATAGCCTGGTTCAATTGCTCTTTCAATTGTTCTATCAACGTCAATTGTTCCAGTTTCAATGCTTTTTGTGCATTCAGATCCACTTTGCTTTGCAACAGGTCGGGTTTGATACCGGTACCAATATCTAATTTATATTGCGAAAGCCTTACTCTTTCTTCATTCAATGTTATTTGTTCTTCTACCGCTTTTAATTGTTGTTTCTGGCGTACAATATTATAATAGGTGGAAATAACGCCGGCTATACTATTGACTACCTGGTTTTTTATTCCTAACGATCCTAATTGTATAAATTCTGCTGCTTTATCACGGGTGGCAAACATTTTCAACCCGTCAAACAATGTCCAGTTCAAAGCAAGAGATGCATTGGTGTTGTGAGAACGAATATTCTTTTGATCCCTTTTAGAGCCATCAGCAAGTGTTTGCCGCTGGTCATTGTTATTCCATGTTGTTCCCGCAAGGCCATTCAATGTGGGAAGGAATGCGGCATTACGGTACGAGTAATCCAAAGCTGCTACCATCGAATCATTTTTGGACAACTGAATGTCATAATTGTTTTGCAATGCCGTGGCTATGGCTTCTTCCAGGGTTAGCATCCTCTGTGCGTAGGATATTGTACAAGTAAAAAATAAAGCCGTTATCGATAAAATAAAACCTCTTTTCATCCACTAATTTTTATTGTTTTTTTGCCGGATGGAACTTTCCGTGATAAAATTTTCATTTCTTCAGTGATAATAATGAAAATTTTATCACTGACGTTTCATGTAAATATTTTTAAACCGTCTCTGCGATTGTTTCTTGTTCAACTAATTGTGCTTCTTCATTTCTCAACGGATAAAGTTTATCCATTTCACTTTTCTTTTTCTTACTGGACATGTAGGTGTACATAGCAGGCAAAACAAATAACGTAAGCACCAGGGAAAATAATATTCCACCTACTATTACTACACCTAACGGAATACGGCTTGTTGCCGCAGCGCCTAATGATAAGGCAAGTGGCAATGCTCCTAATGACATAGCAAGACTGGTCATTAAGATAGGACGCAAACGTTGTGTGGCTGAAAAGATAGCGGCTTCCGTTTTCTTCATTCCATTTATACGATTCTGATTGGCAAACTCAACGATCAGGATCCCATTTTTCGTCACCAGCCCTATCAGCATGATCATGCCTATCTGCGAAAAGATATTCAGCGTATGTCCTAATAACCAAAGTGTCAATACAGCACCTGCAATAGCCAGCGGTACTGTTATCATAATAATAAGCGGATCAACAAAGCTTTCAAACTGCGCCGCAAGAATTAAAAAGATCAATCCCAAAGCCAGTAAGAATGCGAAACTTGTATTACTGCTGCTTTCTGCAAAATCCCTTGACGATCCTGACAATGAAGTAGAAAATGATTCGTCCAATAATTTGTCAGCGATTGCCTGCATTTCCCCGATGCCATCACCAATTGTTTTGCCGGGTACAAGGCCAGCCGATATAGTAGCGGACTTATAACGGTTAAAGTGATAAATAGTGGGTGGTGTGTTGGATTCTTCTACTTTTACCAAATTATCCATGCTGATCATCTCATTACGATTGTTGCGGACGAATAAAACTTTCAGATCATCCGGATCATCGCGATTGCTACGTGCTACCTGGCCCATTACCTGGTATTGCTTACCATCTTTTGTAAAATAGCCAAGCCGGCGGTTACTGTAAGCCAACTGCAATGTTTCTGAAATATCACTTACACTTACACCCAGTTCACTTGCTTTTAACCGATCTATCTGTACTCTTAATTCCGGTTTATTGAATTTAAGATCCGCATCTACCTGTTGCAGCACCGTGCTTTTATTGGCTTCTTCCAAAAACTTTGGAAGTATCTCTGTCAGCTTATTAAAGTTGTTGTTTTGAAGAACAAAGGAAACGGGTTGTCCACCTCTGCGGTTCACTGATATGGTTTGTTCCTCTATCGCAAAGGCCCTTCCTTCATTATACTTTGGCAGATTGCGGTTTATCATATTTACTATTTCGTTCTGCGAACGGTCTCTTTCTTTTGGATCTACCAGCGTAACACGAACAAAGCCTGTATTAGCATTTCCCGAACCTGAAAATCCGGGAGCAGTAACACTCAGCACCGTAACTTTTTCGGGGACAGAGTCCAGCATTAAGTTAGATACCCTGTCAACATAATTATCCATGGCATCAAATGAGGTGCCTTCCGGTGCGGTTAGAGATAAACGGAACTGGCTGCGGTCTTCCATTGGCGCTAATTCCGATTGAAGATTGCCGCCAATTAAAAAAATAATAAGCCCGCAGCCAGCTATAATGATAAAAGAAACCCAGCGAACCTTTATGAATTTGGTGAGTAATTTCTGGTAACCATTTTCCATGCCGCGGAAGAAAGGTTCTGTCTTATTATAAAACCAGGAATGTTTGTGTATATTTTTCTTGGCGAGGTATACATTCAATACTGGTGTCAATGTCAGCGAAACAAAAGCCGAGATCAAAACAGCTCCGGCTACCACGATACCAAATTCGCGGAACAGGCTTCCTACAAAACCCTGCAAAAAGATAATTGGCAGAAACACGACAGCCAGTGTAATAGATGTGGCGATAACAGCAAAATAGATCTCTTTGGAACCTTCCTTCGCTGCCTGCCATTTCCCCATTCCCCGTTCCATCTTTTTATAAATATTCTCCGTCACTACAATTCCATCATCCACTACAAGACCTGTAGCCAGCACTATCGCCAGCAGCGAAAGCACATTGATAGTATAACCCATCAGGTACATGATAAAAAAGGCGCCGATCAATGAAACAGGTATATCTATCAGTGGACGCAAAGCGATCAGCCAATCGCGGAAAAAAAGATAGATGATCAGCACAACCAGTATAATGGCAATGAACAATGTTTCCTCTACTTCCGAAATAGATTTTTTGATGAACCTGGTTTGGTCCAATGCGATATTGATCTTAATATCTTCCGGCACTTCTGCTTTAATACCTTCAAGTCGTTTGTAAAATTCATCGGAGATCTCAACATAGTTGGAACCGGGCTGGGGAACAATCGCCAATGCTATCATAGGTATGGCGCTTTCTTTTAAAGCGCTTTCTTCATTTTCCGGACCGAGCACAACGTCAGCGATATCTTTTACTTTAACATCAGCGCCATTAACATTTTTTATATTGACATTATTAAAATCCTCTTCTGTATTTAAACGGCCAAAAGTGCGGACGGTTAATTCTGTTGCATTGCCCGATATTTTTCCCGAAGGCAACTCTACATTTTCTCTAAGCAAAGCATCCTGTACATCGCCGGCTGTCAAACCAAAGCCGGTCAGTTTTGCGGGGTCAATCCAGATGCGCATGGCATAGCGTTTTTCGCCCCAGATCTGGATACCGCTTACACCGGGAATTGTTTGCAATCTTTCTACCAATACATTGTTGGCATATTCTGTTATTTGTAATTGATTCTTTGTGTTGCTTTGAACCGTCATGGAAAGGATCGCATCGGAACTTGCATCAGCTTTGGATACGACAGGCGGCGCTTCCAGGTCGGGTGGGAGGGAACGCAGTGCACGGGAAACTTTATCTCTTACATCATTAGCAGCTGCTTCCAGGTCAATATCAAGATTGAACTCTACATTGATCCGGCTGGTACCATTGCTGCTGCTTGATGTAATGTTTTTAATACCGGCTATCCCGTTGATCGCTTCTTCTAATGGTTCTGTGATCTGCGTTTCAATAATATCCGCATTAGCACCGGCATAAGAAGTGCTGACACTAATATTGGGTGGGTCAATCGCAGGATAATCCCGTATTCCCAAAAATTTAAAGCCAATTATACCAAATACCACAATGATAATACTCATCACCACGGCAAGTATTGGCCTTCGCAAACTCATCTCAGATATATTCATTCCAATAGGTTTATTGTTTTGGGTTTATAGTTTATGGTTCTCTAAGAAGCTCCTATGTTTCAATTTCATGGAATGGAACACGGATAACACTGATCAAACGGATTAACACAGATAAAATCCGTGTAAACCTTTCAAATCCGTGTTATCCGTGTTCTTTTTCATTTTTAAACAGTTTCTAAGAAGCGGTATTGCTTTAGTCTGATTTTAGCCGGAAACAGAAATCTTTGCATTTTGCTGATAACTATTCAATCCGCTACGAAACCATAAGCCTCAAACTATAAACCAGAAACTATTTTTGATTTACAATTTTTGTCAACTTTATTTTAGATTCAGGCCTTATACTTAAAAGCCCTGTCAAAACAACCGTATCCCCGGCTTTCAAGCCATCCATTATCTGTATCCTGGCCGAATCACGAACGCCTGTTGTTACATCATTGAATTGGGCTACTCCATTATTATAAACGATCACTTTTTTTACCCTTGCCTGCGGTATCACTGCCTGTGTAGGTATCATGATCGTATTCGGATCAGGCTCAAAACTCAGTTGTACTTTGGCAAATGCACCGGGTAATAATTTATCGTCTTTTGTTTGTATCAGCGATCTCACTTTCAAACTGCGGGTATTCTCTGCTACGGATGATTCGGTAGCTGTGATTTTTGCGGTATATTTCTTATCGGAATTTTCAAAAGAGAAATTAACTGTCTGACCGATCTTTATCTTGCCTGTATATTTTTCAGGTATTGTAAAATCAAGCTTCAACTGACCTGTTTGGTTAATAACCGCGATAATGGTGGAAGGTGTGACATAAGCGCCGGGGCTGATATTTCTTAAGCCCAGCTTGCCGCTAAAGGGAGCTCTTATAACTGTTCTGGAAATGTCGGTGCGGATAATATCAATATCCGCATTGATATTATTTACATTCAGCAGGCTGGCGTCGTAATCAGCTTTGCTGATGCCCTGTATTTTTAATAATTGTGCTGAACGTTCTTCATTTGTTTTGGCAATTTGCAATTGTACCTGCAATTTTTTTAACTGGGCCTGCAGGTCAGCATCGTATAATTTTGCCAGCAATGAACCTTTTGATACATAACGGCCTTCTGCAATATTCAATTGAACAATGCGTCCTGAAACTTCAGGATGTATTTCGGTAGTTTCATTGGCAATGATAGAACCGGGAACTTCAATGTTTTCTGCAAAGGGCTGCGATTTCACGATATAGCCGTCTACACTCATAACCATCTGCTGGCGGTTGCCGGCTCCCGGTTTTGGAGCAGCTTCCTTTTTTGATTTTGCCCCACATGCTGCAACCAGGATAACTAAGGCCAGGTAAAAAGAATAATTCCTTAATGCTGATAATGTACTCACTTGTGTATTAATTTATATATGGTTTCGGGTTGGGTGACTATTCAAGCTATTTTTAAGTCAAAATAAAGATAGCAGAATTAGGTTTGCTATTGGACGTCAAAGGTTTGCCTTACATGCGGTGCGGGGTCTCCCAATTATGAACGGCTTTTTAAAAGGATAAAAGGCTTTCAGGATTTTGCCAGCAAAGTTCTCTTTACTTTATTGGATTGATACATAAGATCCTGCTTTTCCTTACTAAGGATAGTGACATGTCCCATTTTACGGCCGGGCTTGGTTTGTTTTTTTCCATATAAATGAACAAAAACATTTTCGATCCTAAGGGTCTCTTCCAACCCCTCATATTTTACGTCGCCACTAAAACCTTCAGCTCCAATGATATTGACCATTATAGAAGGAAGGATAGCATCTGTATTTCCCAATGGATAGCCGAGCATTATCCTCCATAGCATATCAAACTGTGAGCTGTAATGCGCTTCTATAGTATGATGGCCACTGTTATGTACCCTCGGTGCTGTTTCATTGACCCATACATCTCCTTTTTTATCAATAAATAATTCAATAGCGAATATGCCGGGTGATTTGAAATTTCTTACTACAGATAAAGAAATAGCTTCTATTTTCCACAAGGTCTTTTCGTCAATTTCTGCGGGACATAGCTGATAATCCAGTTGATTAAGTTGCGGATCAAATAACATTTCAACCGGTGGATATAAAGCCGTTTCACCTTTGTCATTAATGGCTACCATTTGAGCCACTTCTTTATGTATGGCTACCATTTTTTCCAGTACCGATGGTGCATCAAAACCTTTGGAAATGTCCTCAGTTGTTTTTAGTACCTGTACGCCACGGCCATCATAACCCCCTTCGCCCAATTTATGTACAGCCGGTAAAAAATCTGCGGCTCGTTTCAGATCCGCTGAATTTTGAGTGATGATATAATCGGGGGAAGGTATTTCGTTGACTTTATAATATTCTTTTTGAAAAATTTTGTTTTTAATAGTTTTAAGTACTGAAGGTTTGGGATAGATTTTTATACCCTCCGCCTCGAGCTTTTCCAGCGCCTCTGTATTTACATTTTCAATTTCTATTGTCAACGCATCAACGGTTTTACCAAATGCATAAACGTCATCAAAGTTTTTTATATCACCTTTTGTAAAATGATGGCAAAGATGTGCAGCGGGACATTCAGGATCGTTTTCGAGAATAAAAGTTTCTACAGGGTAATTGGCTGCTGCCTGTAATAACATTCTGCCAAGCTGGCCACCACCTAGGATACCTATTTTTTGCATGGCGCAAAGATATGGGGTAGCTATGAACGAATAAAAGTCTCATTTTTAAGATTTATATTTGTAAAAGGCATGCCTACCATACTGCTTATAAATGGATTAAGATTTTTCTTTTATAGTAATGAAGGTAATGAACCAATGCACATACATGTGATAAAAGCAGAGGCTAACGGTAAAATCTGGATTGAACCAGAAATTGAAATAGCTTACCTGCATGGGTTCAGCAGGAGTGAGGAAAAAGAGATTTTGCATATCGTTTTGACAAATTATGAACGAATTAAAACAAAATGGAATGAGTACTTCGGTAAATAAATATGATACAATTGAAAAGTTGATATACGAGGAAGGCATTCGTATCTCAGCAGTGGATTTTCATCCGGAGTTGGATGTTATGCTTATAATACTGAATACAAAAGCTATACTCCGGCAACCTATTTCTATATATCCGGCATTAAAAAATGCAGATAAAAATTCACTGACTCAATACCAGATAACTGGTAATGGGACTGGCATACACTGGTCAGTTTTGGATGAAGATCTTAGTCTCAAAGGTTTTTTGAGAGATGAGTTAAAAAACGTAGTTAATAATAAATACATTTTTGCCGCTTAAATTTTTAAGTAAGTTATATACGATGCGTCCCGATTTTCCATATAAACGTTTTCACGACCAGCGCAACAGTTTTACCCTGCTGATGGAAACATTAGCCATGGATGCCCCATCCCCTAAAGGGGAGTTATGAAGCTTCCCGTAATGTGTAGGTTTTTTTTTAGAAATGCAATTTACTGTCACAACGAAAGCTTTTTAATATGTCAACAATAGGTGCTACAAAAACAAAGCAAAACACTCAAACCGATTTTCTTCCGCTTGAAGGAACAGACTACGTAGAATTTTATGTAGGGAATGCAAAACAATCCGCACATTATTACATGACCGCTTTTGGTTTCCAGGCACTGGCTTATGCAGGTCCTGAAACCGGGATAAAAGACAGGGCAAGTTATGCTGTGCGCCAGCATAAACTAACTTTTGTTCTGACCACACCGCTTCGACCGGGTAATGCTATTGCGGATCATATTTATAAACATGGGGATGGTGTAAAAGCCATATCCTTACGTGTACAGGATGCAGCCAATGCCTGGGAAGAAACAACCAAACGAGGCGCTAAAAGTTATATGGAGCCGCAACGATTGAAAGATGAAAACGGGGAAGTGGTAATGAGTGGCATCCATACCTACGGTGATACGATTCATTTATTTATTGAAAGAAAAAATTATACAGGAACATTTATCCCCGGCTATAAAGAATGGAGCATTCCTCATTTCAAAACAGCTGATACCGGTTTATTATATGTTGATCATTGTGTAGGGAATGTTGATTGGAATGGTATGAATCCCTGGGTTAAATTTTACGAAGATGTGATGGGCTTTAAAAACATACTGACATTCGACGACGAAGATATTTCTACGGAGTATTCCGCTTTGATGAGCAAGGTAATGAGCAGTGGCAATGGATTTGTAAAGTTTCCTATTAACGAGCCGGCAGAGGGGAAGAAAAAATCGCAGGTAGAGGAATACCTGGAGTTTTATAAAGGAGAAGGTGTGCAGCACGTAGCATTAGCCACCAACGATATTGTAAAAACAGTAAGGGATCTTATGAGCCGGGGCGTAGAATTCTTAAAAGTACCTACCACTTATTATGATGATCTTTTAGAAAGAGTTGGAAAAATTGATGAAGACCTTGCGCCCCTCAAAGAATTGGGTATTTTGGTAGATCGGGATAACGAAGGCTATTTATTACAATTATTTTCCAAACCAGTAGAGGACAGGCCTACATTATTTTTTGAGATCATTCAGCGGAAAGGGGCCAAAAGCTTTGGAAAGGGAAATTTTAAAGCATTGTTCGAAGCTATTGAAAGAGAGCAGGAAGCAAGAGGGAATTTATAAGTAAGAGAATAGGGGTCGAAGCCCGAAGTCGGAGGTCAGGAGCCTGAGAAGTAGTTGTTAACATTTATCCAGATGTCTTAACAACTCCGATTTCAGACTTCTTTTTTTGGGGCTTATCTTTACAATCCAGGATTGCCTGGGAAATAAACATATATTAAGACCGTTATAGTTTAAGAAAAAGCAAGTATGAAAAACCTTCTTACTTTTATATTATTCCTTGTAAGCTTTGTTGTAACCTCAACCGCCCAGATGTCATTCAAAAACGGAGCTACTCATTCTTCATTTATTGATTACCAGAAAACGTTTCAACGCCCCGATGAGTCATTCAAACGCAAAGAAGATACATTGCAAAAACAATTTGAAGCAAAAAAATTGCAGTGGCCGGCCAAATACATTTATATCCGCTCTTTCAAATATGACAGCCAACTGGAAGTATGGGTAAAGGATGAAATTAAAGACCCATTCAAGCTTTTTAAAACATATAAGGTTTGTGCATTGGCTGGCACTTTGGGCCCAAAAAGATTGGAAGGTGACTACCAGGTTCCGGAAGGCTTTTATTTTATCAATGAGTTTAATCCGCGCAGCGAATATTATTTATCATTAGGGCTTAATTATCCTAATGTATCTGATAAAATCCTGAGTGATTCTTATCGTCCCGGCGGAGCTATATATATCCACGGCAGTTGTGTAACTGTTGGATGTATTCCTCTTACCGATAAGCAGATCGATGAAGTGTACATTTTAGCGGCTCATGCCAAGAGCCAGGGGCAGGATTATATACCTGTCCATATTTTCCCTATCCGGTTCAACGTGGCGAGAAGTATAAAATATCTTGACAATATTACAAAAGATGATGCTGGCTTAAAAAAATTTGCCACCAGGCTCGAGGATGCATTTGATTATTTTGAAAAATATAAGCAGCTTCCCGTTATCCTGATCAATGAAAAAGGGGAGTACACCGTTAATGCAGCCCCCGGCAAGAAAACAAAAGAACCAAAACCCAAGAGACCGCCCGTTAAACATCGTACAAGAAACATTACTAACCTGGTAGAAGCGGTACATGAATGGCCGCAATTTCCAGGTGGTGGCGAAGCCTTTATGAAGTGGCTCGATAAACTTGGAAAAGATATGGCTGAACACTTGCCGGAAGATTTAACGAAAGCGTATGTGCAGGTAGAATTTATAGTAGATAAGGATGGTACACCTACTAACTTTAAAGTATTGCGGGGCATGAGTGATGATGACTTTAATGATGAACTCATCATCAGGCTGGAGAAAATGCCAGGATGGAAACCTGCCATTCTCCACAATAAACCGGTACCTAAAAAAATGATCCAGACGATAACAGTAGCAAATTAAATTTATCCGCTTTATAAATGAGTTGGCTGCCCTAAAAAATGTATGAAACAGGGCTTTCTGTTTCCTGAATTTCATTAACGCGGCTTCAGACGATCAATTTACTTCATCAATAGTTGTATTGTTTCCGGTGTTTGCTGGCGCAGCAAGATTGTTCTTCCTTTTGATAATTTTTCAAAATACTCACCTGTATAATGCCGGATGGTCAATAGCGATAAATCCTTTATAACCTGCACATCAAATATATCTGAAGCGCCTAAGGCCAGTTTCTCTATTTTTTCCGCATGATCATCTAATACGCAAACAAAGCTGATAGCTCCGTTTTGTGTCAGGTTTGGTTTTAGTTTGTGTTTTTCAAAAAGATGATATAAATGACCCACATGATGTTCACCAACAAAAGAAAAATCCTTTGAACTGAGCTCCAGCATTACTTGTTTTTCTTTTAATACAATAATGGGTGGCAGATGTTTCAACGATTGCTTATGAATAACAGTTCCTGGCAACGATGGATCAAGAAAGCATTTTACATATAAAGGGATACCTTTATTCTCCAATGGCTTGATGGTTTTAGGATGAATGACCTGGGCACCATAATAAGCCATTTCAATCACTTCATTATAATTCAGTTCATGGATAGGTTGTGCATCCGTGAACTGTTTGGGATCAGCATTCATAACGCTTTCTACGTCTTTCCAGATGGTCTGGCTTTCGGCATCCAGGAGATTGGCGAAAACAGCAGCGGTGTAATCACTTCCTTCTCTTCCCAATGTCGTGCTTTCGTTTTCATCCGTAGCGCCAATGAACCCTTGTGTCAAAACAATAGCTGAGTTCTGAAGCACAGGAACTACAGAACTTAAAACTTTTGAATGGGTATATTCCCAATCAATAATTGCATCCCGGAAATTATCATCTGTTCTGATGATATCACGTACATCCAGCCATCTATTACTGATCCCTTTTTCATTTAAATAATGGCTGACGATCGCTGTTGATAATAGTTCGCCCACACAAACTACCTGGTCATAATAATAATCGTATTCACGTACAGGTTTATCATGCAGCATCCATTCCACTTCCGTAAAAAAATCTTTGAGCTGCTGTTCACAGGCAAGAGCATGAGTAACCAATAAATAGTTGGCTGTAGTTAAATGTTGCTGTTTTACCTGTTCAAATAATTGAAGTGCATCTTCTTTTCTTTCTTCATAAAAAGCCTGTACCACTTTTTCAAGGGCATTGGTGGTTTTACCCATAGCTGAAATAACAACTAATAATTTTTCGCCGGAATAGTATTTAAGTATTTCGCCAACAGTTTTAATTCTTTCTACACTGTTTACGGAAGCACCGCCAAATTTGAAGACCTTCATTCTGATTGCCAGGTTAATAAGTTTATATGTTTGAAAGTAGTGTGCAAATGTCGGGAAAAATATGCTGCACTATTTGCTCTGAACTTATAAACCGGTCAACTTTAAACAGCTCAGCTCAATCCTGATTTTGGCCATATTGGGTTATTAACCTAACCATGAGGTTATTCAGGTATTCAACCTGGTAGTCGCCGACAGTAGGTGTAAGATGAGAATTACCAATACCACTATGATTGGTTATAAAGGTGTAAGTGCTGTTGGTGCTTATGGAAAGGAAGCGCAGGAGAAATTCTGTTTCCCAATCAATACCGCTCGCCGAAACAGGTATGATCCGGATACCTTTTTGCTGAGCAACGGTTATTGATGTTTTCAGCTTGTTGATGCTAGCCTGGTCTTTATGAGGCGGTGCATCTAATATCAAAAATAAAAGACGATTCACTGCGTTAGTGCTCCATTGTTGTTCCTGGATAGCAGTCTTTAAAGCGTCATCAACTGCTTCCGGAAAATCACCGCCACCACCTGCTGACTGATTATTTACAAAGTCAAGAAGTTGATCGGTACTGGTGCTGAAACCAAAAGGCCGGGTTAAATAGTCATCTCCATTATCACGATAAAAAATACTTCCCATCCTGATTTGTGTACCTGGTAGCTGATTACCAGCTCTGCTAACTACATCCCTTAATTCATCTTTAAGATAAGAGATTTCATCGCTCATTGAACCGGTTGCATCTACTGCAAACATTATATCCAATGTTTTATTCACTGATTTCGTGACAGGAATATTTTTGATGATAACAGACCGCGACGATGAATAAGAGCCAAGATCAAAGTCACGGCCCATATACTCTGCGGAAAGCTTGAAATCATTTAGTGTAAAATCAGGTTGGTAGATAGATGCAAATAATTCAGCTTTGCCATCATTACTGGTTCTTGCGGATATGGTGTTTCCATTATAAGTAAGGTTGATCTTTGCATCATGAATTAATTTATTGCCAGCGTCCTTTACTATTACAGTTATTTTGTTCTGATGATAAAATCCCCAAACTCCCGGAAAAGTTTTTATTGTATCTTTTTGCAACAATTTATTCCAGAAACTCCAGTTATTGAGATCATTCCATTCCCCTGCAGTCATTACCCCGGCTGTACCCCCGCCATTACCTCCATTACCGCCTGAACTAACATCCACCAAAAATTCCCCACCAGATGTGCCGGTCAACTCTCCTGTTTTTGTACAGGAAAAAATAAACTGGCTTAAAAGGATTACTACAAGTACAGCTTTAAATCTTCTCATGATAACTTTTTTTGACTGACAATGTTCCTTTCATTTTCGTTGCAGGAGAAGAATCACTTATCGGCTTTATTTTCTTTTTACTAGAAAACTAAGTGGCTGGCTCTAATCTTGAAATGACCAATAACAGCTTTGGCGGATGCTTTTTAAATATTTCGCCGGCATTTTCAAATCTTCTGCACTCTTTACGAATTCACCACCAAATTTGAGAATCTTTATGACGGAGGCCATAAAATGACTAAGTAAAAATTAAGTAGGCAGATGTCGCTAAAACTTTTATTATTTTGGGTGTCCTGAAAACACTTCGTCTTCCTCGTTTCCGGTTTCCCCCTTACTTTTGTCCGTATTTCAAATCGCCACAATGAATTTCAATAGAAAGATTCTTACACTTGATGAATTTACGATCCAGCAGCTACGTCATATTCCTCATGCCACTGGTGAGCTCAGTAGCTTGCTCAGGGATCTTGGTCTGGCAGCTAAACGGGTAAATGTAGAAGTAAATAAAGCCGGACTGGTAGATATACTGGGTGATGCAGGCAGCATAAACGTACAGGGTGAAGATGTAAAAAAATTAGATGTATTCGCCAATGATCAGTTTACCGGTGTTTTGCAACACGGGATCAGTTGTGCAGGTATCGCCAGCGAAGAACTTGACGATTATGTTGCTTTTGATGATGCCGTGAGCAAAAATTCAAAGTATGTCTGTTTATTTGACCCGCTGGATGGAAGCGGCAATATCGATGTCAATGTTTCAATCGGAACTATTTTCGGTATTTATCGCCGGGTAACACTACCGGGAAGCATTGCTTCGAAAGAAGATTTTTTGCAAACGGGTGTGAAGCAGGTCGCTGCCGGTTATATAGTTTATGGATCTTCTACCATGCTGGTATATGCTACAAGAAGGGGCGTGAACGGTTTTACGCTTGATCCATCTATTGGTGAATTTACATTAAGCCATCCCGATATTAAATGCCCACCTACAGGAAATATCTATTCAGTAAATCATGGCAATTTTTTCAGGTACGAAAAAGGCGTTCAGCAATATATAAC
>JAKFEJ010000108.1:0-2125 GCA_036675745.1 Chitinophagaceae bacterium | reverse complement strand
ATAACATGCGCCACCCAACCAGGTGCATTGTAGTAAGCTTTCGCCGTTTTAGTTCCTGTTTTTGCCAATACATTAATATACCGGTGCAAGGGCTCGGCCAGGTCACCAAGACCTGTTGGTTCCGCCAACCAATAATTCATTTGCAGATTGATATTGATATGATAGTCGCCGTTCCAGGGTGTCTGGTATTCCTGTGCCCACAAACCTTGCAGATTAGCAGGCAAGCCCCCGGGTTGTGATGATGATATCAATAAGTAGCGGCCAAAATTATAATATAATACCGGCAGTTGCGGATCAGGCAATTGTTCAGCATAACGTTGTAAACGTTCAGGCGTACTTAATCCGTTTATTTCCGGAATATTGGTTTGCAAATAAAACCGGCTGCGGTTAAAAAATTCCGCGAACGTGTTGAGATGATCTTTTTTAGTTTGAGTAAAAGATAATTTAGTTGCCTTATCCATTATTGCCGCAACAGTAGTTGCCGGATCATTTGCACGTTGGGTATAGTCAGCAATATTATAATCAGTAGCTGCTGAAAAGATCAATATGCATTCATCCGCATTACTCACTTCTATTGCATCATCCTTTACAATCTTTTTTCCGGCTTGTGGAAAAACTTTTAACGCGGCAGCAAAACGGATCCCTTTTTCTTTGCCATCGGTCAACTGCCCGGTCATTTCTATTTTATCATCCACTCCCTTCACCGTTGCATTTTCTTTCCGGTTCAATGTTGTAGTAAAACTGATCTTTCCTTTTGCTGACGAGCTTAATTTTATTACCAGCACATTGGCCGGGATACTGATAAATGCTTCCTGTGTGTACACAACGCCGTTCCGTTTCCAGGTAGTGGTAGCAATAGCTTTGCTAAGATCTAATGTTCTTTTATAGTTGCTGTACGCCGATGTTGTATCCTTCCAGCGTATCCACAGATCTCCCAGTGTTTGATAACAACCGAAGGGAACATTCTTTCCCTTGCCATAGCCTGATCCCACACCTTTGGCTACAAATTGTTTTTGCAACAATTCCTGCGCTTCTTTATTCTGTCCTTTCAATAAATAATCCTGTATTTGCTTAAGATAGTTATGTGCATCTTCATTATCCGCATCCTGCGGACCACCCGACCACATCGAGATTTCATTCAATACGATCTTATCGGTATTGGGATTACCACCGATCAATGCACCTAATTTTCCATTTCCCAGCGGCAATGCTTCCTGGAAAATAGCGGCAGGTTTTTTAAATGCTAAAGTTATATCAGGCGACTGTGCTTTTATCGTTACCGTAAGCGTTAAAAGCAGGAAGGAATAAGCAAACAATTTCATGCTGGTGTATTATTGATCAGTTTAAATGTAATGAGCAATATACATTATTATTGTTGTGAAGGGAGTATGCAACCGGTTGTACATAGGAAACACATGTGGACTGTTAAACAGGTCAAAATAATTTAAACACTATTGCCAAACTTATAGAGCCAAAATCCTCTTTTGTCATTTTGTCCCTGCTAAAAATATTGATATAAGAAAGTTTTCCTATCCATCGTTGCTTTTCTGTAAAATAAAAACCGAATGAAGGCTTTATACCTAATAAAGTTTGTCCGCCAATAAAACTGGGCCCGGTTAAGAAAGACAAATAAATAGTTTGTGTTGGATGAAATGATGTGCCTACAAATAAATTTATCATTCCACGAAAATCATTTATTTCAGTTCCGTTAGGATTTATCCTGAATACTTTGTCATCTTCAAGGTATATATCAGCAGTAAGTTCTATTGTAGGTTTGAATTTTGTTTTGTTATTCAAAAAAGTTTGAAGTCCAAGCCCAATGCCCCAGGGATTGTTACCTGCTGTCCTGTCATAAATTGTATTGTTGTATTGTGTCAATAAATAAGTTGACAGTTTTCGTTGTGACTGACCAAAAGTTTGGGTTAAAGTAAAAAGAAGTAAAAATATCAGGATTATTTTTCTCATAGAGATTTGCTTGAAGAGGTCTTTTGGTATGGTACCGCCAGGGCTCCTATGTTTACAATTTAGGCAAAGGGGCTTGATATAAAGATACGGCTTGCTAATAAATTTGAATAATAGAAGTGAAAAAGGGTGAGAGCGAAATTCAGGGCCAAACAACTTTCAA
>JAKFEJ010000490.1:0-2129 GCA_036675745.1 Chitinophagaceae bacterium | reverse complement strand
TACTCCGTCCAGGCCTGCGCCGCTTTCACTGCTTTCTTCCAATTCTTTTGCAATTCATTTCTTTTCTCATCATCCATGGAAGGAGTAAAGGCTTTATCTTTTTGCCAGTATTGTTGCAATTCATCAATACTGTTCCAATAACCAACAGCTAATCCTGCAAGATAGGCAGCGCCTAAAGCAGTTGTTTCTGTTACCTGTGGTCTTATAACCTGTGTATTTAAAATATCACTTTGAAATTGCATCAATTGATTGTTGACTGTTGCGCCACCATCTACACGAACTTCTTTGATAGGCAAACCTGCATCGGCTTCCATGGCTTTCAACAGATCCATTGATTGAAAGGCAATGCTTTCAATAGCTGCTCTGGCGATATGTGCATCAGAAGATCCCCTTGTAATTCCCACAATAATTCCTCTTGCATGCTGGTTCCAGTAAGGAGCACCCAATCCGGTAAATGCAGGAACAAAATAAACGCCACCATTATCTTCTGCTTTTACTGCCAATGCTTCTACATCGCCGGAAGTTTGAATGATCTTTAATCCATCTCTTAGCCATTGAACTACCGCTCCGCCTATAAATACACTTCCTTCCAAAGCATACTGCACTTCTCCATTTACTTTCCAGGCAATAGTAGTCAATAAATTATTTTTTGATGCGACAGGCTTTGTTCCGGTATTCATCAGCATAAAGCAACCAGTACCGTATGTGTTTTTTACCATACCGGGTTGTGTACACATCTGCCCGAACAACGCGGATTGCTGATCGCCGGCAATGCCGCTCACAGGAACCGGAGTAGCTGTCAATATATTTTCCGTATGTCCATATACTTCACTGCTTGATCTTACTTCCGGCAACATACTTTCAGGTATGCCAAAAAGTTTTAACAGGTCATGGTCCCATTGCAGCGTATGAATATTGTATAATAAAGTTCTTGATGCGTTAGATACATCAGTGGCATGTACTTTTCCATTGGTCAGTTTCCAGAGCAGCCAACTATCAATCGTACCAAAACATAATTCACCTTTTTGTGCTTTGTCTCTTGCACCTTCCACATTATCTAATATCCATTTTACTTTGGTACCTGAAAAATAGGCATCGGTAACCAGCCCTGTTTTTTGCTGAATAGTTTCAGCATGACCATCTCTTTTTAATTTATCACAATAGTCAGCGGTTCTTCTATCCTGCCAAACGATAGCGTTGCAGATTGGTAAATGAGTATCCCTATCCCAGACAACGGTTGTTTCTCTCTGATTAGTGATGCCGATAGCGGCGATATCAGTGATGGTTAATCCGGCTTTCAATACAGCTTCAGTGGCCACCCCTAATTGTGTGCTCCATATTTCATTTGCATCATGCTCTACCCAGCCGGGTTGGGGAAAGATCTGTGTGAATTCTTTTTGTGCTGTAGCAACAATACTTCCTTTTTTATCAAAAATAATTGCTCTTGAACTCGTCGTTCCCTGGTCAAGGGATAAAATGTATTTGGCCATGACAATCGTTTAGCAGGGTTTAAAATTTAAATATATAGAAATAATGTTTGTATTGTGACAAAGTATGGGCTTGTTTAAATATCAACAACCCAGCCCGGTCGTTTATAATTCAATCTTTCTTACATTCGCTCCGCCGCGGCGGAAGGGGTGTTTCCTTCATTCGTTTTTATTCGTGTTCATTAATGTAATTCGTTGCTATAATTGCGAAAAGTAATTGGGATAATCCGTGATAATGCCATCTACTCCTAATTGTTTCATCTTTTTCATTTCTTCCACCGTATTCACTGTCCAGGGAATAAGTTTGATATTTCTTTTATGACATTCAGCTACCAGCTCAGTTGTCACCAATGAATAATGGGGACTATACATCTGTGGCGTATAACCCAGCTCATTCAATTGCTGTTCAAATGTTCTTTTATCCTTATCCGAGATCAGCACAGCCGTTACAATGTTGGGATATTTTTGATGCAATATTTGTAATGGACGAAAATCAAATGATTGGAGGTAGCTGCGGGTTTCTATCTTTTTTTCTTTTACTACCTGCATCACCAGGTCTACGGTTTCTTCTACAGGCGGTTGTTTGGTTCCATCATAAGCTGCATTAGTTTTCAATTCGATATTATACATGACCGGGTTCCC
>JAKFEJ010000339.1:0-14727 GCA_036675745.1 Chitinophagaceae bacterium | reverse complement strand
TACAGGTAAAAAAAATGATCCTGTTAAATGCATTTGTTGAATACAAAGAAAAAAGCAAAATAACCAATCAGTCAGGCAAAGTACAATTTCATGATGTATCAGCAACCATCAATAACCTCACAAACAATAAAGATGCAGTCAAAGCCAACAACGTGATGAGAGCTGATATAAGTACAAAATTTCTGAACAAGGCTCCGTTGAAAATAGTATGGCAATTTTACCTGAAACATCCCAAAGGCCGGTTTGATGTTAAAGGAAACCTGGGAAGCATTGCCGGCTCAGACGTAAATGCGCTTATTGAACCAATGGGTCCGGCAAAAATGGAAAAAGGACAAATAAAAAGTTTAGCCTTTAATTTTGAAGGAAATAATTATGATACAGACGGCACTGTAAAAATGTTATACAATGATTTGAAATTAGCTGTTCTTGAAAAAGACAAAGGGAGTAAAGAACTGGACAAAAAATCACTGACCAGCTTTGTCGCCAATATTATTATTAAAAACGATAACCCTTCCAAAGAAAAAGGTGAACCACGGGTAGCCATTGTTCATTTTGACAGGGACACTAACCGTTCTATTTTTCATTTGATCTGGAAATCTATTTTCAAAGGAGTAAAGGAAACAGTGGGAATTAAAAAATGAAACCCGTAGTATTAGTTTACCGGTTACTGGTAACCGGAAACCGGTAACAATTAGTCAATCGCCACCCCAACTCTTAACGCTTTCAATCCTGAAACGCCCTGCAATTCTTCAAGATCCAGTTCTTCCAGGTCATTGGTTAATATATTTTGCTCCTGCAAATACCGGATATAGCCAATATATTCGTCGGCCTCTTTCTGGCTGAAATAAACCAGGGCAATTTTACCTGGCTGTGTAAGCCTGGTTTTGGTGTTTTTTATATTCACTTTATCAATCCGTTTCTTAACGATATGGTAGCGTATATTGTAAGACCCTTCTACATCAAATCGCTTTTCATCTTTCCTGAATTTTATATCTATGGGTTGTGAATGAATAAAAATGAGCTGTGTTGTTTCAACAGGTTTGGCTAACTGTGGCAACAAAGCATTTGAATATTTCGCTATGGCAGCCATAGAAGTAAGCTGCAGCAACCTGAGATTTTTTAAATAAATATCATTGAAAGGTTTTTCTGGCGCAATAGACTGTCCTATGTAAATATCATACTCAACACCATCCGTCCTGAATTTCTCAAAATAACTGGGATAGGCCTGCTGAATTTCACCTTTCATCATTTCCATATACTTATTGACGGATGAAATGATCGTATTCATAGATGTTTCTAACTGGCGCCTGCTTTCAGTAGCGACCCCATTATCCGCATCAATTGCCTGGAAATATTTTTCTACCGTTGAAGCCAAAGCCGGATTACCTTCCTTAAACTGCAGCAGGAATGGAAGAATATTATTCTCAAGAAAATCATTCAACCGTACTTCCTGGTTAAAACCAGAAGAGCTATTTATCTTATCTAACCATTTGCGGGATAAAAATATTTTTTCATCAAGTAATCCAAAACCTGATTCATGTTTTAGTTCGTTAAGTACTTCCAATAAAATCGTAAACTGTATGCGAAGGTCCGACCGCTGCGCTGCATTACGTTCAACCGTGGAGTTACGGATATCAACGGCGCCATATAAAGGGTATACCTTTTCAAAAACTATTTCTTCAATTTCCCTTTGCCTGGTTTGCAAATGCTCATCCCTTACATAATGCCAGGCGGCTTCATTGAATTTCCATTGCACAGATGGCTGTATAGCTGTAAACTTTTCTTTTACAACATGATCAATGCTATTATTAAATTCATCAACATTATTTTTTAGAAGCTGTGCAAGCAAGGGCATAGCCGGATCAAGTTTTGACAACAGGCTTTCATGAAAAACACCTTTCTTTTCAGAATATATCTCAAGTACTCCTGCCAACGCATTATTAAAATAAACCGGCGACAACGCATAGCCCCTGATGCCTTTTGCTTTTAATATTTTCAGGTACGGCTGCTTTGCTTCATCCTCCGTACTTATTTCCCGGAAAAAAATTTGTTTGGGGTTTTTGAAATATTCATTGGCCAAAGACATATAGGTCATTTCACCTATTCCTTTTTCACTTGCAGCGCTCATTAATTTACTGTTCACACATTCGGTGTCATTAAAAACCAGTTTATTGTTCACCTTTAAAACGGGCAGTAAACCGAATTCAATATCATTGCTTCCCGCCAGTGCTTTTAAGGAATCAATAACGCTGGTATAGTAATTCTCTTCTTCGAAAGAAGACCGGTTGAGAATAATATTTTTAATATTTTCAAGGGCATATTCAGCCGTAACATCTGTAATAGTTGTAATGCCAAATCCTTCGAACCGGAACAGATCAAGCGGTAATCTTTTTTCAAAAAAAGCCAATGCTTCATTGTGATCATGCGTACCCAATCTTAATTCTTCTGCTTTCAATTCCGGAAATGCACGGGTAGCGTATATCTCAATAAACCTTACATCGAGGTTCAGTTTATAATATTTTGTCAAACCGGTTTCTTCATCATCCAATGAATGCACAATATCGCGGCTAAAAAAAGAAGGTATGCTATAAAGCTTTTCGAGGATCAGTGAATAAGTGAATTCAAGCCTTTTCCTTCTGATTTCTTCAGGGTTTCTGGTGATAATACTTTTGCGAAGATTTCCTGTAGCGATATTTGTTACCAGGTTAAAATAGGCATTGGTGCTGTAAAAAACCACCGGCTTCAGTGGCAGGCATAATGCCCAGGGATGTTTATTCTCATCCTCTATCACCGGCGAAACCATGCTATAGATCATCTGCATCTGGTCTGCATAGTCTTTTACCTTATTTATATCAATGGGCTTTAATAATTCAGGGTTATTTTCAAATTGTTCGATAACAAAAGAAAAAAATCTGTCTTTATGACAATTCGTTTCTTCCTTCCTGC
Organism: Chitinophagaceae bacterium; assembly: GCA_036675745.1. Taxonomy (GTDB): domain Bacteria; phylum Bacteroidota; class Bacteroidia; order Chitinophagales; family Chitinophagaceae; genus Terrimonas_B. The sequence continues at coordinate 11,781 of JAKFEJ010000339.1, read as the reverse complement.
TCTTTAAATAATTGATAAAAGGACGAAACGTTAGTATTGTTTCCGGAAACTGTTCTGACACAGCCTGCTCCGCTATATTTAATACTGCTGTTTGCATAATTTTAAAATCTTAGTCCCATGGTGAAGTACGGATACCAGCCTTCTTTGGAATGCCCCATTACAAAGCTTAATGCCAGGACAGAGGCAGGAGCAAAATAAATACCACCCCCTGTTCCATTATGCCATTTACCCGAATTGTCATGCTTTTCCCAAACCCGGCCAATATCCCAAAAGCCAGTGATGCCAAACTGACCGGGAACAATATAACTGGCTATATCGGCCAGTTTGATCCTTAGCTCAAGGTTATTATAAAAACTATGCTGCCCGGCAAATCTGTATTGCCGATAGCCAAATAAATTTTCATGCCCACCAATAAATGCTGACTGGTAAAAAGCAGCATGGCCAAAACCTATCACTCCTCCTAAACGTTCGGCAAGAACAATAGTTGACCTTTTTGTCAAACTTTTATACAGTGAAATTTCGGGAATTAACTGCGCAAAGGATTTGGCATATTGTCCAAGACCTTTATATGCCTGTAAGCGAATATTGACGGAACTACCCCACTGCGGAAATATTTTATTATTTCTTGTATCCCTTGCATATTGCATAGCTATGCCCAGGTGCAATTTATCTTTTTCAATGCTGCTGCTATCATAAGATCCGATCTGCGATACATTTTCAATAAACCGGTCTTTGTTTTCATCCTTATCAAATGCATAAAAATAGATGGAAGGTCCTATGCTGAATGCAGCGCCTTTATTACCACGCCAGCGCAAAGCAGGATCTAATTGATAAGTACTGAAACGGGTACGATAATATCTTTTGTAATCACCGGTTTTGTTAAAAACTGTTTCATTCCCGATACCAAAAAAATTGATCGTGTTGTTAGGAGCTTTTGCCAGGGCCTGTATGGTAAAATCTGCTTTTCCAAAAGTATGTATCCATTCACCATTATACCTGATACGATAGGCACTGGTAGAAAAAGAATATCCTGCCAGCAATTGCTGCGTACTGGCATAAGGCCATTTTCTAAAACCTTCCTGCTTTGTAAATTTAAACCCGGCGCCGAAAATAAACCCATCATCAAGGTTGAGACCTACCATTATCAATGGCATCCATATATTGTAAAGATTGACGGGTATAAACGCCGTATTCAAACTATCATTGGAAATATGTTTTTTTATCTGTGAAACATCACCATAAAAGCCCGATCCATTTTGTTTATCATAAATGCTTGTCCTGTTCTTAGATGCAATAATATTATAAGTCTTTCGATCATTACCGCCTATTATACGCAGTTTGATTGGGGATGTTTTATTGCTCAATGAAATACTATCATTGCCATTACGGGTATAAAGACGTATCTCTTTTGTTAAAGAAGGGTCATACGTTTTATTCATCAACTCATCTTCAATCTTTCCATTCTTATCTATTTTGGAAATACGGATATTCAATCCGCCATTGGTGGCATCCGTTATTTGTACCCATTCATTTTTATCACTTGTTTGTATATCAGCAATTTTTTGAATAAAGCGGTAATATTTATCCATGGCAGACGGTATCTTATCTCTTCGTGATTTAAGGTTTTTAAATAATACATCATGCCGCAGATCATAAGCGGGTTTTGGCAATCTTTTCAAACCTGTTTCCAGCACAGAATCAGTAACCGCCTGTTTGAATTTTTCCGCCTGGTTCATCCATTCATCATGGCTGATTTGAAATTCAGGATATGCGTTTACAAACCTCGTTTTAAAGACTACCCATTTTACATCTTTAATATTTGGATCAAAATTTCTTAACGTAGGCAATACATAATCCCGTGACGCTATTTTAGGTACCAATCCCTGGGTAACATGAAAAACCTGGTCCCGGTCACGGGGAATGCCGAGGTAAGTTTTTGTTTTTCCTTTCGCATTGTCTTTCCAGCGCCATTGATCTTCATGACGGTCCCAATCGCCCAGCAACATATCGAGCATGCGGGCATTTAAAAATTCTTTTGCCAGTATACTGTTATCATTATCAGCTTGAAGATTTTTCTTCATTTTTTCTGAATTATCCGAATCACCCAATGGCTCTCTTTCTTCCAGCAAGGCTACCATGTTAGAAAAAACCCTTTCATGAATACCAAGGTTTTTATCAGGAGCTATTATACCAATAACAGGTTTGGCATGCGGGATATTCACGGCATTAGCTATTGGTGGCACTACTAATGCGGAAAAAGGATGTTGTGCACTTGTCGCATCATCCACCCAATCTCTTGCAAATGTTTGTCTCAGGTTTTCAGGAAGTAATGCGTCGGGGCTTTTCTCCACGCTTCTTATCACCCATTCTTTACCCTCTTTATCAGCTAATCGCAATGATTTTGATTGCATGCCACCACCCCTTTTCAACGGCGTTAATCCACCATGGATTTTTGACAAACGAATAACAGGAAGCATGGTTGGCGCCGCCCATTCTTTACGGTAATTTTCACCAAAAAAAAGACGGTGAAATTTCCCGGGTTTATCATAAGCCGGATGCACCTGCACAAGGATGCTGTCACCTGAAATATTTTTGTCGCTTAAAGTATCTTCCTCATATAACCGGGTATACGGGACTGAGTAAGCAAAGGATTCTTGTATAGTTCCGGTATAATTATAAAAAACAAACCGAAGGCTATTATTTTGCAGAAGATCCATTATTATATAACCGGGCCTTGTATTGGCAAACAAAGTATATTTTCCTTTTCTCGTACTGGACTGTGTGGTTCCTTCCCCGCTTACAACCTGCAGGTTTTTGTCTTTTATTAACTGCAGACCTTTATCCCTGCCAGCCACATGTACCAGGTTGGGAGAATTTTCAAATATCCCGTCAATAGTTTTTACCATATCCTTATACAGAGGATGCTTGAGATTTTTGGGGGTAGTAAAGGTGGAGCGAAATAAAGGATATAGCGAACCAACCACAGGCAGGGGAACATAAAGATCCTTATTAACTGCTGTCAGTGGAAACAAGTGATCCTTCAATGTAGACCTGCTGCCATTCAATCCATAACTCTGAAAAGGATGAAGCGATGCGAACAGGATAAACTTATCCTTGTTCTTATAACGAAGTTCATCGAGAGTAACCAGTACATCTGACCTGGTTTTACATTCACAGCTATCATCGATATTAGCATTCTCAGAAGGAAATAACCACCACTGACTATTAAAAGCAATGATCGTCAGGCTATCAGTGAGATTTATTTCAACCGGGTCAGGGCAGGCGTTACCCGGAACTATTTTTAATAAAGAATCCACATCACTTTTTCCAGCTTTTTCTGCGCCCATTTTGTTCCACTGATAATTAGCTACAATAGAATAGACATTAGCTTCTTTTGCTTTTATCGGTTCATATTGCGAACGGAGTATATCTTTCGCAGCTTTTTCATCTTTGCTTCCCGGTGAAAGTTTTCCTTGCAAATATTGGTTGTCATCCATGAAAAATACAGTGGTTCGGCTTTCAAGAATATTATTAGCCGCATGCTGAAATACCTTTTGTTGCTCTGCATCCATTTTCTTATTATCGCCCATAAAAATGACCCGGTAGCGAATACTATCCTGTGCAAAACCCGCTGCTGTGATAACAATAGTAAATATCAGCAGTAGTAAATATTTCATTGCAATAAATTTATCTTCTTACTTTGACCGGGCGAACCTGAGAATATTTCCCTGTGAAAGATCATCGCCTTCATTTGATATATAAAGATTGCCCTGTGCATCAAATGCAATTCCTTCCGGTTGATTAAAAATGTTGCCATTCAGAAAGCAGGCCTCTTTGATCTTCCAATCGTTATCAGTAACCACTAATAGTTTATTCACTGCGGACACCATGAACCATTCGGATGTAATAGGATTTTTCGCCAATGCGGAGGGGCGAAAACCTCTTTTTACTTTTCCCGTAAAAGATTTGATCTGGTCCACATCTACCTGGAAAGTTCCGGTTTGATAAACAGAGTCATCTACCTGGATAATATAGCCCGATACCATATCTTTAGAATTATCTTCCGGGCAGTTCTTACAGATAATATATACTTTTCCGGAAGCTTCATCCCCATACATTCCTTCATACTCCCCTTTTGGCAATAATTCTTTCCACTCCTTTACACTGTCCACTTCTTCATAAACAGCATCTGCAAAAGGAAAAGAGAATAAAGTACCATTGCTTTTTAATATTAATACCTGCTCATTTATAATAGTAACATCTTCATAGTCCCCTTGTTTACCAAATTTGGCATTATATTGTTTTTTCTCATCCCGGGCAAGCCGGAAAAGCCTTCCTTGTTCATCCTGTATGGCGTAAATAGTATCACTTTTCCCCTTATAAAAAGTAATGCCGGAAATTTCAAGCAAACTTTCAGGCATAAAGAATTTTTCTGGTTTGCCAAGGTTATAGTTTTTTACTGTATTCTCTTTCTCTGCAGAATTTTCACAACTTAATACCGTGATAATAACCAACGCAACTGTGATTATCTTATTGACAAAACAAATCATATCTGACTATTTTTCTGTTTTTTAATTACTGATAAAATAAATCATTGCAGTGCCAGATTTATTACCTGAAAAAAACGGAAGCAATAAAAAATGCAATTACAGAAGCGATAATGCCATACATAAATACATTGTAGCCCTTTCTTAGCAGTTGGTATTTCCTGCCCAGCACAATACCCTGCGAATACACATCTTTGGTAAGGCTGCCATATAAAAAATCACGGTCATTCATCATCTGTTTCATACCTGAATCATATTCCTCAAAGCTCATCTTATAAAAATTACCAAAGAAAAGCAGGTTTACCTTGCGGGTATCCAGGTCCTGCTGTGTAAAAGTGCCCGGCGGTAAATTTGGCCTTGTGGCCAATATGGAGAACACCATGGTGATAACACAAACCGCCAGCAGCAACATAGTAGGTATAATAAGTTGGGGATTATCTTCCAGTTTGCGCAGCAACAAACTTAATAGTACAGAAATAATAATAGACGTAGTGGTGATCATAATATGCGCCTTGTTATCGGCCATATCACTCAATCGCTGATGATTGTTAGAGCTGATGCGAAACATAGTTTCAATGCCTCTTTCAGGCCTGTCATTTTTTTGTTTTTTGCTGGCAGCAACTCCAACCTGCAAATTCTGTATTGGCGGCGTATTTAACCCCGGGGCTGTTTCTTTATCTTCTTTGATGCCTTCTTTTTGCCTCAGGGCATTCAGATTTTTGTTCTTTTTATCCAGTAGCAAACTACGGGAATAGTCCGTGTGGTATTGATGTGTTCCCATAAAAACCACCGTACTCCTGCGCCATTCATCTTTTGAAATTTTTTTTCCGAGCCGCCATTCCGCTTCTTTCCGCATTAGTTTATTCCGCTCCGCGAAATGATTCGTACCAAAATGATATAGATCGGCGTCACAAACAATTTGTTCAAGAAGATTTTTTGGAGACTGTGGCATGCGGGTGGCAATTATACATTGGCGTACCGCCTCTGTTGTTTCGTCATCAACTCCTATTCCTTTTAAAAAAGCCGCCGCTATATCAGCTCCTCTTGTTTCATGATCTAAGGGATCACCTGTAAAATAACCTGTATCATGAAACCAGGCTGCAGTAATTACAATAAAAGTCTCCTTCTCTCCCAATTGGTAATAGCCTGCAATCTTTGCCGCATTAGAAACCACTGCTTCGGTATGTGACAGGTTATGATAGACAAACTTTTGATCTCCTTTTGTTTTAAAAAAAAGAACCACATGCTTTTTTACCTGTTCCAGGAGTTGCGTATAATTCATATTAGCTATTTTGCCATTATAAGATCAGATCACAGTCAGCATCTTATAATTCATGCTAAAGTTGAAGCATTTGCAAGAAAAGACCAAAATCAATTGAATGCCTGATCGTTGTTCGCAGATGTCTGCAATGTTTTATTTATAAAGCATATAGTTTTTGCCAGATACAATTTTGCAGTTACTCATAACTCTATTGCTAAGGAAAAATATAGAGAATTAAAACTCGGGGAAGTTGTTGTTCGGTTACTATGCCATGAAAAGAAAAAGACTTCAACAAAATGTTGAAGCCTTTTCTTTGTGACCGCGATAGGATTCAAACCTATAACCTTCTGATCCGTAGTCAGATGCTCTATTCAATTGAGCTACGCAGCCATTTACCGTTAACGGACGGCAAAAATAAAGGAATTTTGCTTTGAGGCAAAATCAATGTCACTATAATCCCTGATAAATTTTTATAGGCGGAAGAACTTAACGCCTGCATTTCTTTAGCTTTAGCGAAAATTTTTAATATTATATATGAATAAATTTATACTGCCCGCTTTTCTATTATTGGGATTCCTGTCCAGGGCCCAGATGAAAGCGGAAGATGTAAAGGCTTTTACCTTGAAAAACGGGATGAAATTCCTGGTGGTCGAAGATAATTCCATCCCGAATGCCAATATGTACCTTTTTTATAAAGTTGGCTCCCGCAATGAATACCAGGGTATAACAGGCCTCTCCCACTTTTTTGAACACATGATGTTTAATGGCGCCAAAAAATATGGCCCCAAGGAATTTGACCGTACCATGGAATTTAATGGTGGAGCGAACAATGCTTATACCCGCGAGGATGTAACGGTTTATACGGATTGGTTTCCCGCATCTGCTACTGAAACGATGTTTGACCTGGAAGGCGACCGTATTTCCAGTTTGAGTATCGACCCCAAAATGGTAGAAAGTGAAAGAGGCGTTGTACTTTCTGAAAGAAGTACAGGCCTTGAAAATTCACCCTGGCAGTTATTGACACAATCCGTACAAGCACAGGCTTTCCAGGAACATCCTTATCATTGGCCGGTAATAGGCTATGAGGACGACATGAAAAACTGGAAGCAAGCTGACCTGGAACGTTATTTTAAAACATATTATGCCCCCAACAATTGTGTAGTGGTTGTTTCCGGAGCAGTAAAAACGGATGATATAAAAAAACTGGCGGAAAAATACCTGGAATCAATTCCCTCACAACCCGAACCACCGAAAGTACATACCGTAGAACCTCCACAAACAGGCGAAAGAAGGATCATCTTGAAAAAAGATGTTGCGACGCCTTATTTATATATCGCTTATAAAGTACCCGAAGCAAAAAATGATGACTATTACCCATTAGTATTACTCGGCGATATCCTCAGCAGTGGTAAATCATCCCGGCTTTACGCTTCGCTGGTGGATAACAAGCAATTGGCCAATTCTGTTTTTACCTCCTACGATGAAAGTTTTGATCCAACTCTTTTTGGATTTTATGCTGTCACCAATAAAGGCGTGAATGAAACTGATCTTGAAAAAGCTATTTATGATGAACTGGAAAAAATAAAAAAAGATGGTATCAACGAAAGAGAATTACAGAAAGTAAAAAATCAAAAGCTGATCGAATTTTATGGACAGGTAGAAACGATCAATGGCAAATCAAACAATATAGGGACTTATGAAGTGTTCTTTGGCGATTACAAAAAAATGTTTGATGCACCGGTGCAATACAATAAGGTAACTGCGGATGATATTAAGAGGGTTACCAATAAATATTTTGCAAAAAGCAATCGTACAGTTGGTATTTTAAAATCACAGGTTGAAGATTAATGGACGACGGAACCCGATAGCTATCGGGTCTGTTCCGTCCTGGTAACTAACGGAACAGAGTTCCGCTAACAAAAACGGAAAGGAGCTCCACTTTACCATAACAAAAAAAGAATTAACTATATGAAATCATTCCGATATATTATTTTTTCCGCATCTTTTCTGGCAGTTGTAGTTTGCAAAGCACAGGACTACAAATTACCTGCCTATCAAAAATTCACGTTGAAAAACGGTCTTACCATTTACCTGATGGAACAACATGAAGTACCCATGGTAAATGTGTCTGTTATTTTACCGGCAGGCGCCATTTATGATAATGATAAAGCCGGTCTTGCTTCAATTACAGCGACCTCTTTGAAACATGGAACCAAAAATTATCCAAAAGTAAAATTAGATGAGGAACTTGATTTTATTGGCGCCTCTGTAAACACCTATGCCTCGAAGGAATCTGCCGGCCTGACAGCTGAGTTTGCAGCAAAAGACAAGGACAAAGTTTTAGCTATTATCAATGAATTACTGACCGCTCCTGTTTTTGACACCGCTGAATTCAGTAAAGAGAAAAAAAGGACACTGCTCCGGTTAGACCAGGCAAAAGAAAGCCCCCGTTCTGTTATTGGTTCTTATTTTGATAAATTCCTGTATGGCGATCATGCTTATGGCAATATCGTCAGTGGCACGGTCGCTTCCGTTTCAGCATTAGTTCCTGGTGATACCAAAGAATTCTATAAAGAAAATTATATCCCCAATGGCGCCGCCATTTCAATAGTTGGAGACTTTAACAGCAAAGAAATGAAAGGCATTGTTACTAAACTTTTCTCTGGATGGAAACAGGGAAAGCAGGCCAATGCTGCTATTGCATCAAAACCTATTACTAAACCAGGTGACAATCGTGTATTGCTGATCAATAAAGATGATGCGAAAGAAACTACATTTCTTATCGGAGCTCCGGGCATTAGCCGCAACAATCCTGACTATGTTGCTATTGATGTGATAAATACATTATTTGGGGGCCGTTTCACTTCTATGCTTAATGATGAATTAAGGGTGAACACGGGACTCACTTATGGAGCAAACAGTCGTTTCTCGCCATTGAAAAACGGGGGAACATTTATGATCTCAACCTTCACTGCCAGCAAAACCACAGAGCCTGCTATAGACAAAGCGTTGGAAGTATTGAATAAATTGCATAAAGATGGTGTGGATGAACAATCATTGACATCGGCAAGAAATTATGTAAAGGGACAGTTCCCCCCGCGCTATGAAACCAGTGGTCAGTTATCCAACTTACTGACACAAATGTTCTGGTATAATTTTAATGAATCTTATATCAACAATTTCCAGAAAAATGTAGATGGGTTGACCGTTGAAAAAGCAAAAGATATTATCGCCAAATATTTTCCGAAGGACAAACTGCAATTTATAATGGTAGGTAAATCCGCAGAGATCAAAAAGATAATAGAAAAATATGGGCCGGTAACCGAGGTACAGATAAAAGAAGAACCGAAGAAAGCATTTTAAAAAGTTTAAAGAGTTTAAACGTTTAATAGTTTAAGGTTTTCAAATTTGCTTCTTTCTTACAACAACAATGAAACATACCGACATAAGAGCCTTAAACTATTAAACCCCTTAAACGTTAAACAGCTTTTCATGAAACTTCAATTCTGGAGCATAGGAAAAAACAATGAGCCGTATGTAAAATCAGGGATTGAAGATTTTACCAAACGCATCTCCAACTATTTTAAAGTAGAGTGGAATATTATTCCTGTGCCTAAAAACGCAGGCATGATGAGTGAAATGGATCTGAAGAAAAAAGAGGGCGAGCTGGTATTGCAATGGTTGAATAAAGATGATTACCTCGTAGTACTGGATGAAAGAGGGAAACAATTATCATCAGAAGGATTGGCGGAATTTATCCAGGCGAGAGCTAATGAAAGTACGAAAAAGATCATCTTTCTTATTGGCGGGGCTTTCGGCGTTGACGATCTTATTTTTAAAAGAGCGAATTTTAAATGGAGTTTGTCTCAATTAGTTTTTCCTCATCAGTTAGTAAGGCTTATCCTTGCAGAACAAGTGTACCGGGCCTGCACCATACTGAAAAATGAAAAATATCATCATAAGTAAAAGGAACGAAGTATGAGGTCAGAAGTAAGAAGTGAAAAGTCTTCCCTTTTCACTATTCACTATTCACTTTTCACATTTTTAATTTCACATTCTCCCATTTACCTTTTACATTTATCAAATGGAACTATCAATTACTCTCATCATAATCATTATCACTGTCCTTGTTTCTATCGGCGCTTTCAATAGTCAAAAGATCATGGAAGACCTTATCTTTTATCCGCCAGCGGTAAGCCAGCAAAACCAGTGGTACCGTTTTTTTAGTTGTGGGCTGATACATGCGGATTGGGGGCATCTTATTTTCAATATGCTGGCTCTTTATCTTTTTGGAGGGAAACTTGAAATTTATTTCACTCAGATATTCGGTGAAAAAGGAAAAGCACTTTATTTAGTAATGTACATTTTAGGTCTGGCTATTTCAGTTCTACCTACCTATTTCAAAAATAAAAACAATTATCACTATCGCAGCCTCGGGGCATCTGGAGCTGTATCTGCTGTTATTTTTTCAAGCATCCTTTTCGACCCTTTATCGGGGATTGGACTTTTTTTCATTCCTATTTATGTCGCAGGATTTGTGTTTGGTATTATTTACCTTTTTATTTCAGGTTGGCTTGATAAGCGGGGACAAGGCAACATAAATCATTCCGCCCATATATTTGGAGCATTATTCGGCATAGTATTTACTATTATAGCAGGCAGTATACTTTCGGAATATTCTGTTATTAATATATTTTTGGACCAGGTCAGGAATATGAATGCCTCAGATATTATTCAGTTTGGCAGATAAGTAATTCTAAGTTGGATTATAGTTTTATCCGTTATTTTAAACCGGTCATCAATGCGGTAGCCAACTATCCAAAGGATCTTTTTATCCATTTCGATCACCCAAACTTTTTCTTTATCTGTTTTGGATAATTTCTGATCAATAAAAAAACGGGACAGTTTCTTTTTCTTCTTCATCCCTAACGGATAAAAATAATCCCCTTGTTTCCATTTACGAAGCAGCAAAGGAAATTTTATTTCGTCGGCATCAAGGCAAGCAATTGAGTTGCCGGTTTCCGGTTGCCGATTGCCGGTTGCGGAAATTGAAAATTGAACATTGAACATTGAGCATTGAACATTTGTATCTCCGGCCTCAATCAAAATTGTTTCCGCTTGCTCAGCTTGTACCGGCGCAATGATCAGCCATTTACGATTCTTAATAATCCGGTGAGAATGCGATTGCACATACTTCCCCGAATCACTGTCCAGTAAAGCGATCACTTCATCGGTTTGGGAAGAGGTAAAATCATATTCCCTGATAATTTCATAGACAATAGAATGAAGTGGTTCTGTTTTTTTCAATTTTAAGACAGGAATATGAATTTCATTTCCTCTATGTTCTATCAATTTCTTTTTATGCCAATCAATTGCCTGCCGGTAAAGTAATTCTACTTCCCGGAAACGGTTGATATTGGAAAGCACATTTTCATTTACTTCCGGGAATGATTTTTCAATAAAAGGAATAACCTGGTTCCTGAAATAATTCCGGGTATAATCATCCTGTTGATTAGTATAGTCGGCAACAAACTCTAATTTGTGTTCTTTTAAAAAACCTTCCAGTTCACTGCGGTGTGCAAATAATAAAGGACGGATGATAAAACCATGTTTTGATTCAATGCCTCTTATTCCCTTTATCCCTGTGCCCCGAAAAAAATTCATTGTGACCGTTTCAATATTATCATCAGCGTGATGAGCTGTTAAAATATACTGGTAGCCGTTCTTCTCCCTTATTTCTTCAAACCAGTGATATCGTAGTTCCCTTGCAGCCTCCTGCGTAGAGATCTTTCTTTCTTTGGCTATAGCTTTTGTTTCAAATCTCACTACATGAAAGTCCACATTGTATTTTGCGGCTAACTCACTCACGAACTTTTCATCCCGTTCGCTATCAACATCCCGCAATTGAAAATTGCAATGAGCAATAGCAAAATCATAACCTGCCTGCTTGCACAACTCACATAGCACAACAGA
>JAKFEJ010000593.1:0-2139 GCA_036675745.1 Chitinophagaceae bacterium | reverse complement strand
GTCTGTAGCCTTATCATCTTTAAACAGGTCCTGCAGTTTTTGCCTGTATTCCAATAATTTTCTTATGCGCAATTTCAGGTAAGTGGTATGGAAAGGTTTAGCGATGTACGCATCTGCCCCTACTTCGTATCCTTCCATGTGATGATCCTCACTGCTTCTTGCAGATAAAAGAATAAACGGCACCTGGCAGGTAGCCGGCGCATTTTTCATTTTATTACATAATTCCAATCCATTCATATTGGGCATCAGCACATCGCAGATAACAAGATCGGGAATTATCTTAGCAACAAGCTCCAATGCTTTTTGCCCATCTTCGGCTTCATATACGATATAATCATCTTTTAAAATATCTTTTAATAAATAGCAGATCCCCGGCTCATCTTCAACGACCAGGATTGTTTTGCGGTCATTCACCTTCAGATTTTCTATGATCGCCTGCTTATTATTTTCGATAGCCGATACAGGATGAACCGCTTCGGAATAAGAAGTGATCGCTTTGTATAAATAAGATGGCTTGTCACTGATGCTGTGATTACTATCTGCAGGCATTTCGGCAACGGTCAAAGGAAGGAAAACCTTAAAAAGGATCCACCCGTTTTCGCTGCTTGCGTTTATCCTTCCGTTTAACAGTGTAACCAACTGTTGTGTAAATGCTAATCCAATGCCTGTTCCAAATTTTTCAGCCCCAAAACCATTTTGACTGGCAACATAAAACTTATCAAACAATTGACCGAGTTGTTCTGCCGTTAGCTGAATCCCTGAATTGGCTACGATTATTTCCAGTTCACTGCTGACTGTATTTTCATTTACCGAAAAAACGATCTGCTGGTTCTTGCCGGAATGTTTAAATGCATTGGATAACAGGTTAAAAATGATCTTTTCCAATTTATCCTTATCAGCCCAGCCGGTAATTTCAGGGAAAATATTTATTTCATACCGCATTGATTTTTGTTCACTTAACGGGATAAATGGCTCTGCCAGGTTATTTAATAATTCAGAGATATTCAAATAACTATATTGGTTCTTAAAAAAACCGGCTTCCACTTTTCTAAACTCCATCAGTTGATGTACCAGGTAAGTAAGCTTTGAAGCCTGCTGATGTATCAACGATAAAAAATAGGGTTTTTCTTTATGGTCTTTGTTAGCACTGGCTTTGTCCAGGAAGCGTTCTGCAGAACCCATGATCAGGGTCAGCGGCGTTTGCAACTCATGCGCTATATTAGTAAAAAAACCCAGGCGGTTCTGGTGTATCTCTTCTTCCTTGGTACGCATTACATGTTCTACGGCCAACTGGTGTTTTATTTCCAGTTTATTTTTTCGCCAGGTATAAATAAGATAAGCAAGTATGGCTATAATTACTGCGTAAACTAAAAACGCATAGGTGGTGAGCCAAAAATATTGTTTCACTTCCAGGTGAAACAATGACATTTCATCGGTCCAGATGCCATCCCCGTTCGACCATTTGATCTGCAATGTATAGTTGCCGGGTGAAATATTACTGTAAGCAATTTTTCCTCCGGTACCCGCAGTGTGCCAGGCTTTATCATAGCCCTCTAAAAAATAAGCATATTCGCATTTCTCCCCGTTTAAAAAACTAACTGCCTTACTATTCAGCTCGAAAAAATTATCCTTTCTGCCAATTGAAAAATCAAGCGGTTTATTTCCACCAGGATTCACTACTATAAATCCATTTTCTTCTGTGGTTTGCCCACCTATTAAAATACCCGATAAAAGCAGGTTGGGCCGCCAACTTGTTTTGCGTATGTTTTGCGGGAGAAAATGATTGAATCCATAGGTGCCGCCAAAAAATAAATTATCCAGTTTATCTTTCCATACAGCTCCATCGCAAAACTCATTACTTTGTAATCCATCTGATTGCTGGTAATACCAAACTTTAAGATCTTCCTGGTTCACTTTTGCAAGTCCCCTGTTGGTACTGATCCATACATGCCCTGTCCTGTCCTCTTCTATGGCATGGATCGTATTATTAGGTAATCCATTATCCGTAGTCAATTTTTGGAATATGGGTTCTTCACCTGAAGCATCGGCGCTTTCTATCCAGTTGAGACCATAACTGGTACCTACCCAGATCCTGTTGCGGCTGTCTTTATAAATGGACAACACATCATTATTGGATAA
>JAKFEJ010000209.1:0-2143 GCA_036675745.1 Chitinophagaceae bacterium | reverse complement strand
GAATGATGGTACGGAACAAGAGATATTTACTAAAGAAGAATTGATTGAAAAATTCTCCATTGAAAGAGTGCATAGTGGTGGAGCTAAATTTGATTATGAAAAAGCGAAATGGTTCAACCATGAGTGGATAAAGAAATTTGAGGTTCGGGGTTTGAAGTTTGAGGTTAAGAACCTGCTGAAAGAAAAAGGCATTACTGTTACTGATGACACTTTATTAGAAAACGTGATCGGTTTGGTAAAAGATCGGTGTACTTTGTTGACTGATTTTTATGATCAAAGCTCTTTCTTTTTCAAATCGCCGGAAGAGTATGATGTAAACGCAGTAAAGCCAAAATGGAATGAAGACAAGAAAAATTTCTTTATAGCGTATTCAGAAAAAATAGCAGCCCTTTCCGAATGGAATAGCTCTTTATTGGAAAATACGTTTAAGGAACTGGCAACGGAAAAAACTATTAAGCCCGGTGAGTTGCAACTACCTTTCCGCATCATGCTGGTAGGTGGCAAGTTTGGCCCACCCGTTTTTAATATCGCTGAATTATTGGGAAAAGAAGAAACCATTAACAGGATCGCAAAAGCTCTCCCACTTTTTTAACCTTGCTTTTGTATCATTTCCATAACCAATATAAAACGGCCTGCACCCAGTTGCTCAATTAATTCCATATCTGCTTTTTCTAATCTTACAAATCCTGTAGTATTACTTTCTGCATGAGTTGAAGTTCGTATTCCCGGAATAATAGTTGATACTTCATCGTAACTGAGAATATAACTCAAGGCCAGTTGAGTTTTATTGATACTATATTTTTTACATAATTGCCAAACCGGCTCTAAGGCTGTATTAGCTGTTTCAACAACCTCTTTGGTCAGCCTGTTTTTACGATGATCGTTGTCTGAAAAAGAAACTCCCTGGTCAAATTTCCCGGTTAGTAATCCAAACTGCAAAGGCATACGGGCAATAATACCATAGCCTGCCAACGAGGTGTTCTTAATAATTGCCAATGCTTTTTGATTAAGGATATTCAACACTAATTGAAAACCATTTCCTATTTTGTTAGTGATAAAAAATTCCGCTTCAGGAAAAGGATCAAATGTATTTAATGAAATTCCCCAATAGCGGATCTTACCTTGCTTTTGTAACAATTCCATTACGTCAACACATTCGCCCTGTTGCAAATGTGTCAGCCTTGCTGAATGTAACTGGTAATAATCTATGGTATCTCTTCTCAATCGTTTCAAACTTGCTTCACAGGCTTTCAAAATATATTCTTTAGAATAATCAACAGTAAACTGTTCGTCCCGCGATACATTACCCACTTTGGTAGCAATGATCACATCCCTTTTATTACTCAACTCTTCACCAATCAATTTTTCTGAATGCCCTAGTCCATAAATATCAGCGGTATCAAAAAAATTGATTCCCAGTTCCAACGAACGATGAATAGCCCTTTTTGATTCTGTATCATTGGCATCTCCCCAGCCAATGGCTGTGTTACCGATCATAGCACCGCCGCCAATGGCCCAGGCGCCGAAACCAATTTCGCTGACCAATAAATCTGTATTGCCAAACTTTCTGTATTGCATGCTGTAATTTACATACTTCGGAAAATATATTTACTGGCGGCCTGACACCACTTGAATGAAAAAACAATTCCACCGCCGATATTCTTTATTTTTGAGCATTAACCATTGCCTGTATGAACAGACCCGTACGAGTTTTAGTTGCTAAAGTAGGATTAGATGGTCACGACCGTGGGGCCAAAGTAATTGCCACCGCCCTGCGTGATGCCGGGATGGAAGTCATTTATACAGGTCTTCGTCAAACGCCGGAAATGGTTGTCAATGCAGCCTTGCAGGAAGATGTGGATGCTATTGGTATCAGCATTTTATCCGGGGCGCATATGACTGTATTCCCCAGGATCATCCGGTTGATGAAAGAAAAAGAAATGGATGATGTACTATTGACCGGTGGCGGTATTATTCCTGAAGACGATATGAAAACATTAAATGAAATGGGCACAGGAAAATTATTTGCTCCGGGCACTACTACCAGTGATATTGCGGATTACATCAAAGGCTGGGTGAAAAAGAATAGAAATTTTTAATTTTGCTAAATGAAAAGAGAAATAAAAATATTTAAATCTTTTGA
>JAKFEJ010000211.1:0-2143 GCA_036675745.1 Chitinophagaceae bacterium | reverse complement strand
TCTAAAATTATGTTGAAAAGAACATTTAACCTTTTGGTTTGTCATAAAATCGCAATTCGTAAGATATTCTTGTCGCTGGTGGTTATTTTTGCAATCCTTAAAACTTGGAAAAAAGAAGACTACATATAGCATTGGTTGGCAATCCTAATAGTGGGAAAAGCTCTTTGTTCAATTACCTGACCGGCCTGAAACAAAAAGTAGGCAATTTTCCGGGTGTTACTGTTGATAAGAAAACCGGTACTACCTCATTATCGTCCGGGGAAGCTGAGATAATTGACCTTCCGGGTTCTTATAGTCTTTATCCGCGTCGCCTGGATGAATGGGTAAGTTATAAAGTACTTTTAAAGCAGGATGAATTAAAGGCTGATGTGGTAGTAGCCGTGGCAGATGCAAGCAACCTGAAGCGTAACCTGCTTTTTTGCACCCAGTTAATTGATCTTAAGGTTCCCGTCGTTATTGTTCTGACAATGATGGATATTGCGAATAAAAAAGGGATCAAAATCGATATCGCCGAACTGGAACGGGAATTGGGTGTACCGGTGATACCAGTTAATCCAAGAAAACAAAAAGGCATTGCTCAACTGAAAAAGGCAATAGAGCAAACTGCACAAAATCTATACAAACCTCCCGTAAAAGATTTTATTGACAACAAAACTTTTGCCCCTACTGCAATTGAGGAAGTAAAACAACAGCTACCACACTTAAGCGATTACACAGCTATTCATTACCTGATCAATCACGAATCTTTCGGATTGAGCGATTCTATGCAGAGCACTATTGAAAGTATAGAACAGAAAAATAAATTCAATCCTACCAAAACACAAGCGGAAGAAATATTACAACGCTACAGCCGCATCAAACATATAATGCAGTTGGCCGTATCAGAACCCGACCCTTTGCAAAAATCTTTATTTACTGAAAAATTAGACAATGTTCTTTTGCATCGCCGCTGGGGCTACCTGATCTTACTGGCGGTTTTGTTTATATTATTTCAATGTGTTTTCTTTTTAGCCAGCTATCCGATGGATTGGATCGACAACGGATTTGCGGCATTAAGCGGATGGCTTTCTTCTGTATTGCCTGAAAATAATTGGACGGATCTTTTTATAAATGGTATCGTAGCCGGGCTAAGCGGCATCATAATGTTTGTACCACAGATCGCTATTCTATTTGGCCTAATCACCATACTAGAGGATACAGGTTATATGGCGCGGATAAGTTTTCTTACCGACCGCCTGATGCGCAGTGTTGGCCTGAATGGAAAAAGCGTAATGCCGATGATCAGTGGTTTTGCCTGCGCTATTCCTGCTGTGATGAGTGCAAGAAATATTGAGAACAGAAAAGAAAGGTTGCTGACCATTTTGATCACGCCATTGATGAGTTGTTCAGCGAGGCTACCTGTTTATGCTATTTTAATTGGCCTGGTCATTCCTAATAAATACCTGTTTGGCTTTATCGGGTTGCAAGGTCTTGTAATGCTGGGTTTATATTTTCTTGGCTTTTTCATGGCGCTGATCGTTTCGTATGTAGCCAAATGGTTTATCAAAATAAAAGAAAGAAGCTTTTTCATTCTTGAGTTGCCCGTTTACCGTTCACCGCGATGGAAAAATGTGTGGCATACCATGTGGAGCAAAGCAAAAATATTTGTAGTAGATGCAGGAAAGATCATTATGGTCATCAGTCTTATTCTTTGGGCGTTGAGTTCCTACGGGCCGAAAGAAAAAATGCATACCGCCACACAACAATATGAACAATTGCTTGCAAAACCCGGCGCTGATACTACCCAACTCGAATACGAATATGGCAACGCAAAACTGGAAAATTCCTATGTAGGATTAATGGGTAGAGCTATCGAACCTGTTATCCAGCCATTGGGTTACGATTGGAAAATTGGTATTGCACTTGTCACTTCCTTTGCAGCAAGAGAAGTATTTGTAGGAACTATGGCTACTTTATACAGCGTTGGCGACGACCAAAACGAAGGACCGCTGAAAGAAAAAATGAGAGCCGCTGTTCATCCGGATGGCACACCTGTTTATTCATTGGCCACCGGTGTTTCTTTGATGTTGTTTTATGTTTTTGCTATGCAGTGCATGAGCACATTAGCTATTGTAAAAAGAGAAACCAGGAGCTGGAAATGGCC
>JAKFEJ010000512.1:0-2144 GCA_036675745.1 Chitinophagaceae bacterium | reverse complement strand
CCAGGATTTTTCAGATCAGCGGCATAGCTTTGTTTATTGCGGTTGATCGCATGAAAGATCGTTGACTCACCTTCTATCATTACATCAGATACATATAACTGCCGGCAAATATCCCCGGTTCCCGGCTTCTCGATCTTGATCACCTGTGCTCCCATATCGGCCAATCGCAAAGCAGCAGACGGGCCAGACAAGAACTGGCTGAAATCAACTACCAATATATCTTCTAATAAATTCATTTTATTTTTTTTGATACCAGCTGTATTACTACTATCATCGTCAGTTGTGTCACTCACTTCATCGTTCTGTTCGCTATTCAACAAGATCTCTCATCACTTTCTCATTATGCTCACCAAGTTTGGGAGCAGGCTTTTCCGAATACAATTTTTCCCCGTTTATCCTGATAGGACATCGGGTCGTTATAATTTCTTTGCCAGCTACATTTATTTTTTGTTCCATCTGCAAACATTTATAGGCTTCATGATCCATCATTTTCTCCCAATCAAAAACTTCCATCGCCCAAAGGCCCTCTTTCTGTAAACTGCTTAACCAATATTGTGTTGATTTGAAAGAAAGATGTTCCGCCAGTACCGCCTTTATTGCATCTCTCTCGCCGAAAGCCTGTTCGTTGGAAAATTCTTTTAATACTTTACAGTCAATTGCTTTTGCCAAAACCTGCAGGTCCATCATGGCTAAAGCCATATAACCGTCCGCAGTTTTATAAACACCATAAGGAGCACTTAAAAGTGAATGACCATTATTGCTATAACTTCTTTGTGGCTGTTGATTACTTGCATAATAAGTAGTGAGCAATTCAAACTGGAAATCCAGTAACGATTCCATCAGGCTTATTTCGATCAATGCGCCAATGCCTTTCTTTTGCCGCCTTATCAAAGCGGCGATTATTCCCTGCACCAATTGAGCACCCGATAAAATATCCGCTATGGCTATTCCGAACGGCACAGGCCCGTTACTGCCATTGCCGGTAGTATAAGCAAGCCCTGTCATAGATTGAAGTAAAAGGTCCTGACCCGGTTTGCTTTTCCAAAGTCCTTCTTTTCCATAACCGGATATTTCTGCATAGATAAGCCCTGGGTTTATTGCTTTAACGGAATCATAATCCAGTCCTGTTTTTTTCATTACACCCGGCCGGAAATTGTGGATCAATACATCGGCTTTTGTAATTAATTTCTTTACAAGCTCCAGGTCATTTGCATCTTTTAAATCAGCCGTGAAACTTTCCTTATTCCTGTTAATGGTATGAAACAATAAGGAACTATCATCTACCCATAGGTTTTTAATAGATAATTTTCTTCCTGCATCACCTGTGCCTGGCCTTTCAATTTTAATCACCCTTGCACCAAGATCAGCTAATCGCAACCCTGCCGACGGGCCGGAAAGATATTGGCTGAACTCCAGCACCACTAATCCCTGTAGCGGAAGATCCATCATACGGTTTCAATTGATCGTTTATGAATTAAACTTTGCTGATAGATATTGTTCATTTCATTCAAAGTGGTCATAGTATCCATATCTCCCATCAAACATTTTTGTAATGGAATCCCGGCATGATCCTGGAAATGTAAATATCCATTGTATCTCGGGCGAACATACCCATTATCCATTACAGGCAATACGCTTTTAAAAAAATCATGTGTAAGACGGTTAGCATCTTCATCAACCCAGGCTGAACGATGGCCCGGCTGACCGCCATGTTGTACATATATTGTCTGTTGGCATTTTGCTGAAGCAACCATCATTGCAAAATTGATGGCGGCTTCTTTGTTTTTACTGAATGAAGAAACCGCTAGCCCGGTTCCGCCAATTGTGGTCCTGAGTTTATTTCCATTAAATGAAACAACATCACAGTAATGCAGGAGATTTTTCGCAAATCCTGTTCTTGCATAATTAGAATAGCAATAGGCAAAAGGGCAATACCAGAAATCATCCGTCTCACTCATCAATTCTGCAACAGCAATAGGATTATAAGTGAACATTTTTTTATCAACCAGCGAATACAACTCTTTCATGTTTTCAATGGCAAGTAATCCTGTTTCCCTGTCTGTTACTTCAAAATCATTTTGAAAAGGTTCTTTACCATTGGTAATACAAAAAGTATAAAAATTCATGAGCAGATCGATGGGAAT
>JAKFEJ010000652.1:0-2162 GCA_036675745.1 Chitinophagaceae bacterium | reverse complement strand
AGAAAACTGGAAATTGATCAATAAAGCGATTAATGAGTATTCATTACAAGGCAAGTATACAACCGTTATTTCTACTGCTGACCTGGAACACAAAGGCGACAGCATTCACTTTGATTCAAAAGGACAAAGAACTATGGGGAAGAGATTTGCCGAAGCGTATTTGCAAAAATTTAAATAAATAAAATGGAGTAGGCATTTAGTTCGAAAATCTATTGCCCCGATCCTTTAGGTCGGGGATTAAAGACTGCTTTTGACTTCGGGCTTTAGCCCCAATACACCCACTATTTTAAATAATGGGGCTAAAGCCATGAAGAATGTTTATTATTTACCCCGACCTAAAGGATCGGGGCAATAAAAAATACAGGAATAGAAAGCGCTTGCGAATTAAATGCCTAATCCTATAAATAAATTTAAGCAGGAGCTTTTTATTTTGCAATCTCTACTCTTCCTCCTGTCCGCATCGCTTCATAGATCGCCGTGATGATTTTCATATCTCTTCGTCCCATTTCTCCCGGAACGATACTGGTTTTTTTATTTTTAACGGACAACGCAAATGCATCCATTTGTTTGGCCTGTTGGGATAGCCTGGGAAAGTCAACTATTTTTCCATCAGATGTTTTTCCCTTCAGGTTGGAATAATTGTAAGCTGGGGATAATTCAAACCAGCCTTTGTCCGTTTCAGCTCTTAATAGGTTCATACTTTCAGAATAGCTTGTTCTGCATTCAGCTATCATACCATTGGGCATTTCCATTTGAAAGGATAAAGTTTCTTCTACATCAATAAACTTTTCTTTATCACTAACAGGTGGTGACTGTGCCGTAACGGCTACCGGTTCCATGCCCGTTGTATAACATACTCCCTGCAAACAATAAATTCCAAGATCCATTAATGGCCCGCCTCCTGCCATTTTTTTATCCAACCGCCAGATGCCTTTTTGGGCGACAAAGGAAAAACCTGCTTTCATCTTTTTGATGTCACCATAAACTTTTTGCTGGCCCAGCCTCGCCATTTCTAAATTGTAAGGGTCAAAATGAAGGCGATAACCGATAGAGAGCATTTTGCCAGCCTGTTTGCAGGCATCTATCATCTTGTCGCAATCTTCTACAGTTATCGCCATAGGCTTTTCGCAAATAACGTGTTTACCTGCTTTAGCAGCACGAATAGTATATTCTGCATGCATAGAGTTGGGTAATACAACATATATGATATCTATGTCAGGGTTATTTTTTATTGTATCATAGTTGTCGTAATTATAAATGTTCTTTTCAGGGATATTATATTTTTCTTTCCAGGATTGAGCTTTGGCAGGAGTACCGGTAACTATTCCGGCCAGGTAACAATGTTCAGTTTGTTGTAATCCCGGCGCCAATTGACCCGTCGCATAGCCGCCAAGACCGACTAATGCAATACCCAGCTTGCCGTCTTTTTTATTTTTATTTATCACTGCTTCAGGTTTAGATTTATCATTATTGCATTGATTGCCGGCAGAAATAAGGGGGATGCTTAAACCCGCTAATCCAAGATCATGTAAAAATTTTCTTCTTGTCTTGTTGTAAGAATTGTCCTTTTCCATAACATCTTTTTAATGGTTGAAATAACGACTTGTGAACCTAGGAAAATGTGCCATATCAGGCCCGGTATATTAATGTTCAGTTTGCCAGGTTTTAATATGTTCTGCTACATCAAGCATCGGCGCTATCCAAATATCTTTTTCATTCTTTTTTAAAAACTGTAAAAAATCACGGTGTGCCGGCAGCGATACGTTCAGCGCATTGCCACCGCCTACTCCATGAAAAAGTATAACCAACAGTGAATTAGTGGCAACTGCTTTTTTTACCCATTCAATCATTTGTTCACCGGTTTCACCATTCACCATATAGCAATCCACATTATACAAATCAATTTCATTTATCTTATGCATCTCTGCCCTTACCGCTCTTGCAGCAACAAAATCATCTTTCATAGCATTGATAAAAGCGGAATCACCAATTTTCATATCGCCACAGGTGAAAGCAAAGGTTCTTTTTGTTTTTCCATACAGGGCCTGTAAAAAAAGATTGGTCATTCTTGTTTCGTCAATCATGCGCTGAACACTATAATTGTTCATATCGTAATCGGGCTTTACCCATTCCCTTCCCTTGCCGCCTATGCAAGGGTGATA
>JAKFEJ010000116.1:0-2163 GCA_036675745.1 Chitinophagaceae bacterium | reverse complement strand
TGCCGCGTGATGTGACCGACCTTGATTATATAGCATATGATAACAAACAGGGCGGTGGCGTGGCTGATTTATCATTGGCAAAAGCTCATACTCTGCCGGTAGTTAATATACCTAACTATGCTTTTAAAAATACGAACGGAGTTTTATTCGAAAATACAACCAACGCATGGGGACTTAATAAATCCTCTTTTGCAAATGGTGGCGCTTATGCCGACCTTGATAATGATGGCGATCTTGACTTTGTAGTGAATAACATAAATGAGGAAGCCTTTATTTATGAGAATACGATTAGTAAGGAACAACAAAATTCAGCTAATACTCTATCGGTAAAGCTGGCAGGAGCAGGGCTGAATAAAAATGCTTTAGGAACGACCCTGCATATTTATTATGCAGGTAAGCAACAGTATTATGAGCATCAGCCTTGTCGGGGTTATTTATCAACAGTAGATGACAGGGCGCATTTTGGTTTGGGTTCTGTATCGGCAGTTGACTCAATAATAGTAAGATGGCCCGATGGTAAGCAGCAATTATTAACCAATGTAAAAACGAATCAACTTCTTACAATCTCTTATGATGATGCTTTAAATAAAGAGACGGCTGCTCAAAAACAATCACCCATTTTTACCGCAGCGGCTGATCGTTATAACATTCATTATAAACCTGCGGAAAGAGATTTTATTGATTACAATATTCAATCTACACTTCCACATAAATTAAGCCAGTACGGCCCTGGTATTGCAGTGGGTGATATAGATAACAACGGCAATGATGATTTTTACTTGAGCGGAACATCCGGTAATCCGGGTGTGTTTTTTATCCAGGATGAAAAAGGCGGCTTTTCATTAGATACAACACGCATTATCCGAAAGGTAAACGAACTGGAAGAGGAGATGGGTGTGTTATTTTTTGATGCGGATAAAGATGGCGACCTTGACCTGTATGCCGTAAGCGGCAGTTATGAAATTCCACCGGGTCATGCAGTAGCACAGGACCGGTTATTTATAAACAATGGCAAAGGAAAATTTCAGCAATCGCCTTCAGCTCTTCCAAAAGAAATAACCAATGGCTCCTGCGTTCGTGCTGCGGATTTTGATAAGGATGGCGACCTTGATCTCTTTGTTGGTGGGAGAGTGGTGTCCGGGGCTTATCCAACTAATCCCCAAAATTTTATTTTAAAAAATGTAGGCGGAAAATTTATTGATGTTACTGCGCAACTATGTCCACAACTGAAAAACCTGGGTATGATCACCGATGCGTTGTGGTCGGATTTTGATAAGGACGGAAAGATTGACCTGGTAATGACCGGTGAATGGATGCCGGTGACTTTTTTAAAAAACACAGGCAATTCGTTTGTATCAATAAATAAAACAACAGGGATCAGCCAGCATCTCGGTTGGTGGAATAGCCTGGTATCCGGCGATTTTGATAATGATGGCGATATTGATTACGTGGCCGGTAATCTTGGCCTTAATTCAAATTACGTAGCATCGGTAGAAGAACCGATGACCTTATATGCAAAAGACATTGACAAGAATGGTTCACTGGATGCCATGTTATTTTGTTATATGAAAGCAGAAGATGGAACCAGGAAACCGTTTCCCATGCATGCAAAAGACGACCTGGTCGGCCAGGTATTGTCCATCAGAAAAAAATATCCCACTTATAAATCCTATGGCCTTGCAACGATGGATGATCTATGGAATGACACTGATAAAAAAGATGCTATAAAAAAAATGGCCAACTATCTTCAATCAGTTTATATAGAAAATAAAGGCAATGGACGGTTTGCTGTAAAACCATTGCCTGTTGAAGCGCAGGTTGCTCCATTATTTGGTATGATAAGCGAAGATGCGGATGGGGATGGCAATCTTGATTTATTGGTAGTGGGTAACGATTATGGAATGGAACCTTACAGTGGACGGCATGATGCCCTGAATGGATTAGTTCTGATGGGTGATGGCCAGGGAAATTTTAAAAACCTTTCCGTAACTGAGAGTGGTTTTTTTGTAAAAGGAGATGCAAAAGGATTAGCGAAAATTCATACGGCCCGGAATGAAGATATCTGGATAGCTACCCAAAACCAGGATAGCCTCTTGGTTTATGCAAGGACAGCAAAGAATGAAACTGCCCAGGCAAAATGGATCAACCTGGAACCTGGTGATT
>JAKFEJ010000626.1:0-2169 GCA_036675745.1 Chitinophagaceae bacterium | reverse complement strand
CATTGCACGGATGCATACCGTATTTGAACTTTCACCATTGGCGATGGATGTTACAGCTATTGTTGGTGCATTTACTTTATTCGTTGCCGGCTGCAGTGCAATGGTACAAACAGATATTAAAAGAATACTGGCTTATTCAACGATCAGCCAGATCGGATATATGTTCCTGGCATTGGGGATAGGTGCCTGGAGTGCAGCCATCTTTCATTTTTTTACACATGCTTTTTTTAAGGCATTATTATTTCTTGCAGCAGGAGCAATTATTGAATCCCTACACCATGAACATAATATTTTCAAAATGGGAGGATTGAAAAACAAAATGCCAGTTGTCTTCTACACCTTTTTAGCCGGTGCGGCGTCATTAGCAGCATTACCACTGATCAGTGCAGGTTTTTTTAGCAAAGATCAAATTTTGTGGTATGCCTGGAGTGCAGGTAATGGGAATGCGATGCTCTGGTTAATAGCTTTGACAGGCGCTTTTATCACGGCGATTTATACTACCCGGTTAATGCTTGTTGTTTTTTGGGGCGAAATGAAAACCCCTGTTACTGCTTATCCTGGTAAATTAATGACTATTCCATTGATCATACTTGCTGTCTTATCTATTATTGCAGGATTTATCGAATGGCCCCATAACCTTGTCCACCTGGCGCTATTCTCTGATCTTGTTCAAAAGGTTTTACCGGCAACCCTGTTGAAAGAAGCCATTCCTGCAGAAATTATTTTTCAATTGATTGCTGTCATCATCACTCTTCTCGCAGTATATATTGGGTATATCTTGTATTACCGCAATAAAACAGTAATTGAAAAATGGAAACAATCTCCGGCTATGATGACGATACGAAATTTTTTCTTTAAGGGCTGGGGATTTGATCAACTATATGATACCGTATTTGTAAAACCATTTGTATTTATAACACGTATCAATAAGGCTGATGTATTTGATAAATTATATAATGGCATAGCAAAAGCAAATCAGGCATTGAATCGTTTATTATCGGTTTCACAAAACGGTTCTCTGCGCTGGTATATTGCTGGTGTGTTAATAGGGATCTTGTTCATTTTGACGTTGCAGTTGTTGTCGTGAAGCCTCATCCCGACCTTCTCCGAAGGAGAAGGCCATCAAAGCACAGCCCTTGCTTTTCGGAGAAGCTGATAGAATAAATGCTCTCCGAAAGTGATGAATAGAGATATAATGTTGATGTGGTAGTTATGAAGATCATTAGAGAGATGCAGCACTGTCCTTCTCTCTTCAGGAGAAGGATAAGAGGATGAGGTTTGCTGAGTAGCGAATAGAACCCACAAGAGTGCGACGCAACGAAAGCCGAACAGAATTACTGAAGCTGGGATATAAAAAAATAATTGATTCTATTTTATGATACTCGCATGGATGATATGCATATTATTAATTGGTGGCTTGCTAAGCTGGCTGGTGTACCGCTGGAACAACCAATTAGCAAAATGGATTGCTTTAATTGCCATTCTCATTGACTTTATCATCATCTGCAATTTATGGATACAACAGCAGGCATCATTAACCGGTGCGGAAAGTTGGTTTATCAATTACCAGGTAAGCTGGATACCTTCTTTCGGGATCAGTTTTCATGTGGCATTGGATGGATTAAGTACTGTAATGCTGTTGCTGACTTTTTTCCTCGGTACATTGTCGGTGCTTTGTTCATGGAATGAAATAAAAGAAAGGATTGGTTTTTATTTTTTCAACCTGCTATGGACGCTGGCAGGTATCAGTGGTGTATTTATTGCACTGGACCTTTTCCTTTTTTATTTCTTTTGGGAAGTGATGCTGGTGCCGATGTATTTTCTCATTTCTCTCTGGGGTGATACGAACCGTCGTTATGCCTCGTATAAGTTTTTCATTTTTACACAGGCCGGAGGTTTACTGATGCTGTTGGCTATCCTTGCACTGTATATTATCCATGGACAACAAACAGGTAATTATTCGTATGATTATTTTGATTTATTAAATACAACACTGCAGCCTTCAACAGCCAAATGGATCATGATGGGATTTTTAATTGCATTTGCAATAAAGCTGCCCGTAGTACCGCTGCATAATTGGTTGCCTGATGCACATAGCGAAGCGCCTACGGCCGGCAGCCTGATATTAGCTGGTTTGTTATTAAAGACAGGAGCCTATGGTATCATCCG
>JAKFEJ010000612.1:0-2178 GCA_036675745.1 Chitinophagaceae bacterium | reverse complement strand
GGATAAGGACCATCATTCTCCCATATATCAAAACCAGTTTGCGTAAAGAAATATTTTATCTTATCGCGATAACTCAATCCCCATTTGCTTCCAAAACATGGTGCATTACCAAAGAAGGCTCCACCGGGTTTACCGGTTGCAGGATTTATCACATCATCTTCATCACTGATGCGTCTTGAACTGAACAAAGAATAACCGCCGATCTTAATCCCCCTGCTATGCGCATAGTCTGCATTCTGTTTCCATTGCTGAATGTTTTTTGCTGAACTGTCTTCCATATTGATATGGCTACCGAAACTTAATATCAATGCTTCATACCCGGTAACGGCACATTGATCAATGGCATTTCTTACTTCTTCGTCATTTTTACTGACAAGATGCATGAAAATAGGATTCGATGTAGTCCATGGAGCTATGGTGCTATACATTCTCCGGACTGCTAAACCTCTCCTCTCCCTGTCATAACTATCCATGAGTAATTCAAAACTGCGAACAGAAGTAAATAACTCTCCTGGTTTCAATTCAATCCCGGGTGCTTTATCCGGATATACCTCAAGAACACAAGGCGTATTATAATCATAGTTTACCTGCGAGGTATAGGATGAATCAATTTTCCAATGCGTGGTTTGGTCACTGATGTCATAACGCATGGCATTATTGAAAGCATAATTGGTCTCGATATAAATCCCTTGTTGCTTTTTCATCCTTTCAGGCTTACCTATTACGGCACTTTCTTCTTCTACCAACGCCAGCACTTCATTTTTTACTTTGTCAATTTTAAAAGGAATAGCTCCTTTATTTTCTATCGTTACCCATTTAGCAATTAAAGGAAGTCCATCATATATTGCATAGTTCACGCTTATCGCTATTCCATTTAATTCAGTCAAATTGCTCTTGTATAAAAAGCTCAATACTTTTCCTTCAGGTTGTTTTTTATTGTAGGTCCACCAATCGCCAGCTTTCCAGTTAATAAAAGGCTTTAGTTCATTGATCTCATAATCGACAAACTGGAAATCATTCTCGCCTTTGGAAAAACCAGCTATCCATTCGGGTAATAAATAAGCTTTTTCTTTTTGCCCATACAATCCGCCGATATTGTATTCCTTTCCATTGATGGTCACAATCGCTTCCGGTTTTAAAGCTCTTAACAATTGCTGACCCGTGATCATATTTTTATAATCAATACAAGCTACATTGGGAGATAAACGAAAAGTTCTTTTTACAAGGCCATTATATAAATGAATATTTTTTTTATCGTCGCTGGTATAAACAGCAGCCTTTGGTTTTACGGATTGGACCAACCAGTCACCGGCATATAAACTTTGCTGCGGGGGTAAAGGCACAACTTTTAATTGAGCCTCTGCTTTTATTACACTTACAAAAGCAAACAAGGCAAACACATATTTTATCATCCTGCTTAAAGATTTACAGGTAAAGAGTTATTTAGCCAACTTATACAGCCCGAATTCGGATAAGGTTGGATTGAGCCTCGACGATATTATTCTTAATCTTATTTGCTTAGCTATAACTTCTTTAAATCGCAGCAGCCTTTTATAACCTACTGTTGTACCATGTGCAAGCTGCTTCCACCCGATAGCTATCGGGTCATTTCCATCTTTATATTCCACTACAAATTTTTCGATCCGCTGACCAATGGAAATATTTTCCTGCAGGCTTACTACATCAAATGTTTTAGCTGCTGGTAATGTTAATTCAATAATAGTTGAAGTATCTTTTGCTTTCGTAGTAAAATATGTACTGTACTTGCCATCCAGCAAAGCCTTTGTATTTACTCCATTACCGGATTTTATTATAGCTCCTTTTGCCATGTTGTTTTTAAAAGTTTTATCAAGCAATTGCCTGAACCCTTTTAAACTTTTTACATCGCTATCTGCCAGCAAGCCACGTTTATCCGGCGGTATGTTTAATAATAAAACACTATTGTAACCAACCGAACTAAAATAAATATCGAGCAACTTCTCCGGCGATTTCACTTTATCATCTTCTTTGGCATGATAGAACCAACCGGGTCGTATGGATACATCCGTTTCAGCCGGATACCAAACAAGTCCTTTTGCATTGCGGATTTTTTCACGACTTCCCAGATCTTTTCCCATTTTATCTCCGCTTGGCGCATAGGCCACATCTTTCTGTGAACCATCTGCAATTTTTTCCATC
>JAKFEJ010000095.1:0-2180 GCA_036675745.1 Chitinophagaceae bacterium | reverse complement strand
AAGCCGCCAATTAATAATATGCATATCATCCATGCGAGTATCATAAAATAGAATCAATTATTTTTTTGTTACCAGCTTATGTATCTATGAGCATCGTCTGTTGCGTCGCACACTTCAACGTTCTGTTCGCTATTCAACAACCCACCCCGGTCGTTTACAGTTGAATTGTTCCTTAGTTCGCCCCTCTCCGAATGAGTCCGGAGTCTTTCGGACCGGAGGAGGGGGAAGTTTCCTTAGTGCTGCTTGCAAATCCAACTTCAGACCTACCACATCAACTTTATATCTCTAATCAAGGGTCTCATCCACCTTCTCCTTCTCCGGTGGAAAAGGAGCGGTGCTGCGTTGCAAACCCAAACCTCATAACTACCACATCGGCAATATATCTCTACTCACCACTTTCGGAGAAACAGAAAGCTTTCAGCATCTCCGAAAAGCCAGGGCTGTGTGTTGATGGCTTCCCCCAACCGGGGGAAGTCGGAAGGGGGCATTACGACAACAATTGCAACGTCAAAATGAACAAGATCCCAATCAACACACCGGCGATATACCAGCGCAAAGAGCCGTTTTGTGAAACCGATAATAAACGATTCAATGCCTGATTTGCTTTTGCTATGCCATTATATAATTTATCAAATACATCAGTCTTATTGATACGTGTTATAAATACAAATGGTTTTACAAATACGGTATCATATAGTTGATCAAATCCCCAGCCTTTAAAGAAAAAATTTCGTATCGTCATCATAACAGGAGATTCTTTCCACTGTTCAATCAATTTCCTGTTGCGGTAGTATAAAATGTACCCGATATATACCGCGAGTAATGTGATAACAGCAGCGATCAATTGAAAGATGATCTCTGGCGGAATACCTTCCTTCAGAATGGTTGCCGGTAAAATCTTTTGAACAAGATCAGAGAAAAGCGCCAGGTGGACAAGGTTATGGGGCCATTCAATAAATCCTGCAATAATAGATAAGACAGCAAGTATGATCAATGGAATAGTCATTAATTTACCAGGATAAGCAGTAACAGGGGTTTTCATTTCACCCCAAAAAACAACCAGCATTAACCGGGTAGAATAAAGAGCAGTGATGAAAGCCCCGGTCAAAGCTATTAGCCAGAGCATCGCATTCCCATTACCGGCACTCCAGGCATACCACAAAATTTGATCTTTGCTAAAAAAACCTGCACTGATCAGTGGCAATGCCGCTAATGCCGCTGCACCGGCTAAAAAGGTGTAGAAGACAACTGGCATTTTGTTTTTCAATCCCCCCATTTTGAAAATATTATGTTCATGGTGCAGGGATTCAATAACTGCTCCTGCTGCAAGAAATAATAATGCCTTAAAAAAAGCATGGGTAAAAAAATGAAAGATGGCTGCACTCCAGGCACCTATCCCCAATGCCAGGAACATATATCCTATCTGGCTGATCGTTGAATAAGCCAGTATTCTTTTAATATCTGTTTGTACCATCGCACTGCAGCCGGCAACGACTAAAGTAAATGCACCAACAATAGCGGTAACATCCATCGCCAATGGTGAAAGTTCAAATACGGTATGCATCCGTGCAATGAGATATACACCAGCCGTCACCATGGTGGCTGCATGTATCAATGCACTTACCGGTGAAGGCCCGGCCATTGCATCAGGCAACCAGGTTTGTAGCGGTAGTTGTGCTGACTTTCCCATGCCACCAGCAAGTAATAATAAAGCGATAAGTGTAATGTTTGATGAACTGTTTGCAAAATGTTGGGGGGATTGTTGAAGAATATCAGGAATATTCAGTGTTCCCAATTCTTTAAATAAAAGGAACAGGCCGATAGCCATCGCCGTATCTCCAATACGGGTAATATAGAAAGCTTTATTCGCCGCACGACAGTTGGTAGGAGTTTCGTACCAGAAGCCGATCAGTAAATAACTGCATAACCCCACTCCTTCCCATCCCAGGTACATCAGCACCAGGTTATCAGCCATTACCAGCAATAACATTGAAAATACAAACAGGTTCATGCTAGCGAAAAACCGGGAATAGTCCCGGTCCTGCCGCATAAAGGCAGTGGAGTAAATATGGATCAATGCTCCAACAAATGTGATGATGAATACAAACACCATTGACAATGCATCTAACCGAAGGCTTATAGCGATAGATAAATTTTCAGTGCTCATCCATTGCCAGAGT
>JAKFEJ010000291.1:0-2187 GCA_036675745.1 Chitinophagaceae bacterium | reverse complement strand
CAATTTAAAAAGTAATGAAGGGTTTACATAATAACGTGTTGAAGATACCTGGTCACGATAGCTGTCAGTTGATTCAAATGTTCCGTTTACACGGTAAGCGATTTTATTGCTGATCGGGCCATAAATATCAACCGCAGGCTTGATAAGATTAAAACTTCCTGCACGTAAGCTCACCTCACCACCAAATTCAAATTTTGGTTTTTTGGTAACCATATTCAACACACCTCCGGGAGCCACATTACCATATAGTATTGCAGCGCCGCCCTTCAGTATTTCAACACTTTCCAAAGAACTTACTTCCGGCATGGAGCCCGAGTTAACCCTTGATCCGTTTTTGAACATATTGGTTGAAGAAAAACTATAACCTCTTGCATAAAAAGTTTCCTGTGTGCTGGCCCTTGCCGTACCGAGGTAAACACCATTTACATTTTTGATCACATCGCTCAAACGCTGCGCCTGTTGATTTTTCATGACTGCTTCGCCAATGGTTACGACAGCCTGTGGCAGATCCATTGGTTTGATGGGCAACTTGCCGATAGCAGTAACTTTTTCATTAACAGAACGGTTGGCTGTTACAACTATTTCGGTCAGTTGGTTTTCGTTTTCAACAAGGGCAAAATCGAGGTTATTTGTTTTACCGGCTGTTACAACAACTGGTTTTTGTATGGTTTGTAAGCCCACAAATGAAACGATCAGTGTATATTGACCTTCAGGAATGCCAGTTAAGGAGTAAGAGCCGTCTTCTGCACTGATCGTGCCTTTTCTGATTTCTTTTAATTGAACATTTACATAAGCTGCAGGCGCATTATCACTGGTTCTGACAATACCCCTTAACTGGCCCTTTTGCGCATTCGAAATAAGAACAAAAAACAGGATAGAAATAAGGGTACCGATCTTTTTGATATTCAGTAAACTGTATAAAGACTTCATTTATTTAATAGATTTGGCCGCAAAGGAACAACAAGGCTTTTTCCTATTATTACGCTAAAGGGAAAAACCTCTTACGCAAGCAGGAAACTGACAAATTATTGACAAATAAAAAAGGCTGTCCATTGAAAGACAGCCTTTTACAAAATCGTTAAAATATTTCTATTCTACTATTACTATCCCTTTTGCCGTGACCCGGATTTCTTTTTCCGGCTTTGTGATAGCTGCAATTTCTTCTTTTGATTTTTTGGCATCTTCAGCATAATGCCTCAATTCTGCTACGGAAGTCGTTTTCATTTTCACTTCACCATCCAGTACAACCGTTTTGCCTTTGGCCGCCACAGGCAAAAAGAAACCATAATCTTTCATTTTTACCATAGCTGTTGTGCTATCATTTACTTGTAGCTTTAACCAGCATCCCTTTTTTTCACATACTTCTACAATCTTTCCTCTGATTTTTCCATCCACGGATTTTGTTTTTTCAAGCTTAGCCGGTATCTCCGCAATATTCATTGCTCCATCCTCAGTTACTTTTTCTCCATACCAATCACCCGGTTTTGCATCACCCGCAGGAGGTTGCGCAATGGCAATAGCTGTCAGCAATACAACAATTGAACTTAGTAATATTTTTTTCATAATAAGTTTAATGGTTTTTTATCCATCATCAAAGATAGTTTTTCCAGTCAATAATTAAGCATACAACAAATTTTAAAAATGGTCATATACTTATCCCTTTACCCATTTTACTTTTTCTTCTACCGGCAATCTTGTTGCACCCACAGAAGGAATAGCCACATGCCCGATATAAAAAAAACCAAGCAACCGATCCGGTTCTCCTAAACCAAAAAATGATTTTGCTTTCTCATAATAAGTGATACCGCCGGTTGTCCAGTAGCCGCCTAAACCATAAGCGGTAACTGATAAATAAATATTTTCGACGGCGCAGGCGACAGCAGATATATCTTCTGTTTCCGGTATTTTTTTAATAGTCGTTCTCTTCATTCCAATAGCAATGATATGAGATGCTTTCAGCGGTTGTTTTTGCAATTTGATATAAGTAGCCTCTTTAAAATTTTCTCCCGCATTCTCTTTATAAAATTCACTTTGAAATGCCGCTAATTTTTTTAATCCTTCGCTGGTAAATACGGTAAACTGCCAGGGCTCCTGCCGGCCATGATCAGGCGCCCAGGTGGCATTGATCATTATTTCTTTTATTATTTCATCATCTATTTTTTTTCCCATTTCAAACTGATCAGGAAA
>JAKFEJ010000217.1:0-2194 GCA_036675745.1 Chitinophagaceae bacterium | reverse complement strand
AGGAATTAAAACATTGAAAGGATATGTAGATACATTGCTGGTGATCAGCAATGATAAGTTGCGTCATCAGTATGGTAATTTAAAAATGCGTGAAGCATTTCAAAGAGCCGATAATGTATTGGCCACGGCTGCTAAATGTATCACGGATGTGATCAACAGTACCGGCCAGATCAATGTTGACTTTGCGGATGTATGCACAGTTATGCGCAATGGTGGTGTAGCTATATTGGGAAGTGCGGCCGTAGCAGGAGAAGACCGTGCACACAAAGCAATTGAAGAAGCATTGAATTCACCGCTATTGAATGATAATGATATCAGCGGAGCGAAATGGATACTTATCAATATTAATTCCGCGGAAGGTGAAAATGAATTCACAATGGATGAAGTGGAAGTGATACAACATCATTTGGTATCACAGGCTGGTGAAGGAACTGATGTGATCATGGGTCTTGGTTATGATAATACATTAGGCGACAAATTGGGAATTACATTAATCGCTACCGGCTTCCAGCACAGGGAACCGTTTACTAAACCAGTGCTTGTAAAAGAAGAAGCAAAGAAGGAAGAAAAAATCGTAATGGTATTAGGCGAACCGGGAAAAATTGATAAGCCAGTTGCAGAAGAAAAGAAGGTGATGATAGAAGAAGTAAAAGATCTGTTAGCTCCAAAGCTCGTGGATGAACTTACCATGCAGGATGCTCCTATGCCAGTAATGAATGACCTGATAGTAACGGAACATATAAAAGAAGAGGAGCCGGTTGTGCTATTGGAATTAAAAATGGATGAAAATTTACTTAGTAATAATACTGGCGAAAACGGTAAAAATACTGTTGAAAAAATGTTAACGACGGAAAAGAAAGAAGACATATATTCGGTCTTCGAATCTACTCCCATATCCCACAACGAACCGATCACCTTATCCACCGATTCAACAAAAGAAGTAAATAAAGATAGTACGAGTACTAGCCCGTTGCCTGCAGCTTCGGGAGGTTATCAACTGGCCAGACCATCCAATATCTACGCGGAATCAAAAGCAGAGGTCTATACCTCAATGCCTTCCGTAGAAAAGCCGGTCTCTGCCGATGTTGCCGCAAAATCAGAAGACGAACTTTCTGACATGCAAATGCAACTGGTAGAAAAAGACATTCCAGCGGCGGATATGCCGTTAGCCCACCATGCTCAAGCACCTTTGTCCACCGAGGTTGAGGATTCCGCTCTGCGGGACGAAGCCGACGAACAAAAACGTAGGGCGGCCGAACGACTGCACAAGTTGCGCAACTTGTCGTTCAATGTCAATTCGGCTGACCCCAATAATGAGTTTGAAACCGTGCCGGCCTATATCCGCCGCAATATGGAACTGTATAACAGCAATTCACATATTGAAAATTTCTATAGTAATTACGAGGTCAAATCCGACCAAAATAACCAGGCGCAAATAAGTACGATCAACACATTTTTAGACGGGAAGAAACCCGACTGATAAATTCTTTCGGCACCACTGAAAAGCTGAGTCGAAGGACGTTCCAATAAAGCCAATCAAATGGCTGAGTTTTTAGTTGTTACCCCCGGTGTTTTTGCATCGGGGTTTTTTGTATGAAAAAAAGAATGATGTAGCCAGCTTTAGTTTTTCATGGGATCGTTCGTTGGGTCGCACTCCCGATAGCTATCGGGATCAGGGTTCAGTAATTCTATTCGGCAACCCACCCCGGCTGTTTAAATTTTATATAGTCTTTAGTTCGCCCCTCTCCGAATGAGTCCGGAGTCTTTCGGACCAAGGAGGGGAAATGTCCTCCCATTTTCGAAGAGTACAATTTTAATGATACTCTTCGACAAGCGGGGACTGTGTGTTGGTTGGCCTTTCCACCGGGGCGGAGAATGTCGGCATCGCCTTCGGCAAGCCTATGGCGACCAATGGGATGGGACCAAAATAAGAAGGACCTACTCCACCAAGTAAGCCCTTTATATATTCAACCGTCCATCGTTGAAATATGTTTTATTCTTTATTTGCCTGTATAGATCTGAAGAATGGTTAGATTTTTTTTCTTAATAATTAGTAGCAATAATTTTGCCTGTTTGCTAAATCGGGATTTTATTAACCATGTTTTTACACATTAATTATGCACATCAAAAAATAATGAGGTATGAATAATTATAAACCCTTATTTTTTATTGATGAAAACCATAAGATGTTTTA
>JAKFEJ010000412.1:0-2196 GCA_036675745.1 Chitinophagaceae bacterium | reverse complement strand
GGACGGCAAACCCAGGCGCCGGGCAATGGAATGGTATCAATATAAACTCCTTCCATCGTATATCGCTTAAAAGCATTTTGCACCCTTGAGGTTACGATGAGGCAAGGATTATTCTTATCGCGGTTATCAATACAAATGCCATGCGCATTGATAATATATTTATCTCCTTCGCCTCTGCCCGCAAAGTGGCGGATATATTTTCCTTTAGAATCATATTGAATCACAAAATCTTTTCCATAACCATCCGCTACATAAATATCTCCATTGGGGGCTATGATGGTTTCTGTTGGAATATATTCATCGGCTTTGGTATATTGCCCGGTTTCTTTTGGATAATCCAATACCATCAAAACTTTTCCGTCAATAGTAGTTTTAAATACCTGGTGAAGATTGTTATCACAGATAAATAAAACATCTTCTCCATTTTCATTGAATAATGTAAGCCCATGAGCACCGGGATATTCATGTCCCCAGCTACTGATCAGTTTACCGCTTTTATCATAAATGATAACATTATTCTTTGTCTCATTAGTAAGCAGAATGATGCGACCCAGTTTATCCTGTACCATCTCATGACAATCTTTCACCGGGTATTGCGCTGCATTCACCTGGCTCCATTTTGTATTGATGCGATAGCGTTTGTTATTATGCCCAAGAATAACTTCATCGGGTTTCAAGCCACGAAGAATTGCTGGCGCATAGATCATACCTGTTGCAGCAATGGAAGATTGTTTTATAAATTGTTTACGGTTCATAATTTTTTCGGGGCGGCCTCATCCACCTTCTCCTTCCCCTAAGGGAAAGGAGCGGTGCTATATTACAAAGTCAAACTACATAACTACCACATCGGCCTCATCTCCCTTCCTCTTCTCCAAAAGAGAAGAGGCGGTGCTACATTACTGATCCAAACTTCATAACTATCACATCAACTTTATATCTATGTTCAGCATTTGCGAAGAATCTGATTGTTATCAAACCCTTCGCAAAGCGAGGGCTGTGCTCTGATGGCCTTCTCTTTGGGAGAAGGTCGGGATGAGGCTGCCTCTTCGAAAAGCAAGGGCTGTGCACCTGCAAGTCTCCGCCGCGGCGGAGATTTAGGGGTTACGCTATTATACCCTTCACCACTTCACCCGCTACATCCGTCAACCTATAACGCCTGCCCAGATGTTTATACGTCAACTGATCATGGTGCAATCCCATCAGGTGCAAAATGGTTGCATGAAAATCGTGTACATGCACCGGATCCTTTGCAATGTTATAACCAAACTCATCTGTTTCACCATATACACCGGGTTTCACGCCACCACCCGCCATCCAGATAGTAAAACAGCGGGGATGATGATCACGTCCATAATTATCTTTTGTCAATACGCCCTGGCAGTAATTGGTGCGGCCAAATTCTCCACCCCATATTACCAATGTTTCATCGAGCAGGCCTCTTTGTTTCAGATCAGTGATCAATGCAGCGGATGCCTGGTCTGCATCCAGGCACTGACCTTTTATTTGTGACGGCAGGTTATCATGTCCATCCCAACCCTGGTGATAGAGTTGCACAAAGCGAACACCATTCTCCGAAAGTTTTCTTGCAAGCAAACAATTCGCTGCATAGGTACCGGGTGTTAAACAATCGGGTCCATACAGTTTAATAATGTCTTCCGGTTCTTTACTCAGATCAGTTATATCCGGTACAGCCGTTTGCATACGATAAGCCATTTCATATTGCTGCACTTTGGCATTGATCTCCGGATCACCAAATTCTTTATACGATTCTTCATTCAATGCAGCCAGTTTATCCAACATCTTCCTGCGATCATCTTTATTAATACCTTCCGGGTTGTTTAAATACAATACGGGATTTTCTCCACTACTGAATTGCACACCCTGGTGAATAGAGTCTAAAAATCCATTGGTCCATAGTTTGGAATAAACACCCTGGCCATTTCCTTTTCCTTTTGACAGCAATACACAGAATGCCGGTAAATTTTTATTCTCGCTTCCTAATCCATAACTCAACCATGATCCCATACTTGGGCGGTTACCAACCTGCGCACCGGTTTGAAAAAATGTCAATGCCGGATCATGATTAATAGCTTCGGTAAACATTGTTTTTATAATACACAGGTCATCTACTACTTTGGATGTATGTGGTAACAATTCACTGATCCATGCTCTTGACTGTCCGTATTGATTGAATTG
>JAKFEJ010000371.1:0-15053 GCA_036675745.1 Chitinophagaceae bacterium | reverse complement strand
GTGTTAACCTCGTCGATAAATTTCACAGGCTCCCCATTAACAGCAAGGATTTGGTCAAATGGCAATAGCCCCGCTTTTTTCCCAAAGGATGATGTATCCTTATCTCTGTAGTTCCCAACTATGGCAGGTAGTCTTTGTGCCATCAACATTCTTTTTTTATCCCTACGCGTAATCACTTTATCGATCACATCAACAGGCAATGCCAGTTCCATATTTTTTCCATCTCTTTCCAGTACAACATTTCTTCCTCCTATCAACACTTTAAGCTGTATTTCATCAAAATTTTCAATAGTATCACCATTGACTGAAATGATCCTGTCACCATTTTGAAAACCGAACTTATGCATCACAGAATCAATTACCCAAATTCCGTTCTTTACACTAGCATTAGGAACTTTTTTCTCCCCCCATATCATTAATACAAACGCATAAATAATAAAGGCTACCAATACATTCATGATCACACCGCCAAGCATAATGATGAGCCGTTGCCACGCTGGTTTACTTCTGAATTCCCATTCCTTTGGCGGTTGCTTCATAGCTTCCTTATCCATGCTTTCATCAATCATCCCGGATATTTTAACATATCCGCCCAATGGGAGCCAGCCGATACCATATACTGTATCGCCTATTTTTTTCTTCACTAATGAAAACCAGGGGTCGAAAAAAAGAAAGAATTTTTCTACCCGGCAACCAAACCACTTAGCCGTTATATAATGACCAAACTCATGCAGTATGATCAGGATTGACAAAGCCAGTAACAGTTGCCCAACCTGCACACTCACCGACGCCCAATTAATTGCTAATAAATACATATCTGAAACCAGGTATTTTATAAAAATTTAAAGAATCGCAAATATCAGCTAAATATAAACGATTTTAATACCGCTGCTGAAATATTTGATTTTATTAAGAATATTAAAAGAATTGATGATGAAGCAGTTACAATTTGATAAGGTCTGCGGCATAATTACGGGCCATGCCATCACTTTCAAAATACTCTTCCAAGGTAGGCTCCTGAACAAAGGATATTTTACTCATGGTCTTTTCTATTACGTCGGTCATGTCCAGGAAGTTGAGCCGGTTTCGTAAAAAAGCAAATACGGCAATCTCGTTAGCCGCATTCATGATGGCGGGAAGGTTGCCGCCTTTATTCAACGCTTCAATAGCTAAACCGAGGTTTCGGAAAGTTCTGAGGTCTGGTTCTTCAAACGTGAGTGTGTTTACTTTCTTAAAATCATACCGCGGAAATTTATTAGCTATCCGTTTGGGAAATGCCAACGCATACTGAATAGGTAACTTCATATCCGGAAGTCCCATCTGGGCTTTAATACTGCCATCTTCAAATTGCACCATACTATGAATGATGCTTTGCGGGTGAATGATCACCTGTATCTGATCAGGCTGCAGATTGAACAACCATTTTGCTTCAATCATTTCAAGTCCCTTGTTCATCAATGTAGCCGAATCAATTGATACCTTGGCCCCCATGTTCCAGTTGGGATGTTGCAAAGCATGTTCCCTTTTTACATTCACCAGGTAATTTGGTTTTCTTCCTAAAAACGGACCACCCGAAGCAGTAAGAATTATTTTTTCAATCCTGTTCCTGCTTTCGCCTACCAGGCATTGAAATATAGCTGAATGTTCTGAATCGACCGGAATAACCGGAACCCTGTTCTCTACCGCCCTACGCATAATAATATCACCAGCTACTACTAATGTTTCTTTATTTGCCAACGCCACCGGTTTGCCAATTTCTATAGCTTGTAATGTTGGCCGCAATCCGGCATAACCAACAATGGCGGCGAGCATCAGGTCATAGCAGTCCATGCTGGCAGCTTCTTCCAATGCTTTTTCACCTGCAAAAACCTTGATATCCGTTGCCGCTAATGCATCTTTTACTTTTTGGTATTTTTTATCATCGCCAATGACAACAATATTGGGATTGAACCGCAAAGCCTGTTGAATTAACAGTTCTTCATTATTATAAGCGGTCAATATTTCGGCGGAAAACAAAGAAGGATTGCCAGCGATTACTTCTAATGCTTGCGTACCGATAGAGCCGGTAGAACCAAATATAGCGATGCGTCTTGCACCCCGTTCTTCACCAGTTGATGAAGGATCGGTTAATGCAGATTTTTTATATTGTTGCTCTTTCATTTTTGTACACTCTTACTTTATATTTCATAACTCACTTCCCGAATTCTCTACTCCATTTCACAGTACAGACAGGCATGCCTTGTCTCAATTATCTCTCCATTTTTCGAGCTCATCGGCAATTTGCCGGTCGTTACTCAGCCGTGGTACTTTATTCTGTCCTCCCAATTTACCAACTGATTTCATATAATCAATAAATCCGTTCTTTCGTATAGCCGTCAATTTAAGTGGTGTCAGAATATTGCCGCTGATAAGATCATCATAATATACATTCTTTTTACGCAGGTTCTCATCTACTTTGCGGGCAAACGCCTGTATATTATCAGGCTTGTTTTCAAACTCTATAAACCATTCATGATAAGACTTGCCTTCTCCTTCACTTATATAAGGAGCAACTGTAAACTCAGTAATATGAATATTTTCCTCACTGGCAGCTTTCAGTAAACTTTGTTCTACTTCTTCTCCAATTACATGTTCGCCAAATGCGGAAATAAAATGTTTTGTTCTGCCAGTAACGATGATACGATAAGGATTAGTAGAAACAAATTTTATCGTATCACCTAAATTATAACCCCACAAACCCGCATTACTGTTAATGATCAACGCATAGTTTTCTCCCACTTTCACATCCCTTAAAGATAACCGGGTAGGGCTTTCATTATTTATTTCTCCGGCCGGAACAAATTCGAAAAAGATGCCGCTATCTGTATTCAGTAATAATCCTTCCGCATTCTGTGAATCCTGGAAAGCAAAAAAGCCTTCGCTGGCAGGAAACAATTCAATCGTATCTATTTTTTTACCGATGCTTTCAAACAGTTTAGCTTTATAAGGTTCAAAATTCACTCCTCCCTGCACCATCACACTGAAATTTGGAAATAGCTCACTTACTTTCTTCCCGCTTCTTTTTATTAATTCATCAAAATACATCTGCATCCAGGGTGGTATACCGCTGATAAGGGTCATATCCTTATTGATCGTTTCATCTACTATTTTATTCAGTTTTGTTTCCCAGTCTTCAATGCAATTGGTTTCATAAGACGGCAGTTGATTGGTTCTAAGATAACCCGGCACATGATGATTGACGATTCCGCTTAGCCTGCCTGTCGGGATGCCTCCTACCCTTTCCAATACGGGAGAACCGGAAAGAAATATCATTTTGCCATTGGCAAACAGCGTATTTCCTGTTTCAGCCATATAACAAAGCAGTGCATTCCTGGCCGTATTAATGTGATTAGGTATGGAGTCCTTGGTAATAGGGATATACTTTGTACCGCTGGTAGTACCGGAGGTTTTTGCAAAATAGATAGGTTTTCCCTTCCACAGAACATTATGCTTTCCTTCCTTTATATGTTCGATAAAAGGTTTGAATTGTTCATAATCCCTGATAGCAACAGCCTGCCTGAACTCCTCGTATGTATTGACCTTATCCAAACCGGCCAGCTTCCCAAATTCGGTGGTGCGGCCTGTTTTAATAAGATCTTTCAGGATATTTTCCTGGTCGGCGATAGCGGTTGCCATGCCTTTCCGGATACCTTTATATATATAGGAAGCAAAAGGTTTTGCTAAGAATGACTTGATTTTCATCTGTATATCTCTATTTACCGGGCAAATTCATAAGAATTTCAGGCAGTCCCACCTGCAATCCGCAAAGATAAAGGAAGGCCGGCCAAACGGGTGTGCATTTTGGGCATTTAAAACTTTGGCTTTCTGTTTGCCGGTTGAACTTTTCCCCTTACTTTTGCATCCCTAATTTCAGATTATGATAGCAGTAATAAAAATAGCCGGCCAGCAGTTCAAAGTAGAAAAAGATCAGACTTTGTACGTTCCTCATGTAGAAGGTAACGCCGGTGATAAAGTAAACCTGGAAGTTTTGCTGGCTGATGCCGATGGTAAACTTTCTATAGGCTCTTCGCTAACAACAAAAGTGTCGGCAGAGATCCTTGACCAGGTAAAAGGTGATACAGTGATTGCTTATAAGCAAAAAAGAAGAAAAGGCTTTCACAAAAAGAAAGGTCATCGTACTGCTTATACAAAAATCAAAGTAACTGATATCGCTTAATTAAAGTAAATCGGTTAACAAGTTGAAAGGTTGAAAAAGAAAAAACAACTTTATAACTTTAACTTATAAACTTATAAACTTAATAACATGGCACACAAGAAAGGTGAAGGTAGTGTAAAGAACGGCCGCGATTCACAAAGCAAACGCCTTGGTGTAAAAATTTTTGGTGGTCAACCAGCAATTGCAGGTAATATCATTATTCGTCAGCGTGGTACCGTTTATCATCCTGGTAAAAACGTTGGTGTAGGCAAAGATTTTACTTTGTTTGCATTGAATGATGGTGTGGTTGAATTTCGCAAAGGACGCAATGACAGAACATATGTTTCTGTTGCAACTGCTGAAGCCTGATTTTTCAATTTGTCATTTTTGTGGAAAAAAAATTTGGGTAGTATAAAATAATTATTATTTTTACTAACGATAACCCATTTCACTAAACATTAAATTCTAAAAAATGGCAACAAAGAAAAAAGCAGCTAAGAAAGCAGCTCCAAAAAAAGCAGCTAAAAAAGCGGCTCCAAAAAAAGCAGCTAAAAAAGCAGCTCCAAAGAAAAAAGCAGCTAAGAAAGCAGCTAAGAAAAGATAAGTTTTATTTTCTTAGAAGTAATAGAAAGTCTCCCGAATTTGTCGGGGGACTTTTTTTATTTTATTCATTTCGTATCCTTAGCTATCTCAAAAAAATTGCTGTATTATCCTAACTTGCAGTAATGGACAACAGTGCAATCGCAGACAATTTTTCCCTGCTTTCCAAACTGATGGATATTCATGGAGAAAATTCCTTCAAGACGAAAACCTACTCCATAGCGGCTTTCAACATTGATAAGCTTCCGTTGCAATTGAAAGATACGCCCCGTGAAAATCTTTTTAGTATCCAGGGTATTGGTAAAAGTGTTGGCGAAAAAGTAATACAGATGCTGGACGAAGGTCATCTCAATATACTCGATGACTACATTGCCGCAACACCTCCCGGCGTTATTGAAATGCTGAACGTAAAAGGAATTGGTCCAAAAAAAATTCATACCATCTGGAAAGAGATGGGACTGGAATCGGTAGGTGAATTATTGTATGCCTGTAATGAAAACAGGTTAACACTTTTTAAGGGGTTTGGAGAAAAAACGCAACTAAATGTACAGGAAGCCATCGAATATTACCTGTTAAACCAGGGTAGCTTCTTATACGCTCAATTGGAAGAAATCTTCCCACAAATCGATAATTACCTGAAAAAAACGTTTTCTCCGGAAAAAGTTTGTGTTACCGGAGCCTTCAGAAGGCAGGAGCTAACTATCGATGAAATGGAGTTTATTGTTCTTGAAAAGAATGAAACAATCAAACCAAAATTTCAAACAGCGCAGCCGCCCGAATTATTGGAAGAAACAGAAAACAGTCTTTTATATAAACTAAAAAATGGATTAAAGCTTCGTCTGTATACAGGTATAAAAAACAGGGCGGAACAATTATTTCTGACAACAGGGTCTGCTGATTTTATCAACGCTTTCAAGAAAGAATTTTCAATCGTTGCAAATGAAAAAAATGGAATTACTGAAGATGAAGAAATTTTTGAACATGCAAATCTTCAATATATACCTCCCTGTATGAGAGAAACGGCATCAGTGATTGAACAAGCAAAAAAGAAAGCACTTCCTTTTCTGATACAACCGAAAGATGTAAAAGCGGTCATCCATAATCATAGCAACTGGAGCGATGGTGTGAACACTATTGAGGAAATGGCCAAAGAATGTATCCGGAAAGGATATGAATATCTCGTCATTTCTGACCACTCAAAGTCAGCTACCTATGCTAAAGGGCTTTCTGAAGAAAGGATCAGGGAACAACATCGCTATATTGATGAACTGAATAGCAAATTAGCCCCTTTCAAGATTTTTAAAAGCATAGAGTGCGATATCCTCAATGACGGAAGTCTGGATTACACCAACGATATCCTGGCTGATTTCGATCTCGTCATTGCATCTGTTCATAGTAATTTGAAAATGTCCGAAGATAAAGCCATGGCAAGGGTAATGACCGCCATTTCAAATCCTTATGTGACCATTCTTGGTCATATGACGGGAAGATTGCTGTTAAGCCGTAAAGGATATCTTCTTGATCATAAAAAAATCATTGACACCTGTGCCGCAAATAAAATTGCTATAGAGATAAATGCCCATCCCCGCCGCCTGGATATGGATTGGCGCTGGATAAAATATGCTACAGAAAAGAATGTTTTACTTTCCATCAACCCTGATGCGCATAGCCTGGAGGGTTTCAATGATATTAAATATGGGGTGCTCGCTGCTCAAAAAGGAGGATTGACCAAAGAACAAAACCTGAGCAGTTTTTCTTTGCAACAATTTGAAGAATATCTTTCAGGCAGGAGAAAACAAAAAAGTTTGTAGTTTATGGTTTGTGGTTTTTAGTTTCGTGATACATGAAAAGCCATTTCTGTTGTTACCTCATAATTGCTGTATGATTACCTGCTGAAATTCGAAAGCAATACAATAAGACTCTAACTGCTGCAAATAACCACAAACTATAAACCGATCGCTATTCCGCCAATGGAATTTCTACATGAAATACGGTCCCGCTTCCTTTTTGCGTATCGAACCATATTTTGCCTTTTACCTGTTCTACAATTCCTTTGCACATAGCAAGACCCAGGCCGGTGCCGGAAGATTTGGTTGTAAAATTTGGAATAAATATCCGTGATTGCATTTCCTGGGGAATACCCTCACCATTGTCTTTAATATTTATCCTGACCATTCCATCATGCAGCTCTTCGCTGACCTCTATCCTGCAATCCCTGTCTTCACAGGCTTCTACGGCATTTGCAAAAAGATTGGTAAACAAACGGTTCATTTGTGTTTTATCTGCATTCACCATTATTTTTCTTCTTACCGGTCTCCATACAAACTCAATATTTTCATCG
Organism: Chitinophagaceae bacterium; assembly: GCA_036675745.1. Classification (GTDB taxonomy): domain Bacteria; phylum Bacteroidota; class Bacteroidia; order Chitinophagales; family Chitinophagaceae; genus Terrimonas_B. The sequence goes on along the minus strand of JAKFEJ010000371.1, from coordinate 7,917 downwards.
GCCCGGTATAATTCATGCAATGATCGTAACACTTCATGTAAATCAAACTCTTCCATGTTTGTATTACTGATATTGGCAAATTGTGAAAAATCAGCGGCGATCTTAGACAAGTGATCAATTTGCTCAACCAGGGTATTTGCTACGTTACTGGAAAGCTCTTTCACATTAGGATGATTGCTACTGATCGATTTTTGCAAATACTGGATACTTAGTTTCATTGGCGTTAATGGATTTTTAATTTCATGCGCCACTTGTCTCGCCATCTCCCGCCAGGCTCCTTCTCTTTCCGTCTTTGCCAGGGCTTCGGCACTCTCTTCCAGTTTTGCCACCATCTTATTGTATTCTTTTACCAGGTCGCCAATTTCGTCATTCCTGTTCCACACGATTTCTTCATTCATCCTTCCAAGATTTACTTCTTTCATTTTATCACTAATGATAGAAAAAGATCTTGTAATGCGGTTAGTAATAAATAATGCAATAAGTCCTGCTATCAGCAATATAAAAGCATTGAGGTTAATGACGGTAACAATGAAGTTGGATATTTCCTGGTCTAATTCAGGCTGAGATGTAAAATAAGGGATACTTAAGTAAGCATATACTCTTCCTTCTTTATCCCTTACAGGCGCATAAATACTGAGATAGGAAAGATCAGCAATGCGTTCTTCCTGCACATGCTCGATCTGGTTTAAACGGCTTAACCGATAAAAGGCTACAGGATTTATTTTGGTGCTTAGTACTCCTTTATCATACACATTCGCTTCCGAAGAAACCTGTAAATCTCCATTGAGATCATAGACCGTCACGTCTACTCCGTGTATACCCGAGACTTCCTTTACAAGATCCTGCAAGCTATAGCTTGAAACCGTGTCATGCAATTGAGCTACTATACCAAACGGATGATCACTGTCAATACGTTTCTCCATTTCGTTAACCATTATCTTCATGGTCCGGCTCAGCTTATCACTATTATTCCTGTTATGGCGGTTTTTAAAAAAGGTAATGGTAGCAATTCCGATAATAATAAAAGAGAAAATACTGACGAAAATAATAGTGCTGTGTACCTGGTTACGGATATTAAAATGAAAAAAACTTTTAAATCCTTCCCAGTCATACACCGCTTTCAATAATAATGACAATACCTGTACAATGAAAACAAGAAAAAGAAAAGAACAAAAGATATAGGAAAACAACGTAATCGACTCAATAAGCGTATCTCCTTTCCTTGCCATCACCACTACCTTTTCATTACCTGCCCGGTACCACAATTCATCAAATTCCCCGTTTGTCCTCCGTTCATACTCCTTATTACGGGGAATATCCTTATCATTAAGTTTTGTAGCAAAAGGGTATTTATTAGAAAGGGCAATCAATTTTTTTTGACTGTACACCGCATAAGAATAAATAGGTGAATTTTCAGGATCGTTCCTTTTATATTGTTTAAAAAATTCCGGGAACAACGCATCACTGCTATATTTCTTTGGATTGGAAATCAGGAAAAAATAACCCAGCTTATTTCCTGATGAATCACTAACAATCCGCTCAGTGATATAGGTATACTTATCAAAGGAAGTTTCATAATAATAGAGATCGGGTGTACTTGTAGGATGTGATTGCAGGGTAACAATCGTATTCAGAGCATCATAGGTTGTCGGATCATCATTGAAAAGCGGGAGACCAGAGGAGTCATAGGCATAGAGCCTTGTTTCGTATTTATTTAAATAGCCCTTGTAATTACTAGCCATTATACTATCCCGGATATACCTGCTGCTTGCGCTATCTGTAAACCTGTAAAAATTTTCCTGCAAAAAATCATTATCCAGGTATCGCACGGCAATACTCATCAGCCTTTCGCTGGAAGGATCCGTTTGCTCTGCCAGCTTCTCCGCATAAAATTTCCTTTTCTCCCATTCCACCTGCCTGTTTTCCGCAAGCATAATAGCGGCGATAGATACAGAAAAAACAAATATCCAAAAGAGTATACCAGCAATATTAATACGAATACGGTGCAAAATAACTCCATCCCTGTTGACCATCCAGGTATAAAGAAGTAACCACGCCAATACAGGTATATAAAAAAGAACTGTGGGATTTCCCGATTTCAGGCTTAAGTAAATCAATCCGGAAAAACCGATGGCAAAATATACCAGCCAGATATTATTTCTAAAAAGCGGGAAAATAACACGGAACAATAACTGCGTAAAATAATAATAAGATAAAGACAAAGTGGCCAGTACAATAAATCCTACGACTGTATACCGGTTAAGACTAAAAAAATTGGTAACATCAAAAGATATTTTTGAATCGGCTACTATACTCCTGATAACAGAAGAAAGAATAAACGTAGAATAAATAAGAAGACAAAGAGAAGATATCCCGGCTAATAATCTAAGCCAGGAAGGCAGCCGTGCAACGATATTTTTATACTGCTGTACTTTATACCAGGTAAATAAAACTATCCAGCAAAAAAAAACTGAATTCATTAACAGATCACCCAGGGATCGTTGTACTATATTCGACCCGTAGATAGAGGGGTCAAACAGCTCAAACTGGCGAAGATTTAATAATTCCGGAAAGAGGTATATGAGTAAACGGATGACTACAAGACTAAAACCAAGAAATAAAACACCTTTCCATATTTTTTTTCTTGCCAGCGATTCCGCCACTAAATGTGTAAATAGCAATAACAATAACAATCCACCAAATCTGAATAATATGGTGAGTTGATTATTATAAGGAACAGCACCTGAAACTTTTTTTTCAAAATAAAATAATGTCTTCCCTGATAAAGACTTTACAGGAAATTCCGTCACTGATGTAGTCAAGAGCACCCTGTTGTCTGCGGTATTACTATATGCAAACCTTTGTGGTAAGTATTCCGTTTCAAGAAAAAATTCAGACCGGACAGGAATTAATGCATATGCAACAATTGTATGAGTTGAAATATTCAGTGTTCGCTTTAACACTAAATAATAACCGTTGGATAAATGCATAAGCTCTTCAATATCCCCCATCCAAAATGTTTCAGATGGTGGCAAAACGAGCTGATTGCTCCAGAAATTCATAGAGAGAGTTCCTGAATTATTTAACTTGTACAAAAAAATACCGTATGACTTATCAGTAATTTTATTGAATTCACTGGTAGATTCTGTATTTTCCACGAGGCGGCTGATTAACGAAGTATCAGCCATGAAAGCATTAAAGTCCTTTTGTTTCTGACTCAAATAGTCTTCAGCATTTTTTACTTCTTCGGCTACAGACGACCTGTTCGTATATAACGTATTGAAAACAAAAGAAAGCACAAAGAGAACTGCAGCCGCCAAAAGCAAACTAAATTTCCATATCAAATTATTTCTTAGAAGTGGCTTCACGTATCCCTATGTTGTTTAACACTATTCCAGATGTCGTCCATTTCTGCAAGGCTCATGCTGGTCAGGTCTTTGCCTTCTTTTAAAGCCAGTTGTTCCATCTGTGTAAAGCGGTGGATGAATTTTTTATTGGTTAATTCGAGTGCATTTTCAGCATCTACCTGCAAAAACCGTGCATAATTGATCATTGAAAAAATAACGTCACCGAATTCTTCTTCAACTTTTGCCTGTTGACCTGTATCAATCACTTCCTTCAACTCTTTTATTTCTTCTTCCACTTTTTCCCAAACCTGGTCCTTATTTTCCCATTCAAAGCCTACTTGTTTTGCTTTTTCCTGCAGCCGCATAGCTTTTACGGTTGCGGGCAATGATTTTGGTACACCACCCAAAACAGATCGCTTACCCTCTTTCAATTTTAAATTCTCCCAGTTCCTTTTTACATCTTCATCGTCATTTACTTTTGTAAGCTTTCCTTCATTTGACGGATCACCATATATATGCGGATGACGAAAAATCAGTTTTTCACTAACGCTTTTAATCACTTCTTCCAATTCAAATTGCTTTTGCTCACTACCAATCTTTGCATAAAAAAGTATATGCAGCAAAAGATCGCCTAACTCCTCTTTTATCCCTTTCCAATCTTTTTCGGTTATAGCATCGGCCAGTTCATAGGTTTCTTCAATGGTCAGTTGACGCAAGCTTTGAATAGTTTGCTTTTTATCCCAGGGGCATTTTTCACGCAGGTCGTCCATTATAGATACCAGCTTCAAAAATGACTGGCTTAGTTTTTCTTTCATTTCCATTCGCTGTTATAATTGAAAAATTGAAAAAAGGAAAAAGAATACCAACAATACCAACAGCAAGATAAACCCAATTATATTTAATAGTATGAACTTTATAAACGTCCTGGCGCCGTTTTGCTTATAAAACCGTTTCATAGCACGATACAGGTAAACAGGCCAGGCGATGAGGTTAATAAAAATGAGCCAGTCCCATATCCACCATCCTGTCATATCTTCCAGCTTACCCCATAAAAAAATAAACAGCAGCAAAATGAAACTGAGGATATAATGATGCACAGAAAAAATACCATGATCAGCATAATAAAATTCTTTGCGCCGGCGTAGGTAAAGCAGTTTAAGTATCAGGGCAAAAAAAGGTAATGAAACAAATAAGAGATATGGCAGCCTGTGCAACAAAGCGTCTGAAAAATTGGCAAGGGAAAAAGATTTTTCCCTACTATACTTTTCATTCAGGTGGATCGCTTTTTTATTCCACAAAGCTTTCAGCCAGCCGTCCCGTTGGCCCGCAGGTCTTGACTGCTGTATAGAATCATATTCTTTCCTGTTTTTGTAATCGTATCCAACTGTGCTTACTACTGTAAAATCATCGGCAAAGGGAAGCAGATCAAATTTAGACACCTCCCGTGACGTATCTTTTAACAGCGCTACCTGTTTTTGAAGGTTGATAATGTCCGGATTTTTTTTCAGCTTCTTTTCTATTCGCTGCAAAACAGAATCCCGGCCCGCCATACTTAACGGCCTGTTATCATCTACTTCTTTAAAAGCTTCTTTAGGGTTGCTGATACTAAAAAAAATAAGAAAAAAGATCGCAGAAGTAAAAACATACATCCGCACAGGATTGAGGTAACTCATTCTCCTCCCCTTCATATATTCGGCTGATAAAAACCCCGGGCGAAAAAGTAAATCTTTTAGTGTCGTAAAAAACTTACCATCGAAATGGGTAATATCATTAAAAAAATGAGTAACCATTCCCCAAAAGGTTTCTTTAGGCTCTGCATTTTCCTGCCCGCAGACATGACAGTATTTACCGTGTACTGTAGTTCCGCAATTCAGGCAATTTTTCTCTTTTCGTTCAGGTCGGTGAGACATGCAAAAAATTTTCTAAAAATAAGTACAAAAAACACAAATACCGGCTGTTTTTCAACAGGAGAAACCATTTCATTAAGCCCGGCAGCATAGTTCTGCAATAAACTTCTTTCGGGAAGCGGGAAATGAAATTTTTGGATGAGCTGTTCGTTACTGTATAATTCAAGTATTTTTGGACTTAATCAATATCACCAACAAGAATGAAAAACGCCTTACTCGCCATTGCCCTCTTTTCCCATATCACCGTTTTTTGCCAATATTATTACAATGATGTAATAGATTCACGGGTTATCAGTGAAAGAATGAAAAATTACGTTCACCAGAAAGTAAAAACCATAACCGCTACCGGCTATGATGCCCGTGGCGCCAAAACAACCGATTTTAATGAATGGCAGGAAATAAATACCGAAAAAAAGATACTGAAAATATCAACCAGGAATGGGCAGCAGACAGCCCGTCAGTATTATCAATTTGATGACCAATACAGGCTTAGCGGAATAACCGATTCATCCGCCTATATAAAAAGCAATACAGTATATAGCTATGATAATAACGGCAATATAATCTCAATAAAAACCAGCATAAAAGATTCCCTGCAGGATTTTACAGAAACGATAGAACATCAATATCAGTATAGTGCCGGGAAAAAGCTGGAAAAACTTTGGCGCATTATAAATAGTAAAGACAGCAGTGAATACCACTTTACGACCGATGAAAAAGGAAATGTGGCGGATGAGCAACTTTACAGGCGTGGCGTTGGTATTGATCCAATTTATTATTATTATGATGACAAGAACAGGTTAACAGATATTGTACGTTATAATAAAAAAGCAAAAAAACTGCTTCCCACGTTAATGTTTGAATACGATGAATCGGACAGGATCATCCAGAAAATGACTATTTTGTCTACTAATAATCCTGACTACCTGATCTGGCGATATATCTTCAACGAGAAAGGCTTAAAAACAAAAGAAGCTCTTTTTAACAAGCAAAAAGAGTTAACAGGCAGGATCGAGTATACTTATACTTTCGGAAAATGATAAAATTATATTCAGGCTCACTATCTTAAAAATCTATACGTCCATTTTATTAAGAAAATATTTCTTGCTTGTTCGGCAAAAGCATTTTCAACTAAACTTTCAGCCAGGGGCGTATCAAGATCGGCAAATGCATCAGGCGTATTTCCCTGCGACCATACAAGATAAAGTTCTGAACCCGCCCTGTATTCCCAACGCACTATAAAATTGGATCGGAACTGTACAAAATTGAAATCAGGTTTGCTGAAGCTGTAATCCGTAGTTCCATCGGTATTTTCATCAACCAGGTATTCTCCATTGCTGAAGCTTATTTCGCCGGGACTAAAAACATGAAACCGGTCATTGGATCTTTTTGCCAAAGGATTGGAGACATATCCAAAATTATTGTAGAGCGGCCGGGTAATATAGGGCTGTCCATAATATTGAACCGTTAATTCCGGGGTAACGTTATAACTCAACCTGCCGGTGAAACGAAGTGTCTTTTGTTCTACTTCACCCACAATACTTCTGATCGTGTTATTATACTTAACATTACTTACAAACTGATCCTGTCTGCGCCAGTTATAAGAATAACTTCCACTCAGAATGATCCGCAGCGCATTCAATGGTTGAAAAGATATGTCTACTCCAGCTTCATTGACCTTCATTAAATTCCTGAATCCAAAAAAATTGAACAGGTTAAGATTAACATATACTTTTTTCCTGTAATCAGTTGTTATATAAACATTATGCCCGAGGCCGGGAAGACGACGTATTGCTGAAGCCCCTCTTAATGCGTTGTTTGAAACACCAAACGCAGCCCAGGTTAATCCGGTACCTGATTGCCAGTTGTTCTTAAATGTGGCATGTGAGTTAAAATTAAACGCCTGGTAAATAAATTTTCCGCTATAATCCCATCTTGACCAATGATTATAATTAAGACGGGCATTACGGAAAATGGAAAATGGTTTTTGAAAATGTAATCCTGCCCATGTAAAATGATTGATCTCATTTGATGTAAGCATAAACCCAATATCATTTAATTCCAGTTCGGGTGAACGTAGGGTAACACCTGTTTCAAATTTAAATACCTGTCCTAACCTGCCTGATTTACCACCGGTCTTTCCAAACCTGACTGTACCGCCCATACCTGTCAATGAAGTGCGGGCACTGTCTACCGATACTTCGCTGGCCCCTGATCGTTGAAAAAGATGTTCAAAAGCTGTTTGTGTATTAAGTATGGCTTCTTTGCTGCCTTCCACATGGCTTAAAACAATATTACCGCGGATATACCATGTACGGTTTTTCCAATAGTGCAAAAAATCTAATCCGCCTGAATAAGCGCTGCTATGTAAAATATCATTTAATCCTTTCTCCCTGTTTACGCCTGTGATGATGCCACCCAAAATAGTATTACCTGACTTGATATCCTTTTGCAATCTTCCTACAAAATAATTGGTAAGCGGTTCTACCATTTCTTTCCTTCGCTGACCGTTATGATCAATGGTTGCCATTTCTCTTTGCGTAATACTTTCCAGGATCCCAATGCTCCATCCTTTTTTTGTTTTGCCACTGAACTTAGCAGCGCCAAGGATAGAAGTATTTTGTGGAACCCGGACATATTCTCCATTACTTAAAGCAGGATAT
>JAKFEJ010000039.1:0-2201 GCA_036675745.1 Chitinophagaceae bacterium | reverse complement strand
GATCCAGGGCTACTTCAGTTCGCTTACACATAAAGAAAGAGCAGCTCTTGATTTTAAAATGAAAAGAGGATCGGTGATCTGTGCTGCAAGAGAGGGAGTAGTGATACGGGTAAAAGAGGATGGCGACCGCGGCGGCCTGAAAAGAAAATACCGTGCTTATGGAAACTATGTCATTATTCAGCATGCTGATAGTTCAAGAGCTGGTTACTGGCATATACAAAAAGACGGGGCTCTTGTCAATGCAGGCGATACAGTCAAAAAAGGACAACCTATTGCACTAAGTGGTAAAACAGGCTATTCTTTCATGCCACATCTTCATTTTTTAGTTTGGTCGTCGGATTCAAAAAGACAATGGCGACAAGTGGCAACAAGATTTCAAACATCGAAGGGTCCTAAATACTTACGGCCTATGAGAAAATATCGCAAAGCAAAACAATAGTGTTTTATCTTTCGCTTTAAAAATACCTTTTGTCATTACAGGAAATATACCAACAGTTTGTTGAAGGGATGAAGAATACAACATGGTGGGAATACATCGCCGTATTTGCCGGTATTGCCAGCGTATGGTTCAGTCGTATCGAAAATATATTAGTTTATCCGGTAGGGCTTATCAATACCGTCATTTATATCTGGCTCAGTTTTAAGTATCATTTACTGGGGGAAGCAACAGTAAATTTTTATTATACCATCATGAGCATTTATGGCTGGATATTGTGGGCTAAAAGAAATCAGGAACATCAGCATGCTGTTGTTATTACATCTTCATCAACTAAAGAATGGCGAAACCAGTTCTTATTCTTCGCTTTCTTTTATGTCAGCATTTTTATTGCGCTTACCTGGTTGAAAAAAGGATTTGCGCCAGGAGCTATCCCGTGGGCCGATGCATTAGCTTCTGCTGCAGCTTTTACAGGCATGTGGTTAATGGCAAGAAAAAAAGTGGAAAGCTGGTATTGGTGGATCGCAACTAATATTGCTTCCATCCCTTTATATTTTGTAAAAGGACTGGTTTTTACCAGTGTATTTTATTTGGTCTTACTGGTTTTCGCATTTTGGGGATTAGCAGAATGGAAAAAAAGAGCTAAAACAAGTCAATAGAAGTAGTATGAAAAAAGGGCTTGTATTTGGAAAGTTTATGCCGCTTCATAAGGGACATCTTGCCTTGATCGATTTTGCTTTGCAACATTGTGACCACCTGTATATCATCATTTGTTATACACATAAAGAGCCTATTGAAGGAATGATTCGAAAACAATGGCTCTATCAATTGGTTGAGAAAAATACTAATATCACATTAGTTTCATTCCAGTATGATGACAAGGAACTTCCGAATACATCCGTTTCCTCACGAAATGTTTCAGAGCTTTGGGCAAGGGTGTTCAAGTCTCTTGTACCTGAAGTAAACATTGTGTTTACTTCCGAAGATTATGGCGATTACCTGGCAGAATATATGGGAATAGAACATATTCCTTTTGATAAAGCAAGGTCAACTGTACCGGTTTCTGCAATGGCTATCAGAGCTGATCCGTTTTTTTACTGGAATTATATTTCTGATGAAGCAAAGCCCTGGTTCGTTAAAAAAATTGCGATTGTTGGTTCCGAATCAACTGGCAAATCTGTCTTGACAGAATGCCTGGCGAAACATTTTAATACCGCTTTTGTTCCGGAAATGGCAAGAGAAATCATAGAAAAAACGGATGAATGCATATTTGATGATCTTTATAAAATTGCTGATCTGCATGCAAGGGCAATACAAGCCCAAATATCCCTCGCTAATAAATTATTATTTGTTGATACCGATCTGATCATCACCAAATCCTATTCCCAATTCTTATTCAATAGGGAACTTATTGTTGAACCCTGGATAGAGGAAGCGAACAAATTTGATTTGTATTTATTTATGGAGCCAGATTGTGAGTATATACAAGATGGCACAAGGCTTTCTATCAAAGAAAGAAATGCATTAAGCCGTTATCATAAAAAAGCTTTTGAAAATGCAGGAGTATCAATAATCTCTGTTAATGGCGATTGGAATGAGCGATTCAAACAAGCTGTTGACTTGGTCGAACAGCTTCTCACTAAAAAAGCGGCAACTAATAAATAGCTACCGCCTTAGTTTTTAAAAGGGCATTTTCTTTAGCTCACTTTGATCTCCTGGCTTGTCGCTTCTTTTCCGGCGATAACAGGTAATGTTACCTGTAATA
>JAKFEJ010000196.1:0-2201 GCA_036675745.1 Chitinophagaceae bacterium | reverse complement strand
GTTGGGTGATGTATATAAAATGCAGGTGTTTGCATTGGCACGTTACATTAACCGCGAAAAAGAGATCATTCCTTCAAACATTATTACTAAGCCACCATCGGCAGAGTTGCGACCCAATCAAAAAGACAGTGATAGCCTGCCAGCGTATGATACGCTGGATAGGGTATTATATGAATACATTGAACTACGTAATGGTCCCAAAGAGATCATTGCAAAAGGTTATGATCCTGCTCTTGTAGCAAGAATTCTAAAACTAGTAAATACAAATGAGTATAAACGCAACCAGTTTTGTCCCATCATCCGTATTAGCTTCAAAGCATTTGGCGTGGGCAGAAGAATGCCGATTGTTGGAAAATATCTGAGTTAATGTTTAAAGGTGATTGTAATCGTAAACGGACCAATAGGAGAAGTTACATCCTGTGAAAGTACCAGGTTGGTTTCGTTCAATGTTACAATGGTAAAGTCTCCGGAACCTGCTGGAATAAGAGTAGCATCCAAATGAAGTTTTGTCTCATTATCGGTAAAGTTCCAGTTAAAGTTACCTGTAGGTGGATCGCATTGTACGCCACTGTCAGGGCATGTACCTTTTCCATCAACAAGAAAAGTGGTGATATTATCTTTAAAACATTCAATATATGATTCTGCCTGGGCAGGATCAATTTTTTCATACTTCCACGAACCTGTTGTGATTAACTCTTTTTTAGTTTTGGTAGTGGGAGGTGGATTGTCATCTTTACTGCAATTAATATGAAGTATTGCTACCAGGATAAGTAAACATGTTAATGAAATAAGTCGTTTTCGCATAGAAAGGATTGTTTTTTGTAAAAATAAGCGCCGTTCTTTTACGTTACAAGGTAGAATTACTTAAAAAAAGCAAAGTATTTCTAACCATTTATCATCCCGGCAAATAATTTGCTTAATGCAAGTTCGTATTTTGTGTCACCATAAATCAAGCCAATGTATAAAACCGCAGAAGACATCCGGCAACTCAATGAACGTATCAGCCATGCTGGCCAGTTTACAGATAAATTAAAAGAAGAGGTCAGTCATATCATCGTAGGACAAAGCCATATGCTTGACCGCTTGCTTATCGGGCTGTTAAGTAATGGCCATGTATTATTAGAAGGTGTTCCGGGATTAGCAAAAACGCTGGCTATAAAATCGCTATCCCAGGCTATTCATGCGCAATTCAGCCGGATACAGTTTACTCCGGATCTCCTGCCAGCCGATGTTATCGGAACGTTGATCTATAACCAGCAAAAAAATGAATTCGTAGTTCGTAAAGGACCCATTTTCGCCAATTTTATTTTGGCTGATGAGATCAACAGGGCACCTGCCAAAGTACAATCCGCCTTATTGGAAGCTATGCAGGAAAGGCAAGTGACTATTGGCGATACAACTTATAAACTGGATCAGCCATTCCTGGTACTGGCTACACAAAATCCATTGGAGCAGGAAGGAACTTATGCATTACCCGAAGCACAGGTAGATCGTTTTATTATGAAAGTTGTTGTGAATTATCCCAGGATGCATGAAGAACAATTGATCCTGCGTCAGAATACACAAAATCTTGCATCTCCTGTTATAAATCAGGTAGTATCTGTTCAGGAAGTAATGAATGCAAAAGAACTGACCCGGCAGATATATATGGATGAAAAGGTGGAACAATATATTTTGGATATTGTATTCGCAACAAGAACACCTGAGAAGTATCAACTGGAAAAATTAAAACCGCTTATTTCCTATGGGGCATCGCCAAGAGGAAGCATTAATCTTGCTCTGGCATCAAAGGCGCAGGCATTTTTAAATAAAAGAGGATTTGTAATACCTGAAGATGTAAGAAGTATTTGCAATGATGTATTGCGCCATCGTATTGGTCTTACATACGAAGCTGAGGCCGAAAATGTGAAAGTAGAAGATATTATTGAGGAGATATTGAAGCAGGTGAATGTGCCGTGAGAAGTTCACAAGTTTAAAGGTTTAAAAGTTTAAAGTTGCTTACTACCGCAGAGATATTAAAAAAAGTCCGCCAGTTAGAAATTAAAAGCAAGAAACTGGCCAGTGACCTGTTCACCGGCGAATATCACAGTGCTTTTAAAGGGAAGGGCATGTCGTTTAAAGAAGTAAGAGAATATGCGGCAGGCGATGATATACGATTTATCGACTGGAATGTATCGGCAAGGTTTGGTCACCCGTTCAGT
>JAKFEJ010000344.1:0-2202 GCA_036675745.1 Chitinophagaceae bacterium | reverse complement strand
AAATCCTTATAATTTTATCCTCGGTGAGCATATCGGCAATTAGTTTTAAGTGTGGTAACTCAAAAATAATCCTTCTTTATGCTCACCCTTTATATCATCTAACTAGCAACTTGGGTTAATTAGCCTTCAAACGTTTCAAAAGTTTAATAAGTTTTCAGATAGAAAGGGTTTGAACCTATGGAGCCTGTTAAACGTGCTTTGGGTTGCTTTGGGTTTAAGAAGTTTCAAACGTTTCAAAAGTTTAATAAGTTTTCAGATAGAATGGGTTTAAACCTATGGAGCCTGTTAAACGGGTTTAAGAAGTTTCAAACGTTTCAAAAGTTTAATAAGTTTTCAGATAGAAAGGGTTTGAACTTATGGAGCCTGTTAAACTTGCTTTGGGTTGCTTTGGGTTTAAGAAGTTTCAAAAGTTTAATAAGTTTTCAGATAGAAAAGGGTTTGAACCTATGGAACCTGTTAAACTTGCTTTTGCTTTGGGCTTTGGGTAGAACCTATGGAACCTGTTGGAATTGAAGTTTATAGCCTTTCCTCCTCTGAATACAGATCAACTTATGTGGACAAAACATTCACAATCTGCTAATTTTATTCTTTTGCCACTCCCATTCTGCCCGTTATATTTGCAGCCGAAATACAATAGCCGCAACGTAAAACCGTTATGTGGCCATTATTTTACCGGTCATATTAAATTTTTTTTATGTGACCGAGGTGGCGAAGCTTTCTAAAGGTGATAAATGTTAGCCTTTTAATCACCCCTTTACAAGTATCCGATTATTGAATGTTGCTTCGCCCCTCCTTGCTTCTCCGCCCGTGGCGGATCGCAATGACGGGAGGGGGAAGATAGAGCATTAACCAGCAAACGGCTATGTACTTCTTATCAGCCTGGCAAACTATTTCTAAAGGGCGGATAGGTATTAAACATTTTAATCTCTCATTGTGTCACGCAAATGGTTAGCCATATATAGTCGTCCCCGGTGGGAAAAAAAAGTTACCCAACTCCTGGCGGAACAGGGATTAGAAAGTTATTGCCCGTTAAATAAGGTAAGGCGGAAGTGGAGTGACAGGATGAAAATAGTAGAAGAGCCGCTTTTTAAATCTTATGTTTTTGTAAAGGTCAGCGATGAAGACCGTACTGTTGTAAGAATGACACCCGGTGTTATCAATTTTGTTTACTGGGACGGCAAACCTGCTCTTATAAAAGAAAGGGAGATCAATGCTATCAAGCAGTTCCTGAATGAGTATGAAAATGTAGAAGTAAAGCCCCTGAACCTGGAGCTGAACCAGCGGGTAAAGATCACTACCGGACCATTGATGGACCAGGAAGGACAGGTGGTGGGCCTGAATCGTAAAACGGTAAAGGTCGCTATTGATAGTTTGGGTTATATGTTGATAGCCCATATTGACAGAACTAAATTAACTTCGGCACAGTCTTAAGAGAGAAAAGGGAACACGGATGACACCAATCAGAAAGATAGACACGGATTTTTTTGCGTACTGGCTTTTGGGGTTAAAGGGGCAGGATGGACCGGGTTTTAATTCCGTATCAGGGCAGACGCATTAAAATCAGAATAATACAGCACACGGATGACACGGATTAAACTGATTTTCACGGATTTTTTAATAAATAGAAATGGCAATTAAAAAAATAATCTTAGAAACCATTTAAAATTGATTTTAAACAGATTTCTTAGAAGCTGTCTAAATTCAGAGAATGGAACACGGATGACACTGATTAAACGGATATTCACAGATAATATCCGTGTAAATCTTTCAAATCCATGTTATCCGTGTTCTTGTATTTTCATTTTTAGACAGTCTCTTAGAAAAAAGATTTAATAAGAGATTGTCATGTTTTTATTCTGCGAAGCAGCTAAAAAATCCGTTTTGATCCATGCCATCTGTGTCATCCGTGTGCTTCTCTTTTGAATAATGTTTATTGGATATTTTTAATGCGTCTGCCCTGAATTCCGTATTTCTAAACCAATTTTAATAAAGCCAACTCTTATTTTTGCAGCCAAGCTGTATACTTAAAGCCGCTTCAATGAAATTCATTCGCCTTATTTTATTCCTGGTTTTTCCTTTTTATTTTATCTCCTGTGGTACCCAGCAAAGGATCCCCAATTATCTTCAGCATGTAACGGATAGTACAGGAAAGGGAGAAGTTAAGATACCGGAATTACGGATTCAAAAAAATGATCTTCTTTC
>JAKFEJ010000700.1:0-2204 GCA_036675745.1 Chitinophagaceae bacterium | reverse complement strand
ACGCCGATCTCAACTCCCGGAAGTGACTCCACCAGGTAGCTTGTCATATCAAACACCTGTTCAGCAGTAGCAATCCCTACTGTATCAGCTAATGAAATAGTTTTGATATCCATCGATACCAAACGGTTTATCCATTCAAAAACAATGTCTTCATCATAGGGGTCATCGTAAGGATTGCCAAATCCCATAGAAATATAAACGACCAGTTCTTTACCTGTTTTTATACAAAGGTTTTGTATCACCTCTACCCTCTCCAGCGATTGTTCAATGGATGAATTGGTATTGCGTTGCTGGAATGTTTCTGAAACCGAAAAAGGAAAACCGAGGTAACTGATCTCATCAAATACACTGGCATCTTCCGCCCCTCTTGGGTTTGCCACAATAGCCAGTAATTTTGTACTCCCGGCTCCCAACTCCAGACTCCTGACTACATCTTTTGTATCCGCCATTTGAGGAATGGCTTTTGGTGAAACAAAACTTCCAAAATCTATCGTATCAAAACCAACCCTGAGCAGGGAGTTGATATATTCCACTTTCCTTTCGGTAGGTATAAAAGTTTTCCAGCCCTGCATGGCATCCCGGGGACATTCGATAAGCTTTATAGTGCTTGTATTCATAAAGCACAAAGGTAATATTCGATATTTGATTTAATTCTTTCCGGAAGTCTGGCTCAAACCATTGATCAGAACCTGCAAACTACCAACCTGGAAAGTAGAACTAAGAAATTATTATACAAAAAATGTGTATTAAAAGTAGATTTGGAATGAGATAATTTTTTACCAATCCGCTGCAGATATGAACCGGAACAAGCCACCTCTGATAATTATGGCAGTGTTATTATCATTAAGCGTTCATGGCGCCGTAAATGACACTATTCCTGAACATAACAATCTTAGCATTGTCCACTATACAAATGGAGATAAGCAGCGGGGATATATCCTTTCCGCTAACGACAGTACCATTCAATTCATTGAGCGGAAGTATTGGAAAAATGAACTTTTTATGCAACAGAAGTTGATTCCTGCCGGGGACATTACAGGAATTGTAAAAAAGAATAGTAAAGATTTTTCAATGGCTGAGGGTATGGGGATTGGTGCATTAAGTGGCATCATTATAGGATTTGCCATAGGCCTTGAAGATTGCGACGATCCCAACGAGGACTGTGGTTTTTTTGAAAGATTGTTTGCCGGAAATAGCCTTAGAACAGCGCTTAGCCTCAGCGCCATTCTTGGTGGTATTGGCACAGTCGTAGGAATCTTCAGCGGGGGAAAACGAAAATATAGATTTGCTATTAACGGAAGCAGGGACAACCTGAAAAAAAATAAATATAATTTGTTTGCTTATTGATAGTACTGCTTAAAACAATCGCTGCTTCATCACCTCATACAATATCATTCCTGTTGCCACCGATACATTCAACGATTCAAAATCCCCTTTCATGGGGATTTTTATTTTTTCATCACATATCTTCATCAGTGCGGGATAAATACCGTTGTCTTCACTACCCATTACAATTGCACAGGGCTCTTTAAAATCACAATCAAAAATATTTTTAGCAGCCTTCATTTCGCTGGCAAAAACTTTTATACCATTCAAATGCAGTTCATCTACAGCTTTCATTAAACTATTCACCCTGCAAACGGGAATTTTTTCCAATGCTCCTGCAGAGGTAAGAATGGCATCTTCATTTAATGCACCAACTCCTTTCTCCGGTATAATGATCGCATGTACGCCGGTACAAAAAGCCGTCCGTGCAATGCCTCCAATGTTTCTGATATCAGTAATCCCATCAAGTATTAAGAACAAAGGCGATTCACCTTTATCTACTACAAATGAAATAATTTCCTGCAGGTTATAATACTGCACCCTGGCAATTTGCGCCACACAGCCTTCATGACCGGCTATATTGAAACTATTTAATTTGGCTGCCGGTACATAATTGATGGGGATGGAATGCTTAACGGATAGTCGCTTGATTTCATCTACATCCTGGCCCTGGATTTTGGTATCAAGATAGATCTTATCGAGCTGTTGCCCGTCATTAATAGCAGTTATCACTGCTTGCCGGCCAATGACCAACGAACTTTTTTTTGGGCGTTGTTGCTGTCTGAAGTTTCTCACATTGCAAAGCTAAGAGGTAAAGGAGAAAAAGAGGTGAAAGAGATTATTTATAGTTTCCTTACTATTACTGAGAGTTAAAAAAA
>JAKFEJ010000154.1:0-2209 GCA_036675745.1 Chitinophagaceae bacterium | reverse complement strand
GCCAACGTATTGCGCATACAATTAGAAAGACAAAACCAGGTATTATTTTCATCGTTGCGGGAATATAACCTTGCTTATGGCATCAGCAGGAAAATGCTGGATAGTTTGCATAAGGAAATTGTGATCATGCATCCCGGCCCCATCAATCGCGGAGTGGAATTAGACAGTGATGTAGCGGACAGCAAACAATCAATTATCTTACAGCAGGTAGAAAATGGTGTAGCGGTAAGAATGGCGGTGTTATATTTATTGTCAAACCGTAATTAAGCATAGCGGTTACGGGTTAGGTGTCACGGGCTATGGGTATCCTCAAATTTGATAATCCTTGTATGGCAAATAAAATAGTTCCTTTTGCTGCAAAAATTTGAAGATGCAAAACTACTTAGCAGGCAAATTGAAGAACTTATAAAAGAACTAGAAGACAAAAAATTACCGAAGACAAAAAAATAAACCCATCAGGCGAACACCCATAACCCGCAACACCTAACCCGTAACTGTCACTCAAACCACAAACTTATTTATGGCTCGTATCTGTCTTTTTCCCGGCACGTTTGACCCGTTGACTTTAGGACATGTTGATATCATTAACAGGGCCATCCCTTTATTTGATAAGATCATTGTAGGTATTGGAACAAATGTGGCCAAGGCGCCAATGTTTTCCGCAGAGCAAAGAGTAGCATGGATAAAAGAAATTTATAAGGATGAACCTAAAGTGCAAGGCGCTTTTTATGAAGGTCTGACGGTGAACTATTGTAAAGTGATCGGTGCGCAGTTTATCCTCAGGGGTATCCGGTATGTCAGTGATTTTGAATATGAAAAAACGATAGCAGATGCTAATCGTACCATGGACAATTCGATTGAAACTATTTTTCTTACCGGTGAACCTAAATATACATCAGTAGCTTCCACCATTGTACGTGATATTATTCGTAATGGAGGGAATGCCAGCCCTTTTTTACCTGAAGTAGTATATAAATCAATAAAAAAATAATTCAATGCATATCTGGTACAACAAAGAATTGACCATTGAAGATATTAGCTCTCTTGGCAGGGATACCATGAGTGACTATATTGGTATTGAATGGAAGGAACTGGGAAGTAACTTTCTGAAAGCACGGATGCCTGTGGATCATCGGACAAAACAACCTTATGGCTTGTTGCATGGCGGTGCTTCCTGTGTATTAGCAGAGACCATTGGCAGCTTGGCATCTGCAATGGTCGTAGATCATTCAAAATTTGTATGCGTAGGACTTGAAATAAACGCCAATCATGTTCGTAGTGCAAGACAGGGGTTTGTAACAGGGGTGGCATCACCACTTCATTTAGGAACTAATACACATGTTTGGGATATAAAAATCTATGATGAGCTGGAAAAACTTGTTTGCGTAAGCCGGTTAACGGTAGCTGTTATACCCAGGAAAGAATCATTTCGTCAAACCAGTTTGTAATACATCTACGATAGATGGAAAAGTATTTTTAAGATAAGGTTTCAACTCTTTATCCGCTACCCATTTTATTTCCTGGATATCTTCTTCAGTTTGCGGTATCAATTGCTGGCCGCTTTTTGTTTTCATCGTATACCAATGCGATTCTTTTAAAATAAATCTTGTTCCTTCATGGTAAGTGTGATAAGTGATCAGCAGCGGAGCAACAAGTTTTATCTTTTTTAAACCGGTCTCTTCTTCCACTTCACGTACCGCACATTCTTCCAGACTTTCGCCTTTATCTAATTTCCCTTTTGGCAGGTCCCATTTACCACGACGGAAAATCAGCAAAATTTCATCGTTCTCATTTCTTACAAGGCCGCCGGCTGCCTGGACTATCGTAAATTTTTTGAAAAATGCTTTTTTCAGTTCCTCCAGGTCAGGATGAAAGAAAACCCCGGCATGTATTTTTGCCAGTTCCATTTCATGGATCATTGCTTTAACCGTATGTGGGTTCAGTTCATCAATAAAAATGGCATCATCATGATGTACATACGGTTCGATGATTTCATCGATATTGTCACACAGAAAAAGGGGTTTGTCGTTAAAGTAAATTTTTACATACATAGCCGCAATTGTAGCCACAAGATACAAGGAACAAAGAATAAGGGGAAAAACTGTTCAAACTTGCTCCTTGTATCTTGTGCCTTGTACCTTGTATCGTTTTATCTTCGCCGCATGACAGATGCAAAAATGGTAGCAGAGAAGCTCCTGCAGGTTAATGC
>JAKFEJ010000346.1:0-2212 GCA_036675745.1 Chitinophagaceae bacterium | reverse complement strand
ACTTCCGCTTATGCCGCTGCGAATGGCGGCCGTAATGCATTAACAAGAGAATGGGCGGTGGAATTATTGAAATATGGGATTCGTGTAAATGCTGTAGTAGTAGCGGAATGCTATACGCCTTTATATGATCGCTGGATAAGATCGTTACCGGATCCGGAAGAAAAGTTAAAAGAGATCACTTCTAAAATTCCACTGGGAAACAGGATGACAACAGCTGAAGAAATCGCTAATATGGCGGCGTTTTTGTTAAGTGAAAGATCAAGCCATACAACAGGACAGATCATACATGTTGATGGAGGATATGTTCACCTGGACAGAGCATTGGCGAATGCCTGATAAACGCATAGTAAAATATCTTCAAAAGAAAAATGCTGATGAAGCCGCATAGCCGGTAACGATTGCGTAAATAATCAGGCAGTACATATCCTTTTGCACATATAATTTGTAAGTTCAGCAAATGATTTCTGCCATTGAAAAACAACCTCACCTGTTATTCTTCATAAATACGTTTAATCAACTAAGAGTTACTGCAATTGTAATAAGCTGTTGTATTGTCTCAATCACACAGGCACAGCAAAAGGACGCCGTTTCCGAAGTATGGGTAGCTGATAACGGCAACGGAACATATAAGAATCCAGTTATTAACGCCGATTATTCCGATCCCGATGCGATAAGAGTAGGCGATGATTATTATATGGTCTCTTCCAGCTTTAATCATTCACCCGGTTTGCCGGTACTTCATTCGAAAGACCTGGTTAACTGGACACTCATTGGTCATGCGTTGAAAAGACAAACTCCATTTGATCATTTCAGCAAAGTGCAACATGGCAATGGCGTATGGGCGCCTTCAATTCGGTATCATAATAGTGAGTTTTATATCTATTATCCTGACCCTGATTTTGGCATTTATCTCATAAAAGCAAAAAATATTAAAGGGCCATGGAGTGATCCGGTATTGGTTGAAGCTGGTAAAGGCCTGATTGATCCATGTCCTTTATGGGATGATGATGGAAAAATTTATCTCGTTCATGCATTTGCCGGAAGCCGTGCCGGTATCAAGAGTGTGATCATTGTAAAACAAATGAATGGGGAAGGAACAAAAACGACAGGTGAAGGAGTTTTAGTTTATGACGGACATGAAAGGGATCCTACAATAGAAGGCCCCAAGTTTTATAAACGCAATGGATACTATTATATTTTTGCTCCGGCCGGTGGTGTAAGTACCGGTTGGCAATTGGTATTGCGCAGCAAAAATATCTATGGTCCTTATGAAAGAAAAGTGGTGATGGACCAGGGTTCAACAAATATAAACGGACCACACCAGGGTGCATGGGTAGATACAAAAACAGGTGAGCATTGGTTCCTGCATTTCCAGGATAAGGATGCCTATGGAAGGGTAGTCCATCTGCAGCCAATGAAATGGATCAATGACTGGCCGGTGATTGGAGAAGATAAAGATGGCGATGGTAAGGGCGAACCTGTTTTGGTTTTTACAAAACCAAATATTGGTAAAACATATTCAATAGCAACACCTCCCGATTCAGATGAATTCAATAATAATAAAATGGGTTTGCAATGGCAATGGCAGGCCAACCCCAAACCTTATTGGGCGTTTCCATCAAATGGTAAGCTGAGATTATTTTCTTACCAATTGCCTGATAGTAGTAGAAACTATTGGGATCTGCCCAACCTGCTAATGCAAAAATTTCCTGCCGAAGAATTTATGGTCACAACAAAACTTTCTTTTCATCCGCGTTTAGATGGTGAAAGAGCAGGGCTGATCATTCATGGCGCTGATTATGCTTATTTGTCGGTAGTTAAAAAAGCAGATGGTAATTATTTTTCATATAGTTTATGCAAGGAAGCAGATAAAGGGAAAGAGGCAACAGTACAGGATGGAGAAAAGATCATGAATGCAGATATTTATTTGCGTGTACGAGTGACAAAAGGCGCCGTATGTGAGTTTAGTTACAGCATGGATGGAATAACATTTAAATCGATTGGCGGGAAGCTTATTGCAAAACCCGCTCGTTGGGTAGGTGCGAAGGTTGGTTTGTTTTGTACAAGAACGGCTAAAACAAATGATTCAGGATTTGCTGATGTGGATTGGTTTAGGGTAGAAAACCCCCAAACCCCCTAAAGGGGGCTTGCTGGTGCACAGCCCTCGCTTTTCAGAGATGTTCATAATAATCAGTATCGTCGAAAGTGCTGA
>JAKFEJ010000173.1:0-2228 GCA_036675745.1 Chitinophagaceae bacterium | reverse complement strand
TGCTTGAATATATCCTGGCCAGCTGTATTCACTACACGCAGGTTATACTGGCCTTTTTTTACATTTGACAAACTAATCGTAACCTGGTTGCCACTTACAGGGTTTGGATATAATTTCAATCCCTGGTTTGTTTTGCCAAGATTCACACTTAGTATTTTGCTGTACACAATTTTACCAGTTGTTTCTTCTGCTTTAATCCGGTAATAATTAGCTCCGGTATTTGGTGCAGCATCAAAGGCGTCGTAGCTGGCTTTGTCATTCTGGTTGCTTGTTGGTAATTGTTGACCAATTGCACTGAAATCCCTTCCGTTTACAGAACGCTCTATTGTATATTCGGCCACATCTTTTTCTGTCAGGTTACTCCATTCTATTTGAACACCATTATTTTTTTCATAAGCTTTTACCTCAGCAAATACAACAGGAAGCGGGTTGGCAATTGCATCGGTAGTTCCTAATGCGAAGGAGTTAAATGTGTTCACCCCTCCCCATGTTACAGAACCTGATCCGGGAGTACCTGTACCAAAACCAGTGCTGGCAGTATTCCATTCAGTTCCGTTATAACGAACAGCCCTCATCGATTGAGCATCTGAAATATAAGCACCTCCGCAAGGACTGTTAGCATTCCAGTAAAAAGTAAGGTCCACGGCAGTAGTACCAGCCGATCTGTCCAGGGTCCAAAACTCACATGCGCTGATACCTTGAATTCCCACCGCTGTGATATTGTCCCGGTTTGGCGGTGTTGAACGCATATATTCCGCAGTAAAGGTATTGCCGGCACCGGCAACAGCACTGATAGCAATAGGTACAAATCCATTTGCTTTGCCCACAGGAAATATAAATGCATCGTTTCCTATTTTTCTTACCGGGCCGCTTACATAAGAACTTGTAGTGGCCATGGCCGGAATTAATGAGGATGTAGCGTCATCATTAAATATTAAAAGATTGGTTGCATCGCTGGTTACTATTCCGCTTGTAAAAGTAGCATTAGCTGTTACAGTAACCGGTTTTGTAAGCGTAACTCCGCCATTTGTATTTGCAAAAGTAATATTGCTGAAAGTAGTAGGCTGAGTACCGCCAATTGTTTGCAGAGAGGTTCCGCTAAATGTAACAATACCTGGCCCTGCCCCTTGAGTAAACGCACCATTATTTATCCAGTTGCCGCCAACACTCAATGGCTTATTATTGTTGGCAAGTGTAGTTCCTGTACCGATAGTAACATCACCGGCAAAAACAAGAGGTGTTCCAGGCCCTCCCATATTTTGAAATGCTTTTAACCCGTTTCCTGACAATATAAGATGATGATAGTTTGTCGCAAATATACTTTGAGCGGCACCATTGTATTCTACAATAGAACCAGCATTGCAAGTAAAATTATCAAGTGAGTTTGGTCCTTTCGTAGCGACGGCACCGTCTATCTTTAAAATGCCATCTACAACCAGATTATAAATCGTTTGATTATTCCCGGCATCGCTAGCGATGGCTTCGGTTTGTATAGTCAACCCCGAACCTATGACAAAAGTCGCAGAATTGCCATTTGTACCATTAATAATTAAATCATCTACAGTAATAATGCCTGGACCAGTGACCGTTGCTATTTGATTAGTCAGATTTGCGGTTGTAAGATTGGGGGCTTGTACTTCCACAGCTACAGAGAGAGTATTAGCGGCAGCTATTGTAATAGGAGCGCTTAAAATTAATAACCCCGTGCCCGAAATAGTTGATACACCCGCACCAACTGTGGTCAGAGAACTGATGTTTTGGGTAACACCCGCCATATCTAAAGTTCCACCCGCATGAATTATTACTGCAGAACCTGGATCAATCTCACCTGCATCAACAGTTTGACCATCAAGGATTGTGATTTGTGCAAAAACGGTCCCCGTACAAAACAACGCCGTAATGAACAGGGTTGTTCTAATAAATTTTGAGTTAAGTAAATTTTTTTTCATTGTTCAGAGTTTAGAGTTTATAGAGAATAAGAAATGCATAATCCGGGGGTATGCAGAGGAGATGGAATCACTGATCTTTGAAAGGAGTTGGATGGATTATCGATACTTTAGGGGTATCAGGAAGATAATAATCCCAGTTCAAAACCTGAACTGACTTATTTCTCTTATTTAAATGCTTAGGATTTGGGGTACGAATTCCAGAAGAAAGTGGATTAATGTATAGTGTTTTATTACCAACACCCGACAAATCTATATCCTCATTTTTTATTTTGCAAGTAT
>JAKFEJ010000650.1:0-2229 GCA_036675745.1 Chitinophagaceae bacterium | reverse complement strand
AGCAGAATTGTTTCTTGTTCCAAAAACGATCCCCGGTTTTAAAATAATGGCTGCTGATATAGCGGCGCTATTTCTTATAAATGAAATTCGTTTCATATAGCATGATTTTGTTGGTTGCTAAAAGATCAAATTGGCGGATGGATTTTTTACAAATGTATATGGGTTCCCGGTTTATTTGGCACATTAAAGTTGCGCTTTTGAGTTATACTATATTTTATTGGGCTGTAGTATTATGTGCATACGAACGCAGTCAATGAGTTTAAAATGCCTTTGTTTTTTTTGTATAGCATTCGTTTTTTAAACAGATCAAATAAAACTTCCGGCAAGCCTCTTGTGTTGGAGGTTACTGGTAATAAATAAAAGCAGCACCCAGACTATAGATAGAGTACTTCTAATCAACCGTTTTGTAAATAAAAAACGCCATAAGGTTGTATAAGGACAATCCTATGGCGAAAATTAAATATCTCTGATGAACTTATTTATTTGGACTACAACCGTTCATTCTCATTAGTTTTTTATTTTATCGTTAATAACTCTTCGGGTGTAATAAAACTAATCAAATGTGCGGGTACATTCATTTCTGCAAGTGTGATACTTGTCGGAACTGTGTAGTTGGTATTGGAACAACCGCCGCCCCACCACCAGTTATGAAGAATTCCGTCTTTGTTTGTGTAAGTAACACGATTATTTGTAACGGAAACATTGCTACAAGATGCCCCGGCCTGTGCCCAAATAAACATACCTATATTATTCCATGGTTTTTTCTCTGAAAAAACCTGGTTGCCTCTGACTATGACGTTATCTCCGCCAGCGACTCCTATACCCTGCTGACCCGGATTTACCAGTTTATTATTCTCAACCACTATCCACTCACCTCCATAGTCACCGATGGCAATTCCACCGCCGGAAAGGGATGGGCCACCACCTCTGAAAATATTGTCTTTTACTGTAAGAGGGCTTGACGATGTGCCTTTTGAACTAAATATATTTATTAATTCTTCAGGATTAGCTCTTCCATCAAAACATTCACCTCTGTTCCCCTGAACAAGATTACCTGGACCCGAACAAGTATTAAATTGTACAAATTGTCCCCTTGGAAGCGGGCCTTTAGCATTTACAAATTGATTGTTCAAAACTCTTATACCACCCGTTGTCCGGTTTGCATAAACCATTGTCCGGTTATTGGCAAATAAGCAGTTTTCTATTGTGACGTTGCTGCTGGTTTCCAGATTGATTGCCTCGCCTGAAGAAGCTCCAAAATAACAATTACGAATAATGATGTTAGAGCAGCCAAAGAACGAAAGTATATCTCCGGAAGGATTTGTAAATCGCAAGTTTTCTATAACAAGATTTGACTTGTTGATATATGTTTGTGGTGTTCCCTGGGGTAATGAAAAATACTTTATTCCTGTAATGGGTGTTGTTGTTGCCGGAGGTGGTATTTGGGTGGCATTAGTGCTAAATACAACATCCACCCAGAAATTACTTGACTGGTTGGCTTGATTAGGAAATACGGATGCGCTGGAAAATTTAAAAACACCATTACTTCCGTCTTCTCCCTCCGCTAATGCCCGTAAGGGGCCATTCACCACTGCAGAGGTAAAGTAAGGACGGCTAACAGAATAAAAGCCGGCACTGCTGAAATATGATGCCACATATGTTGTGCCTGTAGTGACAGCGACAGGAGTAGTGAATAATACCTGTTGCCAACCCGAAGCTGTTTCACTAATGAAGGTAGCCTCAGCGAGTTTTGTCCCGTTGCTGCTCCACAAATGCCCGATATGTGTTCCGGTATTGTCAGCGCTTTTATAAAAACGGATACCGTTAATATAGCCGGCTTGTGTAACACGGAATTTTACGCCGACCTCAATGGGCATCCCATCATTGCCAAGATCTGAAGAAACATTTGTTGATGGGAATATAGTAGATGTGGCTGGAGTGACCGAAGCAGTCGAAGTGCTAAATACAACATCCACCCAGAAATTACTTGACTGGTTGGCATGGTTAGGAAATACGGATGCACTTGAAAATTTAAAAACACCATTACTTCCGTCTTCTCCCTCTGCCAGTGCACGAACAGGCCCATTCACCACGGCAGAGGTAAAATAAGGACGGCTAACAGAATAGAAGCCAGCGCTGCTGAAATATGATGCAACATATGTTGTACCAGTAGTAACGGCGACAGGAGTAGTAAATGAAACCTGTTGCCAACCCGAAGCTGTTTCACTA
>JAKFEJ010000391.1:0-15295 GCA_036675745.1 Chitinophagaceae bacterium | reverse complement strand
ACTTTGTATTCACAAGTATACGGATCATCCATTGTGTCCACATGCACGAACCAATAGATGTCTGCACGTTTTGGTTTTTTGTTCAAGATGGAATAAATGATCTTATGTTCTATTTCCTTGGGATTGTTGGCGCTTGTCAGGTAAACAAGATGGGTAGCATATTTGGGTACGGCTTTATCATTGCTTAACTCCTGTATCTTGGGAACATAATGTTCCATCCGCACAAACTCTACATAGCGGTTTTTGATCTTTCTTGCCCTGAACCATACGTACATAACGATAAACATCAGGCCACCGATCAGTAATGTAATATAGCCTCCATGAACAAATTTATCCATCAGCGCAACGAAAAACACCGATTCAACAATTAAGTAACCTATCAGGAATACAAATATTTTATACGACCGGAAGCGGTGAAGCACTAAATAATTAGCAAACAAAATAGTTGTTGTTAGCATGGTAACAATGATGGCTAAACCATAAGCAGCTTCCATCGCCGATGATTTTTGGAAATGCAATACAATGCCGACACAACCGAGGTATAGCAGTATGTTGATACCTGGAATAAAAAGTTGCCCTTTTTCTTCGGATGGATAACGAATTTTCATTTTGGGCCATAAGTTCAGCCGCATGGCTTCGCTGATCAGTGTAAATGCACCGGATATCATAGCCTGGCTGGCGATAATAGCAGCTGTAGTAGCTATTACTACTCCCGGAATAATGAACCACTCAGGCATCAGGTCATAGAAAGCATTAACCCCCATTGATTTTTTTATTTCTTCGGTGATCTGGAGGCCATTCCTGTGAGATAATAAATAAGCACCTTGTCCGAAATAGTTAATGAGAAGGCAGGTCTTTACATAGATCCATGATTTGCGGATATTTTCCCGTCCGCAATGGCCCAGGTCGCTATATAAGGCTTCGGCACCGGTTGTACAAAGAAATACAGCTCCTAGCAACCAAAAACCTTCGGGATAATTTCTTAAAAATTCAATAGCATAATGGGGGCTTATCGCTTTGAATATCGTGAGATCGTCAAAGACATGTATGCCACCCAATATAGCCAGCATAGTAAACCAGGTTAGCATTACCGGTCCGAAAATTTTCCCGATAGATGCCGTGCCGAATTGTTGAAGAAAAAAGAACAGCGATAAAATGACCAGCACAATAATAACAGTCGTATCAGTTGCCATACCACGAAGAACCGGCAGCTCTTCCAAACCTTCAATAGCAGATGTAATAGAAATAGGAGGTGTGATGATACCATCAGCAAGCAATGCCGCTCCGCCGAGCATTGCCGGAATGACCAGCCATTTTTTCCTTCGCCTTACCAGTGCATACAAAGCAAACGTGCCGCCTTCACCCCGGTTGTCGGCCCTAAGGATAAGGACCACATATTTTATAGTTGTTTGAAGGGTAAGTGTCCAGATGATACAGGATAGAGTACCCAGGATAAGGTACTCACTTACTACCCGGTCATTGATAATAGCATTGAATACGTAAAGAGGCGATGTGCCAATATCTCCGTAAATAATTCCTAACGCTATGAGAAGTCCTGCGGCTGTGACCTTGTTAGTCGGTATTTTCACTATCTGTAGTTATTGTTATTTGGTACAGATTATAAATTCTGTAACACTGCCAGCAAAGGTATAGGCAAAATACAATTACAACGAACAGCTTGTTAAAAGATTGTATGCAGCGGGGATAAGTAGCAATTTTAAAAGCAACTATTCGTTCCTGTAAAGCGTTCTATAAAACAGCGTACTAAAAATTAAAAACTGCTCATTTTTGACAGGCAACTTGTAACTTTAATACGCAAAAAATCAGATTATTATGTTCAGCAGGCGATGTTTTTTATTTGTTTTATTGGTATTTGCAGGAATTTTCGTTCAGGCACAGAAACTCGTTTATTCAGAACCGGAAAAAGATGACACCCGTAGATTGAATTTTGAAATAGTGGGAAAGATCAACGGCAACTTTCTTATTTATAAAAATATCCGCAACAAAAACTGGATAGCTCTGCTTGACAATGAAATGAAACAGATAAAAAGTGTGGAGCAGGATTACCTGC
Source organism: Chitinophagaceae bacterium (assembly GCA_036675745.1). GTDB lineage: Bacteria > Bacteroidota > Bacteroidia > Chitinophagales > Chitinophagaceae > Terrimonas_B. The sequence continues at coordinate 13,224 of JAKFEJ010000391.1, read as the reverse complement.
CCGATAATGACAGGGTGATAAATGTTGATTTTTTCCCTTACGGTGATTTTGCTTACATGATCTATCAATACCGGAAAAAAAATATCATCCATTGCATAGCTGCCAAAATTGATGGTAATGGAAATAAGATCGGCGAGCTGGTGGAATTGGATACCACCCAGGTCAATTTTGGCGCCGACAATAAAATATATTCGGTAGTAACGAGTGAAGACAAAAGCAAGCTCATGATATTTAAGATCAATAGCAAAAACAAGAAGCTGTACACGATCACTACCTTACTGCTGGATGATCAGCTCACCTTGCTTAAAAAAAGCCGGTTGACCATGCCGATGGATGACCGCGATGATTACCTCAACGAGTTTCAATTGGATAATGAAGGCGACCTGATCTTTACCAAATTTGATCGTGTAAATAATGAAAATATCGGCGATGCGGCTTTTGTTATTAAGTATGCCCAGGCTGATTCATTTAAAATAAATCAACTGGATACGGAGAAAAAATACCTTGATGAAATACGGATCAAACCGGATAATTATAACAAACGGTATATTATTACGTCTTTTTTTTATAAACAAAGAAGGGGAAATATAGACGGGTATTATTTTTATATCTGGGATAAACAGTCGGGGCAACCTGTGATAGAAGATACACTCAGTTTTAGTGATGAACTACGCCGTGAAGCAAGAGGGAATGCAAGCACCAGGACAGCCTTTAATGATTATTTTATCCGGAATATTATTAACCGCAAAGACGGAGGGTTTATTATCAGCAGCGAATCTTATTATACTACTTCCCGGGGTGGGGGATGGAACCGGTGGAATAACCTGTACGGTTCACCTTTTATGAGGTCCTACGATTATTATTATTACTCTCCTTATTCTTATAATAGCTTATGGGGAAACCGATGGAATACTGGTCAGAACGTACGTTACCAGGCAGACAATATCGCTATATTGGCATTTGATAAAAACGGGAAACGGGAGTGGAGCAGTGTTATTACAAAAGAACAATTTGATGACCAATCAGATGATTTGTTGTCTTACCAGATCATGAATACAGGGGGCCAATTACATTTTCTTTTTAACAATCTGGAGAAAAGAGCAAACTTATTGAATGATTTCAGTTTACAACCGGATGGCAAGATCAACCGTAACCCAACATTGAAAAACCTGGACCGGGGATATGAGCTGATGCCAAAGTTTGCCAAGCAGGTAAGTTCGCGACAAGTGATCATTCCTTGTGTTTATAGGAATTATATTTGCTTTGCAAAGCTTGAGTATAACTAAACCAACTACTAATTTCCGATATCCGTGATTGCAATATTTAAACAGAAAAACCCTGCTAATCTTTTAATACTGCTGATAGCAGGTATTCTTATCAAGTTACCCATGTTTATGGAGCCGCATGATCCTATAATCCGGCCATCTGATGGAATACTTTTTGAAGCAATAACAAACTTCTTTGCAGGTACTGCAAACACATCTCCTCTTCTTTATCCTTTATTGACATTCGGGCTTTTGTTTCTCCAGGCAATTATTATCACCCGGTTTATCAATAACCAGCGGATGACAAACAAGCCTACTTATCTGCCGGGCCTTGCTTATATACTTATTACATCCTTATTGCCGGAATGGAATTATTTTTCAGCACCATTACTTTGTAATACTATTCTGTTGTATGTATTATCAGGTTTATTCGGAATATATAACAAGCCCAACGCCAGGGGAACTATTTTCAATATTGGTTTAGCACTGGGAGTAGCCTCATTCCTTTTTATTTCATCGCTTACATTTATTATCTGGGTATTGCTTGCTTTAGCCGTTATGCGTCCATTCAGGGTCAACGAGTGGTTGATCTGCCTATTGGGTATTACAACCCCATTTTACTTTTATGCTATTTATACAGTTATAAACGGAACCTGGAGTTGGCAGGAATTTGTACCACAGATCGAGCTTGGGTTTCCTTCTTTAAAGCAATCAGCCTGGCTTGCGGTCAGTGTACTTCTTATTTTGATCCCGTTTTTGGCGGGAGGTTATCATGTGCAGGAAAATCTGCGCCGGATGCTTATCAATGTAAGAAAAGATTGGAGCTTGCTCTTATTATACCTGTTGACAGCATTATTGCTCCCTTTTGTCAATAGCAGCGATACCTTTGAAAATTGGATTATGGCTATGGTGCCCATGGCGGCTTTTCACGGTTTCGCTTACCTGCATTCTGCCTGGCGAATATTTCCTCTTATTCTATTCTGGATGACAGTTGCGTTTATTGTTGCATATCAATATTATGGACCGGGATGGTAGATGGCTGTTATGGTTGCCGGTTACCAGTTACAGGTTGCCAGTTTAAAGAAAAAGTTGCCTATTGCCCTGTCTCTGCCTGCTTTTGTACCTTGCAGCTTGTACCTTGTACCTTGTGCCTTGTACCTTTGTTCCTTCTCACTTGTTTCTTATCTTTGCCCTTTCCATTACTGAAATAATTTAACTACATGAAATTCGGCGTTGTTGTTTTTCCTGGTTCTAATTGCGACAGGGATATGTATGATGCATTGCATTATGACCTGGGCCAGGAAGTTAGCATGCTCTGGCATAAAAATAAGGATCTGAGTCAATTCAATACGGAAGATTGTATTATACTTCCTGGTGGGTTTTCTTATGGTGATTACCTGCGTTGCGGGGCCATTGCCAGGTTCAGCCCGTTAATGCAGAGTGTCATTGAATTTGCAAATGCAGGAGGAAAAGTGCTGGGTGTATGCAACGGTTTCCAGATATTATGTGAGTCGCATTTGCTGCCCGGTGCGTTATTAAGAAATGGTAACCAGCAATTCGTTTGCAAAAATGTTTTTATCAAAGGAAACGGCGACGATGTTTATAAAATACCGGTAGCCCATGGTGAAGGCCGTTATTATGCAGATGAACAAACGCTCAATGAGCTGGAAGCTAATGGCCAGGTCATTTTCCGTTATTGTGACGAAAATGGTAAAATTAACGAAGCCTCTAATCCCAACGGGGCAGTAAGAAATATTGCGGGAATCTGTAATGTCAATCGCAACGTATTTGGTATGATGCCTCACCCCGAAAGGGCCTGCTCTGACGTATTGGGCAATTCAGATGGCAGGCAGATCATTAAAGATTTGTTAATGGCCGGGCAACTGGTAAGCTGATCTCCACGTCTGTATTGATATTTAGCAGCCTTTTATCATTTGACAAACAAATAGAGAGAATTGTTGTTTTAATTTTGAGCCGGTATTTTAAAATAGATGATGAGAATGAAAACAGTTTTAGCCTTTTTATTAATTAGCATTACTACGATTACTGCTAACGCACAGCTTAACCCGGTTAGCTGGTCTTTTTCTGCAAAAAAAGTAGCCGATAAAACTTACGAAGTACATCTTACTGCTACCATGCAATCCGGTTGGCATTTATACTCACAAACCCAGCCGGATGATGCTATTGCTATACCTACAGGCTTTAAGATCAATAATAATCCCTTACTGGCATTGGAAGGTAAAATCAAGGAAGTAGGAAAGATGGAAAAGTTTCATGATGCTAAGTTGGAGGTTTCGGCCCACCAGTATGCTAATAAAGTAGATTTTGTGCAAGTGGTAAAACTAAAAGCCAATGCAAAGACAAATCTTACCGGTAGTGTAGAGTATCAAACCTGCGATGATAAAAAATGCTTACCGCCCAAAACGGTTAATTTTACGATCCCCGTCAAGTAAATGGAATGAATAAATAATAAAAAATTTAAACGGGTTCTTTTTAGAACCCGTTTGTTTATATGAAACCGGATAAGCAATGTTTAAGAATATAAAGATCTCCACCACTTTTTTACTCAGTCTTTTTTTCTCTATAGTAGCTGCTGCACAGGATTCGGTAGTGCAGGTGCATAACTGGAAAGCGGAAAGTAAAAAAATAGGAGAAGGAAAATATGAACTGCTTTTCTCAACTCCTGTTTCTGCTGATTGGAAAATTTATGCGCCCAACCAGGTCTTGCTTGACGTAAAGACGACTGAATTGAACTTTGCTGATTCAGCTGTAAAGCAGGAAGGAGATTTTATAACAGTTGCTGAACAAATAAAGGAAGAAAACAGTTCTATTTTTGAAAATACAAAAGTCAGGCTATTTCCCGGTGATGCCCAATGGAAAGCTATTATTAATATTGAAGGATCAGTCCCTGCAAAATTGCAGGGAACCCTGCTCTATACGTATGGAAAGAAGGATGAATTTTATCCTGCCACTGCTTTTCCATTTACTGTAGCATTGGAAGGTGGGGTGGAATCAACTACAAAAATCAGAGTAGCTTCTATCGATTTGAATAACCCTATTAATGATTGCGGCGATGAAGGCACAGAAAACAAAAGCATTCTTTCTATCTTTCTTTTGGGGTTGTTAGGAGGTATCATTGCCTTACTTACCCCCTGCGTATTTCCCATGATACCGGTTACGGTTACTTTCTTCACCAAAAAATCACAGGATAAAAGCAAAGGGATTACTAATGCGGTACTCTATGGCCTGTTCATTTTCCTGATCTATGTATTAATCACTTTACCTTTTCATATTGCTAACAAAGCAATAAGCCCGGAGATATTCAATAATATTTCTACAAATGTTTGGCTGAATCTTATATTCTTTGCTGTCTTTGTATTTTTTGCCTTATCCTTTTTTGGTCTTTTTGAAATTGGCTTGCCAGCAGGTCTTGCTAATAAAATGGATTCAAAATCAGGGTTAGGAAACCTTGGCGGTATATTTTTTATGGCAGCTACGCTGGCTATAGTTTCCTTTTCCTGTACAGGTCCTATATTGGGAACTTTACTGGTAGGTGTTGCTGAACAAGGCGCCTGGCCTCTAACAGCCGGTGCTGCAGGCTTCGGACTTGCCTTAGGATTGCCTTTTGCATTGTTTGCCATGTTCCCGCATTGGTTACAATCCTTGCCAAAATCCGGGGGTTGGATGACAGATGTAAAAGTGATATTAGGGTTTTTAGAACTGGCCCTGGCTATTAAATTTTTATCGAACGCTGATCTTGTTGAGCAATGGGGCTTATTGAAAAGAGAAATTTTTATAGGATTATGGATATTGATTGGTTTACTGATAATCTTGTACCTGTTGGGTAAACTTAAGTTTTCACATAGCTCACCGGTAAAACGTTTCTCTTTTACACGAATAGCCTTTATTGTTTTATTTGCTTCTGTTACTATTTATCTTTTACCCGGACTCAGTAATACAAAACGGGCCGATCTGAAATTGATCAGTGGATTCCCGCCGCCGCGTACTTATAGTGTTTATAGCTTTGATAAGAATAATAAGGATGTTTTTGAGCCTATTCATAATAATTATAATGAAGCTTTAGCCATAGCTAAAAGAGAAAACAAACCGGTTCTTATTGACTTCACAGGATGGGCTTGTGTAAACTGTCGTAGAATGGAAGAGAAAGTTTGGCCCGATCCGCTTGTTGATAGTTTAATGCGCACCAAATTTGTTGTACTTTCTTTGTATGTGGATGAAAGAAGAAAATTACCACTGACTGAACAAACAATTTACAAAGCACCTAATGGTGCAGAAAAGTCAATTATAACGGTTGGAGATAAATGGTCAACTTTTCAAACAGAGAATTTTGGTGCTACGTCTCAACCGCAGTATGCTATTATCAGTGCTGATGAAAAGGCTTTAACTAAAACAAAATTTTATACACCCGATGCTGATGAGTTTGCCGCATGGCTGCAATGTGGGTTGGATGCGTTTCAGAAAAATGGGCAATTGGGAACAGACAATAAGAAATAAGCAATAGACAACAGGCAATAAGCCAAAGGAAGTTCAATGTTGCATTGAACATTTTCTCAAAACGCCAGTCTGATTTTTAAAATAAAAAAAACAGCCCCAATAAAAATCGGGGCTGTTCAATTTGGTGTCATTCTGTAACAGCCTGCTGCCGGGCAAGCAAAAGAAAAATTCTTTAGTACGAATTTTTCAAGATGCAACGGGAGAAACAGAATGACAATATCTTTTTTTTAAAAACTTATTCAAAGATATAAAGATAAAATTCAAACTTCAAAGCTCACAAAGCAATTTGTTTTTGTACCATTAATTTTCTCAGGTTTATAAGACCATAACGCATACGTCCCAAAGCAGTATTGATACTGCAATTGGTAGTGGCCGCAATTTCTTTAAAGCTCATATCTGCATAATGGCGCAGGATGATCACTTCCCGCTGATCTTCCGGAAGTCTTTCCAGCATTTCACGAACACGGTGATGACTTTGTCTTTTGATCATGACAGTTTCAGCGCTGTCATCCGCAAAATTAAGTACTTCAAAAATGTCTTTGTCTTCGCTGTTGCGGATAGTCGGGGTCCTTTTTACTTTCCGGAAATGATCCACGCAAAGATTATGGGCAATACGCATGGCCCAGGGAAGGAATTTTCCTTCTTCCGTATAACGGCCGCCCCGCATTGTATCAATGATGCGGATAAATACATCCTGGAAAATGTCTTCAGCCAGGTATTTGTCTTTTACAAGAAAAAGGATAGACGTGTATAATTTATCCTTATGGCGAAGCACCAGTGTTTCCAGTGCGTCCAGGTTGCCATCTTTAAAAAGATGGATGAGTTCATGGTCGGTTTTTTCGATAAAAGCTTTCATAAAACTTCTACAGTTTAGGTGGTTGAATGGATAGGGTTTACAAAAATTAAAATCGGTGAATCTATGCTCAGTGTAGAAGTTGTACGATAGGCGGGGTAATTTTAAGGTTATTCATTTTGTTGGATATTGGATAATAAAAATATAGTATTTCGTTGATCTCACAAGCAAGGGTTCACAAAAAAGTCAAAAATTATTGTAAAAAAAATGTTAATCATAATCGGTGAAGTTTGCGTTGGATAAGGATTTACCTTTGACAAACAGAAAATGGAAAAAGAAATAATAGGGAAAAAACCCTTAGTGAAAAAGACCGTAAATCCTGCAGAAAACATCTTTATAAAGGGTGCCAGGGTGCATAACCTCAAGAATGTTACTGTAGAAATACCCCGAAATAAGCTGATAGTAGTTACAGGTGTCTCCGGTTCGGGAAAATCTTCCCTAACCATTGACACGCTTTATGCTGAAGGGCAGCGTCGCTATGCGGAAAGCCTTAGTGCCTATGCCCGCCAGTTTCTTAACAGGATGAATAAGCCGGATGTAGATTATATCAAAGGACTTTGCCCGGCCATAGCTATTGAACAGAAAGTAATTACCCGTACACCCCGTAGCACGGTTGGCAGTATGACGGAAATATATGACTACCTGCGGTTACTTTTTGCAAGGGTCGGTAAGACCATTTCCCCTGTTTCAGGAAAAGAAGTGAAAAAAGACGATGTCGCCGATGTTGTAAAAGCTATTACAGACTTGAAAGAAGGTGATAAAGTTTTCATACTGGCTGTGTTTAAGCAGCATAGGAACAGGGAGATAAAAGAAGAATTGAATATTCTTGTGCAAAAAGGTTTTTCAAGGGTCTATAGTCACCAGTCAGGAAGCAAGGTTAATGAAGCCGGAACTGTTCACAGGATCGAGGATCTGCTGGAATTAACTGATAAGGATTTGAAATCGCAGCTTACTTCTAAAAATTCCCGGCTTTATATTCTTATTGACCGGATAGTTGCAAAAGAATTTGACGAAGACGATATTCATCGTATTTCAGATTCTGTAGGTACAGCATTTTATGAAGGGGAAGGGGATGTTTATGTGGAAGTACAAGGTGAGCCCATAGTCGATAGCCCACAGTCCATAGACAAGACATCAAATAAGTCAAAAAATAAATCTAAAGGGCAACAATTAGGAGCTACTCTCAACTCCCCACTCCCGACTCAACTCCTTCATTTCAACAATCGCTTTGAAATGGATGGGATACAATTTGAAGAGCCGGTTCCTAATTTATTTTCTTTTAATAACCCCTTTGGAGCTTGTCCTGTCTGCGAAGGGTTCAGCCAGGTATTGGGAATTGATAGTGACCTTGTGATACCTGACAGAAGGCTGAGCGTATATGATGGGGCTGTAGCTCCCTGGAAAGGTGAGAAACTTGGTTTATGGAAGGAACGGTTTGTTAAAGAAGCAAAGAAATTTAATTTTCCGGTACATAAGCCAATAGCTGATCTGACAGAAAAACAATATGAAACATTGTGGGAAGGCAACGAATATGTACAGGGAATAAATGATTTTTTTAAAGAGGTAGAGCAGAATTTATATAAAGTACAGTATCGTGTTCTATTAAGCCGTTACCGCGGCAGAGCCATTTGCCCTGAATGCAAAGGATATCGTTTACGCAAAGAAGCATTGTATGTAAAAGTTGGTGACAGGCATATCGGTCAGTTAGGAGAGCTACCTGTAAAAGATCTGAACGTTTGGTTTAAAGAGATGGAAAAAAAGCTAAGCGATCATGATAAACAAGTTGCCAAACGGATATTGCTTGAAATCCATCACCGGCTGAAAACTTTATTAGATGTTGGGCTTGGGTATTTAACATTGAATCGTTTAGCAAATAGCTTAAGCGGTGGAGAAAGTCAGCGCATACAACTAACCCGTAGCCTTGGCAGCAACCTGACTGATTCTTTATACATTCTCGATGAACCTTCTATCGGGTTACATTCAAGAGACACTACGAACCTGATAAGAGTTTTAAAAGAGCTTCGGGACCTGGGTAATACGGTAGTAGTAGTAGAACATGATGAAATGATGATGCGGGAAGCCGATCATATTATTGATATGGGCCCGCTGGCATCACATCTCGGTGGAGAAGTAATAGCCGAAGGAAATTATGATGATATCATTTATAATGCACAAAGCCTTACAGGAAAATACCTGAACGGAACATTAAAAATTGAGCCGCCGAAATCAGTAAGAAAATGGAACCGGTCTGTTAAAGTAGAAGGAGCCCGGCAACATAATTTGAAAAATATCACGGTTGAATTTCCATTGAATGTTCTTTGTGTTGTTAGTGGTGTGAGTGGCAGTGGAAAAACAACGCTGATCAAACAAATTCTTTATCCTGCTTTACGAAAAATAAAAGGTGAATTTGGTGATAAGATAGGCTTTCATAAAGCCATTACAGGCGATATTGATAGCATTTCACAAATAGAAATGATTGATCAGAATCCTATTGGTAAATCATCCCGAAGTAACCCTGTTACTTATATTAAAGCCTACGATGAAATAAGAGAATTATATGCTAAGCAACCCTTGAGCAAGATGCGGGGCTTTCAACCAAAACATTTTTCTTTTAATGTAGATGGGGGAAGATGTGATACCTGCAAGGGCGAAGGTGAACAGGTAGTGGAGATGCAGTTTCTTGCTGATGTGCATTTGACTTGTGAATCCTGTAGTGGTAAAAGGTTCAAAGAAGAGGTGCTTGAAATTAAATACAAGGATAAAAGTATTTACGATGTGCTGGAAATGGGCGTAGATGAAGCCATAGAATTTTTCTCTTCCTCCTTTGGAGGTTCACAAGCACAGCGAAGGGAAGGAGCAAAGCCCGGGGAGGAGGCCGCTATAGCCAGGGCTATTCAACCATTGAGTGATGTAGGACTTGGGTATGTAAAATTGGGCCAGTCATCTGATACACTATCCGGGGGTGAAGCACAACGGGTAAAACTCGCTTCTTTCCTGGGCAAAGGAAGGAACAATAATAAAGTTCTTTTCATTTTTGATGAACCTACTACAGGTCTTCATTTTCATGATATTCAAAAGCTGTTAACTTCTTTTAATGCTTTAATAGAGCAAGGGCATTCCATTATTGTTATTGAACATAATATGGATGTAATAAAAAGTGCTGATTGGCTGATAGACCTGGGTCCCGAAGCCGGAGATGACGGAGGTGATCTTGTATATGCTGGCAAACCAGCCGGGATAAAGAATGTGAAAGAAAGTCATACGGCTGATTTTATTTAGTTCAGATAGCTTCCCGAATCACATAATTTTTCCACTAAAATGCCTGCATTATCTAAAATGGCATAGATTTGTGAACCCTGTTAAAAATAGCAGGCATCAATTCAAGCCGTCTTCCGCACCAGTTTTTTCTAAGAGAAAAAAATAATTCTTCCCTGTGAATTAAAAGGAATATCATCCTTTTCGTATCCTTCTATAGCGTTTTCATAATTCTATTTTATCCAATCCTTCTAAATCGTATTCATCCATTTTCCTTGTTTATCTGCAGACTGGTATACTCTTTTTCTCTATAAACTAAAAACTCTAAGCAATGAAAAAAGTCTACTTTTTTTTAGCGATAATCATGGCTTCATCTACGGCCCGGACACAAAAAACCTGGGATGGCCCTGATGCAGGTGGAAGTTGGGCAACTGCTGCAAACTGGAGCGGTGATGTAGCTCCCATTGCAACCGATATTGTACAATTTGAAACCGGTACTACCTTGGCAATCTCAAATGTTCCGGTTATATCTCTTGCTGGCTTAATAGTTACTAATGGTACAAACATAGCATTGTCAAAACCCGCTGCGGGAGGTAACAATACCCTGACGGTTACTAATACCGGGGCAACAAATGATTTCGTAATAGCTGCAGGATCTGTCCTTACATTAGGAAATGAAGTAAATATTACGCTTTCTGCGGGTGCTGCCGGTTCTATTGCAGGCCAGATGAACATTAATAGCGGTAATACATATACCAGCAATGGAATTTCTACAATAACAGGAACCGGGATAATCCAAAATGTAGGGACAGTAACGAGTACGGCTGCGGCAAATCTCATTTTTCAGGATGGAGGCACGTATATCCATGCCCGTAATGGCGGGGCATTACCTATAGCAACGTGGACGGCAAATTCCAACGCTATGATTACAGGGATTACGGATGACCCACCCGGAGGGTTAACGCAGTCTTTTGGAAATTTTGAATGGAATAATAACCAGATAGCCGATATAAATTTAGACGGTGACCTGGAAGCTATCAAAGGGGATTTAAGAGTTGCCAAAACCAGTGAAAATAGCAGTCCATGGCTATTAATTTTTACCCGTAATGCTGACTATACGTTGAATATTGATGGTGATTTAAACATTCAGCAAGAACCTGCTACGGCAACAACGAATGTTGAATTCTTAAACGGAGGTACTGGGATAGGAATAATAAATGTCGCCGGAAATTATAATCATGAGGCGGGCAATCTTGTCTTTGCTCATGAAATTACAAATGGTAATTCTGGTACAGCTACTTTGAACCTGGCCGGTGACCTCGTACAAAATGGGGGCGACATTGATTTTACAAGCGGCGATGAGGCCATAGGTCCTCCTGGTCAAAAAGGAAGCATGACCCTTAAGGGCAATTTTTCACAAACCGGTGGAACTCTTCGTACCACAACGGGAGATACTGAAATTCCTAATGGACTTATTACTTTTAATAATACAGGGGTGCAAACCTTTAATGCTACTACACCTACTAATGTTTCTTATGTCAATTTTGTAGTAACTGATGGCAGTACGTTGCAGTTGAATTCAGGGCTTAGGATCAGCCGTGATACAGAGCCAAACTGGATCGGTAAGTTTACAATTAATTCTGGTGGAACATTCGATGTTTCTACTTTTATTGTCGAGTCACAGATTGAGCCTGATGTACTTCTTCCTGAAACTGCTTTTGCAAATTTTAACCTATTGGCTAACGGTAAATTGATCACTGCTAATACAAATGGAGTAGAGGGATCCATTAACACGGCAAATAATCTTACTGCGGTTTTTAACAGTGGAGCTGACTATGAGTTCCAGGGTAGCTCAACCGGCGTATTTGTAACAACATCTCCAAATACTATCAGAGATCTTATAGTAAATAATACGGGTGGTAATGTTATTTTAGATATGCCCATGACCATTTCCGGGACATTAAATCTTACATCCGGTTTGTTGACAACAACAACAACTAATCTTCCTACAATAGGTACTGCGGGGAATGCTACACCAGCTATCAGTGGATCTTTTGTAAACGGCCCATTAGCCAAAACGGGAGCAACAGCCTTTACATTTCCGGTAGGTAAGTCAGGCGCGGGATTTCGAAATATTGGAATTACCATTCCTTCCGGTAGTGCTACATTTAGTGCAGAATTTTTCAGAGCGACTCCGCCTGCCGGAACGCTGGAACCAACCCTTACAAGAATCAGTGCATGCGAATATTGGGATTTAACAAAAACCGGGGCAGCAGGTATATCCGCCAATGTCGTACTTTCCTGGGAAACCACCAGTAACTGTGCAGGAACATATGTAACTGATCCAACAACACTACGGGTAGCTAATTTACTTGACGGCACATGGATTGATGAAGGCCGGTTGGGAAGCACAGGGAATAATGCATCAGGTACCGTTACTTCAAGCGATGCTCCAACCACTTTTGGTTTCTTTGCATTGGCAAGCAGTTCTGCGGAAAACCCATTACCCGTATTGTTCGCTAATGTAAAAGCTTATGAGAAAAACAATGGTGTACAAATAGAATGGAGTAACCTGACAGAAAAAGATGTCGCTGATTATACAATTGAGCGTTCCACCAATGGAATAGATTTTATTGCAATAGGTCAGCAACTGCCAACCAGCAACCAAAATGACAAAGCTGATTATACTGCTTTCGATGTCAATCCTGATGCAGGCCTGAACTTTTACCGGATAAAAGCACAGGAAACAACCGGCAAGATTGTTTATAGTATAGTGTTGAGTGTTAGTCCTGGCAATACCAGCCAGGGTTTGAGATTATATCCTAACCCGGTTAAGGGTAGCCAGGTTACTATCAGCTTGTCAAATATTACACGTGGCCAGTACAGCTTACGCATAGTAAATACGGTTGGCCAGGATATTTTAAAGCAAAGCATTAACCACCAGGGCGGCAGTAGCCTGACACAGACAGTAAATTTGCCATCATCACTTAAGCCTGGCGTTTACAACATGGTATTGACCCGTGATGATTATCGTGAAAGTAAAATGTTCGTTGTTCAATAAATAAGTACAAAAGAGGTCAATAGAAACACACCGGCACATTTTTTTGTGCCGGTTTTTTTTAATTAAAAATGATGTGCAGATAACTCATTTATAATGAATTGCGGGAAAACCCCTCGTAATTTTCCAGTAATAGTTAGAATTTTTAGAGGAAAATACTTGCAAAATAAAAAATGAGGATATAGATTTGTCGGGTGTTGGTAATAAAACACTATACATTAATCCACTTTCTTCTGGAATTCGTACCCCAAATCCTAAGCATTTAAATAAGAGAAATA
>JAKFEJ010000120.1:0-2240 GCA_036675745.1 Chitinophagaceae bacterium | reverse complement strand
GATTGGCTTGATCAGATGTTTGTCAGTGATGCGCCAACTCAAAACTACGTGGTGGGTGTACAGGGTTCCGGCGGAAATTCTGTTTACTCTACATCCTTATCCTATACCGGGCAGGCAGGTATTGTAGGTGGAAAAAGCTTATCCAATTATGAACGCTATAATTTCCGCATCAATTCAGAGCATAATTTATATGAGAAAATAATAAAACTTGGGCAGCATCTTAGTTATACTGATCAAAAGAATAATGGTATTGGCGTAGGCGGTATTTATGGTAATACATTGCGTGGAGCTTTTGGTACAAGTCCTTTTGTACCGATGTATGATTCTGCCGGCAATTTTTTTGACAACAGCAATTCCACCTGGAACAATGGTGAGGCGAATCCTTACGCCTTAATGGCGTTGAACAATCAAAACCGAAATAATAACCAACGGTTATTTGGAGATGTTTACCTCGTAGTGGAACCTATAAAAGGATTGCGGTTCAGATCAAGTGCAGGCATCAATTATACAACGTATGAAGGACGTTCCTTCTCACCTATTTACAAGCTTTCTATTTATTCCTTTAATGATTTTACCCGTGCCAGCCAATCCATGGGTCGGGGCAGAAGCATTCAGTTTGACAACCTGCTTAGCTACAATTTTGATTTGAACAGCGAGCACAACTTTGAAGTGCTGGCCGGGACTTCTTCTATCAAATCAAAGGGTTCAGGAATGTTTGGCAGTAACCGGGATCTTGTATTTCCTGATCTGGAACATGCCTGGCTGACCAACGCCACCAATACGGATGGTACCAACATTACGCTAAATGGATCTCCTTATGAAGATGCATTGCTATCTTATTTTGGAAGATTGCAATACAATTTCAAAGAAACATATTTATTCAATGCTACGTTCCGTGCAGATGGATCTTCCAAATTCGCTCCCGGTCATCGCTGGGGTTATTTTCCGTCCGTATCTGCAGGCTGGGTAATGTCTAAAGAAAGTTTTTTAGAAAATAGCCAATGGCTTGACTTTTTCAAACTTCGTGCAAGCTGGGGCCGGGTTGGCAATCAAAATGTTGCAGGGTATCAATACCTGACACCGATAAGTTTTAGTTTTACCAATTATACTTTTGGCAACCAGGAAGGACTCCTTACTCCCGGCGCTTTCCCAAGCAGACTGGGCAATCCGGATGTTACATGGGAAACATCACAGCAAACAAATATTGGTTTTGATGCAACGATCAAAAGGAAGTTGACCATAAACTTCGATTATTATATCAAGGATACAAAAGACTGGCTATTAGTAGCGCCGGTATTAGCCACATCAGGTGCCGATGCTCCTGTTATTAACGGCGGTGATGTAAGAAATACCGGTGTTGAATTAGGAATCAGTTACCGCAACAGGATTGGTGATGTGAATTACTCGGTGAGTGTAAATGGTGCATATAATAAAAACAGGATTGGCAATATTCCTACACTTGACAATATCATTCATGGCAATACCAATTCGCTTTATAATAATTCATTGGAATTTTACAGGGCGCAGAATGGCTTTCCTGTTGGCTATTTCTGGGGATTAAAAACAAACGGCATTTTCCAGACAGAAGAAGAATTAGCTGCACATACTAAAAACGGGACCCTTATTCAACCATCTGCACAACCTGGTGATGTAAGGTATGTTGACCTCAATGGTGATGGCACTATAAACAACGATGACAGAACTCTTATCGGGGATCCTAATCCCGATTATACTTTTGGTTTCAGTTTAGCGGCAGACTACAAAGGCTTTGATCTTTCTGTTCTTGCTTCAGGCGTTGCGGGCAACCAGTTGGTACAATCATGGCGCAATCACTCCGATCCAAAAGCGACTTATTCGGCTGCTATTCTTGATCGCTGGCATGGACCGGGTTCCTCTAATACTATTCCAAGAGTAACAGAAGACAACAGGAACTGGACACAATTCTCCGACTTATACATACATGATGGAGATTTTCTTCGCATCAGCAATATCACGATTGGTTATGATTTTTCTAAGCTGGTAAAAAAGAATTACCTGAGCAAAGTAAGACTATATGTTGCTGCTTTAAACCCTTTCACATTTACAAAATACAGTGGTATGGATCCCGAGATCGGGTATGGTGAAGGATTTTCTTCCGGTGTTGACCTTGGCTATTATCCAAGACCAAAAACAATTATGGTAGGAGCAAACATTAAGTTTTAAGGTTTAAATATAAAGACATGAAATGAGTCATAAAAATT
>JAKFEJ010000599.1:0-15385 GCA_036675745.1 Chitinophagaceae bacterium | reverse complement strand
TTCCAGTTACGTGGAATTCCCTTACGTCCACCCCAGTAGTTATCGTCTCCATCACCGCTGTAAGACATATATACACCACCATCATCGCTGATGCCTGTTTCTAATCCGTCTATACCACCACCATAATTATTGGCGTCTTCCCAATCCAGGTTAGTTCTTCCCGTATTACTCATGATGCCATAAGCGGCAAATTTTCGTTTTCCTTTAAACGCATTCAACATAACAGAGTTATCATACTTATCCTTTAAGCCGCCGCCCGCTTCTATTTTCCCAAAATATCCTTTCTTCTTATCGTCTTTCAGTTTCAGGTTAATGGTCTTGTCTTTTATTCCATCGTCAATACCGGTGAACTCTGCCTGGTCGCTTTTTTTATCAAATACTTCCACTTCTTTTACAATATCGGCCCGCAGGTTTTTAGTAGCAATACCGGGATCGCTTCCAAAAAATTCTTCACCATCCACCAATACTTTGGTTACTTTTTCTCCCATCGCCGTTATCTTGCCATCTTTATCTACCTGTATACCCGGCAACCTTCGCAGCAGTTCTTCTACATTGGCACCTTCCCGTACTTTGAAACTATCGGCAGTATAAACGGTAGTATCGCCTTTTATCCGGATAGGGGACCCGCTCCGAATGATCACTTCCGCCAATAATTTACTTTTAGGTATCATTATGATCTTGCCAAGATCAGTAGCAGTATCTGGTTTGATCTGCGTTTTGTCAAAATAATCGCCCAGGTAAGGGTGGGTGATCATTACGATATATTCACCTTCTTTCAAACCGGGGATGGAAAAATTACCTGCTTTATCGGCCCGGGCAAATTTTACAAGAACGGAATCTTTAGCCCGCATCAGGGAAATGACGGTGTTTTGAAGATTTTTATTGTCTGTATTGTCAACAACGGAGCCTTTTAAGGAAGCGGATTGAGCGGATACGAACTGGATAAGAAGTATTAAAGCAAGAGCTAGAACGGTTTTTTTTCTCATGGTTGGTTTATGGTATGTGATGCAAAATATAGTTTAACACTAAATCAAAACCTACATTTACATAAGCGTAGCAAAAATGCTGATTTACGGTCGATTATAGTAAGATACTTCTTTATTCCGCTGTTAATATTTCACTAAAAAGGTGTAAGTTGTAGTAGACGCACAAACCTAAAAATTCCATACACATGGCTGAGAAAAAAAAAGATATTGGAATAGAAAATCAAAATAATAACGAAAGCCGTGAGGGAAAATTATCCGCTTCTGATGAAAATAGGCAAGCTGGAATAGCAACATCGTATAATAAATACGAAGAAACCCATTTCATTGATACGGGTAAACCCGTTTGGAACTATTCGTTGCTGACGGATGCGGATGTAATCAACTTTCAACAGGGAACAAATTACAGGCTATATGAAAAGTTTGGTTCACATTCTGTGCAGGTAAATAATATATGGGGAATGTATTTCTGCGTATGGGCGCCTAATGCTACCTCTGTTTCAGTAAAGGGGAATTTCAATCACTGGCTGGATCATGAATATGAATTACAACCGCGATGGGATAATAGTGGCATCTGGGAAGGGTTTATCCCTGGGTTTAAATTGGGGGAAGTTTACAAATATCATATTGTAGGATTCGAAGGAATAAAAACGGATAAAGGCGATCCATTCGCTAATTTCTGGGAGAAAAGACCTGATACAGCCTCCATTACCTGGGATATGTATTATAAGTGGGCTGACGGGGATTGGATGAAAAAAAGAAAAGAACACAATGCGCTGGATGCACCCTGGAGTGTATATGAAGTTCATTTGGCAAGCTGGCAACGGCCTGATAAGAATGACGAAGAGAGCTATAATACCTATGAGCAGATAAGAGAACAATTAGTTCCTTATGTAAAAGAGATGGGATTTACCCATGTAGAACTGATGCCGGTTATGGAACACCCGTTTGACGGAAGCTGGGGCTATCAATGCACCGGTTATTATGCCGCTACATCACGGTTTGGTAATCCGCAAGGCCTGATGGCATTGATAGAAGCTTTTCACCAGGAAGGAATTGGCGTTATCCTGGATTGGGTGCCTTCGCATTTTCCGTATGATTCACATGGTCTTTTCATGTTTGATGGGACACATACTTATGAGTACGCTGATATGCGCAAAGGTTTTCATCCTGATTGGAACAGCTATATTTTTAATTACAAGAGGGGAGAAGTGAAATCTTTTTTGATCAGCAATGCAAGATTCTGGTTTGATATGTTTCATATTGACGGTGTCCGTGTAGATGCAGTAAGTTCTATATTAAAGCTTGATTATTCACGTGAAGAAGGCGAATGGGAGCCTAATGAATTTGGCGGTAATGGAAACCTTGAGGCAATAGCATTTATTAAAGACCTGAATGAAACCATCTATCGTGATTTTCCGGATGTACAAACCATAGCTGAAGAAGCAACTGACTGGCCGGGCATATCAAGGCCTACCTGGCAGGATGGTTTAGGGTTTGGTATGAAATGGATGATGGGCTGGATGCACGATACATTAGATTATTTCAAGCTCGACCCGTTGGCAAGGCAGCATCACCAGGATAAATTTTCTTTCAGCATGGCTTATTACTATGATGAAAATTTTATGTTGCCACTGAGCCATGATGAAGTAGTGCATGGCAAAAGCCCGATGTTATACAAGATGCCCGGCGATGAATGGCAGCAGTTTGCCAACCTGCGGCTGATGTACACCTATATGTGGACACATCCCGGGGCTAAACTATTATTTATGGGCGATGAGTTTGGACAAACAAGCGAATGGAATTATAAATCGGAACTGGATTGGCAGTTGTTGCAATTTGATGGTCATCGGATGATAAAGGATTGTGTAGCCGATCTTAATAAATTATTAAAAGCGGAACCGGCATTATATCAAAACCAGTTTAACCAGTTTGGATTTGAATGGGTGGATCTCAACCACCGGCAGGAATCTGTAATATCTTTCCGCCGTAGCGGCAAGAAAAAAACCGATGATCTGCTGATTATTCTTAATATGACACCGGTAGTCAGGAACGATTGGCAGGTTATTGTAAGTGGAAAGCCTTATGAGCAGGAAATATTTAATAGTGATAAAACAATATACTGGGGCACTGGCAACGTTTTTAATCCTGATATACGTTCAGAGTTAATTGACAAGGAAAGTAATACTTACAGGCTGCGGGTAAATTTACCCCCGCTTGCTGGCATTATCCTTAAATAAATGCTTTGATTGTTAATAATAAGCATAGATAAAATAGTCGGGGAATACGCATATTCTCAATACTAAAATTTATCTTGCATGAACCAATATTTCGAAATAAGAATAACATCCAATCCAATGATCCGACAAACCCTTCATCTTGTATGTATGCTTAGCAGTATGCTGGCATTTTCCCAAACCCCGGTTAATAATATTACTGTATCCAATCCTGACAGTGCCCGTTTTTTTCTGCAAAAAGGTTTGCAGGAAAAACAAACCGGCAGAAGGATGGAAGCATTTAAGAATTTTGATAAAGCATACAAGTATGATAACAATAACAAAACAATAGTAAGCGAATTGGCAGCCTCGTATTACGATCTTCGCAAATACACGCAGGCAAAAGATACTTATAAAAAATTGGAAGAGTTGGGTGATCAATCCGCAGCTACTTATAAGCAATTGATGGAACTTTCTTTCAACCTGAAGCAAAATGATGATGTAATAGCGTATGCCAATAAATTAAAGAAAGCAGATCCTTCAGAGAAAATTAATTTCTACGTAGGTAAGATACATTACCAACAGGAAAATTATGGTGATGCTATTAAACACCTGGCTGCCGCTACCAAAGAAGATGAGAAAAATGCTGAAGCTCCTTATATGATTGCCCGCAGCTATGCGGATATGCAGAATTATAAACAGGCCATCCCGTTTTTTCAAAAAGCGATAGAACTGGATACGTCCAAAAATAACTGGATCTATGAGCTGGCGCTTATTTATTATGCTATTCATGAAGATAAAAACGCATTGAAGTATATGTTGCTGGCAGGCGAAAAGGGATACAAGAGAGATAATGAATATTTAGAAAATCTTGGAATTGCTTACCTGAATGCAGGACAACTTGACCAGGGTGTAGTCATTATGGATGAGATATTGAAGAAAAGGCCCAGTGATATGAATGTGCTGAACCTGGTAGCCGAAGCTTATTATTACAAAGGAAAATTCCAGCAGGCAATAGACTACTGGGACAAAATATTGTTCTATGATAAAGGAAATGCATCGGCCCTGTACATGATCGGTATGAGCTACCAGAAAAAAGGGGAAAAAGAAAAAGGCCGGCATCTTTGCGATAAAGCGATAGAAATGGACCCAAGTCTTTCAGCATTGAAACAGAAAAAACAAATGCCCGGAGGGTTGTAGACAACGGGCAATAGACAATTGGCAATATACAAACGGCTCCAATAAAATGGAGCCGTTTGTATATTGAGAAGCGGTTTAAATTATTTTACTCCAAATAACGGGTACTCATTAGAAATAGCTGATAAACATATTCCGCTTTTCTATTTACCCGCCTTCAGCGAAATTCCCAAATGAATATCATTGCGGATAAGATCATCGGGTTGTCCGGGATATACAATATTCCACTGCCTGCGGTCAACATTGAATTTGGCAATTGCATTTGCCGAATTGTTGCTGACAACAATGCTCGCCGGAAATTCGATGTTCTTAGTGATCCCTTTTATGGTAAGGTTGCCGCTAACAGTATGTGTGGGATCAGCTACTTTATATTTACTGATGCTTTCCTGGCGAGGATCAGCTGTGTCTTTTACAGTTCCCCTGAAAAGTGTTACTGATGTTATTACAAAGTTTGCAACCGGGTGAGCTGACACTTCAAAAAAATCAGGAGATTTAAGATGGGTCAATAATTTATTATTACTTTTTGCATCATTAGCGGGAGGGCCTGAAACAACCATGCTGGTCATATCCAGTACAAAATTTCCTCCCGTTGGTTTCCCATCCTGTATATTTAATTCCCCGCTTTTTATGTTTACGGTACCTGTATGGTATCCGCTTACTTTGGTAGCCACCCATTCTATTTTGCTTGCGTTGGTGTCTACCTTCAATGCTTCGCCGACAGCAGTGCTTACTTCTTTTGCCTCGGATGTCTTTGCTTTTTCCGCATCAGGGGCATTGGTACAGGCAATTAATAGTAATAGAAGGATGGCAGGAGAAAAAATTAAATTATATTTTTTCATGGTATTTGTTTTCAATTGATAATAGATCAATGTACATCAAACAATGTACCGTTTATGGAACCTTATGAGCGCATGAAAATTATAAGATGTCATTTAGAATGTCATCTCTGTGTGTTTTGCGTCCTGGTACTGTTTCTTTTTAAACATTTGTTTTCTTTAATCATATGAAACATCCATATCCAATATTTTCAAATTCACTTTTCATCATTTAGCGGCACTGCTATTACTACTGATGTGCTTTTGCCGGGTGCAGAATCTATTTCCAGTTTTCCTCCCATCATCACCGCTCTTTCTTTCATTCCCAGCAGCCCAAGTGTCTTTCGTTGATTACCGGCGGTTGTATCAAATCCTTTACCATTGTCATGTATGGCCAAATAGATCCACTCGTTGGTGGCCTTCAATGTTGCTGTCACTTTTGTGGCTTCTGCATGCCGGGCTACATTAGTCAGTGATTCCTGGTACATGCGAAACAATCCCGTGGCAATTAAAGAAGAAGTTTTAAGTTCTTTCCTATCCGCCTTAAATTCTACTTCAATATTGAAGCGTTTTGTAAATTCATCGCTATGCCATTCCAATGCGGAGATAAGACCGAAATCATCCAATACGCTGGGCCGGAGTTCTGTAGCCAGTTTCCTGACAAATGCCACCGAATCATCAACATGTTTTTTCATGGCATTCAACCTTTCATTGATAGCAGTATTCCCGGTATCCGCTAAGTTTTTAGTTAGCCAGGATACATCCATTTTAAAAGCTGTAAGCAACTGTCCCAATTCATCATGCATTTCACGGGCAATATGGATGCGTTCTTCCTCACGAATATTTTGCAGGTGTGCGGTAAGGTTGCGAAGTTGCTCATTCATTTCTGCTGATTCAACAATTTTTTGTTCAAGGCCCTGCCTGGCTTCACTCACTTGCTCCGTCATAACATTAAAAGCACGGGCGAGTTTGCCTACTTCATCTCTTCGTTCTATACCGGTTGTTGTAGTTGTATAGTTTCCATCCGCAATACCGGATGTTGCAGCCGTTAACCTGTTCAATGGTTTTATGATATTACGGCTCATTATCCAGGCGGCAAAAATTCCAATAACAAGCAACGCCAGGCCTGCAATAATCATTGATTTCAGAAAACGGTTCGCTGATTCTAAAATTATTTGTTGTGAAAACTCAACAGATACAAGCCAGGGAGTATTAGCTATGGATTGTACAGCGGTTATAAAACGATTACTGCCCGTACCTGAATATTCGATTGGTTTATTAAGCTGTCTCGTATCCAAAACGTAGTGAGAAACTGGTTTTATCATGTCTGTCCAGAGGCTTCCATCCGCATTACCAATAAAAAGTACAGCCCCGGTGCCCATTAATTGAGATAACTGTTCAATTGTTTTTGGCGTAGTAAAAAGCAACCGCCATCTTATTATATAACCAATGATTTGATTATTTTCAGTAACAGCGACAACAACAGGATAGTACATTGAATCTCTTAACGCATAAATTTTTCCGACGGAAGTATCGCGGTTGACAGACAATACAAGTAATAATGAATCGAAATTTACTTTTTTCCCGATTGAGTCTTTTTCAGAACGAAGAACAAGCTGGTAATCCGGATCAAGCAAGTCAATCAAAACGGATGTGCTGTCCTGTCTTATCTTTTCCAATACCTGTAAAGCAGAGTCGCTTTGCTTTGATCCATCAGTGTGAAGAAAATTTTTAATGGCTCCTTGGTTGCCTGCGGTACGGGTGGCTGTTACCAGGTTTTGCATCGATTGTGAAAACATAGTGCCAAACTGCGATGTCAATGAAAGAAGCCGCTCTTTGCCTGATTTCATCGCCGCTTTTTTTACGCCGCGGTAAGATAGCCAGGTAAAAGTGATCATAATGATTAACAACAGAACACAGATCAATAGCGGGAGACGCTGCTGCAGCGGCAGTCCTTTGAGGCGCAAATGATTCTTTGGCGTTTCCACGTGATCTGTATGCATAGTTCGGCGTTTTTTACTAAGGCTGATAATGGATTATAAAATTTGAAGAGGATAGTTTCACAGAAAAAAAGCGGATCGTAAATGAAAATTAACGATTTTATCAGCATACTAAAAGAGTTATTGCTTCAAACCTGGGGCTTGGATATTATATTTTGTAAAATATAAGTGAATACTATTAGCGGATAGTATGCAGACTGATAAGGTCTGTATTGTTTTTCGGGAAGATATAGTTTCAACCAGTAAACACGGATGAACCGGATAAAAAATGAATCGGGGAAATTGAAATGCTTATACTATTGTATAACTATGCAGAGATTGATTATTCAGGTTTTTGTTTTGTTCCGGCAGCAATCTACTTTCCTCGCAAATTTTTTGCAGCGACTTTATTTTTATATTGACAGAAGAATTTGAAAAGAAATAAACGCGGTCGCCTGCCTTTTATTTTTCTTTGCTGATGTTTATTGAAGCAATTATCAATCCAGGCTTTTTTTTCTTTTTTGATAAAGCCCCATTAATTCTCCTTCGGCAAGTATATGTTCCTGCATGGCATCCAGCAAGCCCTCTTTATCAGTACCAGCTAACAGATCCAGTTTCGTATCTAATGCATATACTTTAAAAAAATAACGGTGCACACCCGAAGGAGGGCAGGGGCCACCGTAGCCTGTTTTGCCAAAATCATTTGTGCCACTGATTCCGGGATTTGTTTGTTCTGCTATGGCTTCGGTGGGTGAAATATTCCACACAAGCCAGTGGTCAAATGTTCCCCGGGGAGCATCCGGATCTTCCATTATCAGCGCCAGTGTTTTAGTGCCTTCGGGAATATTACTTATTTCCAGTGGAGGATTAATATCCTTGCCATCGCAGGTATATTCGGATGGAATGTGGCCCTTATGGCTGAATACTGTACTGTAAACTTTAAGAGTAGTTGTTTTCGTTGACATAATCCGGTTTTATATACATGGCTCATAAAATGTGCCAGTATCATCTGTCGGGGAATGCAGGGCTTTAATAATTCTTTGGCAGGGTCTTTATTAAAACACCCGGTAGGCGTCCTGAAGAAATCAAAGGAAGAAAAAATGAAAATGAGAAAATTGTCGGAACTTAGATAGTAGTTTATTTTCACTGCGGTTCGTTAGTAGCAATATCAGTAGAGTGATAAGATGCAAATTTTCAAGCAGTATTGCATAACCTGAAATTATTTGCCATGCTAAACGCTGTAATTATAGAAGACAAAGAACCTGCAATGAACCAACTGATAGCTACTTTAGCATCCATTGCCGATGATGTAAATATTGTTTCCCGGCTTGAAAGCGTAAGTAAAAGTATTGAATACATCTCCCTAAGGCCGTCTATAGATATTGTTTTCAGTGCTGTACAGTTAAGGGATGGGCTTTCTTTCGAAATCTTTAATCATACTAATATTTGTACACCGGTAATATTTATTTCGGATGATGAGGGGTTTATGCTGGATGCGTTTGAATACAATTGCATTGCTTATTTATTAAGACCGGTCGATGCAGACCGTTTGCGCAGGGCATTAGCAAAATACAGGATGATTAATAACTATTTTCACAACGGCTATGACAGCGACAACCATGTAAATAATATAGCCAGGCATACAAAACACCGGATGCTTGTTAAAAAAGGAAAGGAAAGCATTTCTCTTCCAATCAATGAAATTGTTCTTTTTCATACCGAGCATAGGGCTGTATATGTTATCGATCACCTCGGCCAGGAGTATATAGCGGATAGAAATCTCTGCGATATTGAACAGGAACTGGATAAAGAACAATTTTTCAGGGTTAACCGTCAGTATATTGTCAATATCAATTTTATTCATGGTTTCAAAACATGGCAAAGGGTGAAGTTGATGATAGATCTTACACTTCCTCAAATAAAACACAACGTAATAGTAAGCCAGGAAATGGCGCCCCAATTCAGGGAATGGATGTATAATGCGTGAGAGAAGGATGACGGATACTGGATTACTACAGTTGACAGTTTACCAGAGGAATGATACTGGATACTGGATTACTACAGTTGACAGTTTACCAGGGGAATGATACTGGATACTGGTAAAGTCTTTTATTTTGGCGGTTGGTGTTCTTGTTCAACTGCTTGCAGGAATTTATTGAGCATTTTGCCAAGTGTTTCTATTTTCGTTTTCAGATTTATGAACCTTGATTCATCAGTTAACGATTTTGTATCCCATAAATTTTCAAGATGATCCATTGTTTCGTCATTCGATGATAGTGCATAAATCAGGAATTTTATCCAATCCTGTTTATACCTCCTTCTGCCGTAGCCTTCAACAATGGTAGCTTTTGTTGTTTTGCTTGACCTCCTGATTTGCGATCCTTCTTCATACAATTCAAACTTTGGTAATTTCATCGTCATGTCGTGCACTTCAATCACTACCTCTCTTGCCAGTATCCCAATTTGTAATTTTTTATAGCTCATAAGTTTTCGTTTCCAGAGATATCCAGCATCCAGCATCCAGTACCCAGCATCTAGTATCCAGTACCCAGCATCCAGTATCAAACTCACAGCATCATCCTGAACAACACAGTTCCGCCTTTATCATCATCTGATACCAATATCAATTCTTTTTCTTTTTTGTTTTCTTTTATGATGCAAACGGATTCGATCTTGTGTCCTTTAAAACGGGGATCCACGTCTTCCAGGTCTATGATCCTGTCAGGGTTAATGACATCCAATCTTTTTTTAGAGGAAATATCGTTGATGATCCATAAATAACTTTTCCCAATACTGCCATCATCATAACTGTTGCGTGTATTTTCGGTGGATACGGTAAGCAGCAACTGATCTGTTGCATACGAATAATCTAATCCTGAAATACCGCTGAAGACAGAAGTGTCTGTATCGGCCCGGCCAGTTTTTACGATCTTGATAGCGGCCAATTCCTGTTTTTCCCAAAACCGGTTGGAAGTAAATATTAAATAATTTTTTTTGAACGATTTATTGCCCCGGCTTGACAACACGATACCAGCGGGTATTGCTGCCGCACCTTCTATATTCAGGTCACGGATGCCTTCGTTCTTTATGCGGTTGTAAAAAGTGTCAAGCAGCCATTGTTTTTTTTCTTTGGTAGCCGGATCAATTACCAGGCATAAATTCCTATAGGGAGCCAGTGATCCGGAACCTGGCAATAATAAAACAGGTGTTTTATTCCATTTGATCAATGCAATAGACTCAAGATCCGCTTTTATGTCTTTCGGAATTCTTTGCTGACCGGATATAAAAAGCCCTGTACGATCTGCAATATTGAATTGCGAATCTGTTTTTAAAATAGCAGTGGCATCGTCACCTATTACATAAATAGCATCATCAAGGTAAGCAAGCCCTGAACCGGAAGGATAACCGCTTAGCGTTTTGATTTCTATAAGTCTTGAACCCTGGTCATTGCAAGACAATAAAAATAGGATAACAGTAAAATAAGCAAGAAGATAACCGGTTTTTATATACACTTTTTGAATTTGCATCCGTTGCCTTTAATAATTCCATACAAATTAAAGAACATTGAGGAGTTGCTGTTAAAATATGGCGGCAAATAAATGTGGTTATATTGCTAACGTACAGAAAGGGAGTTACCGGTTTAGTTCGTCACTACATCGTTGTATTGTTTTCAACAGGTCTTTTATAAACTACCGTTGCCCGCAAATTTCCATTAATAATTGGCTCATCACCAAATTTCCGTTGCTGGTCGCCATGTGCCTGGCGGGTATAATTCTGGTTATCTTTTGGAGTATATCATCCATACAAAATAATAAGCTAAACCTTTTGTCACGATCATAGTTCCAATCTCTCCAGCACCATTAGTGTTTCCATGAATTTGTTCCAGGCGGTTTGCCATTCCTGGCTGGCCTTTACTACTTTGATATGTTCGTCTTCCTTAAGCTGGCCCTTGCTTTTGAGGTAATCTTCAAACTGTTTCAGTGCTTCCTTATTCAGTTCTTCCATTTTTTGTTTGTGATCCATATTGGTTATTTTTAATGATATAACAACTATCAGACCGGGATAATCTAAGGATTATAGCGCATAGTAATTCCAGGGAAAACCATTTTTTTCTACTACTCCTTATTAACTTCTGAACAGGCCGGGGTAAAAACATTGCCAGATAGCAATTAAACCTGCCAGTATTAATACGATCAATGCGATCCATTCAATGTTCCTGGTTACAAAAGATTTTTTCTTTTCAGGTTCCATATTGCCGGCAATTATTTTAAAACGTATTTTTCATCGCATCAAAGGTAGGGCGTAAAAATTATGTATGCATTTTAATGCAGGCATGCCAATTTATTATAGCTAAAAAAGTTTTTCATTTAATGCTATCCCAGGTTGCTATTTTCCTGATCCCGGATATTCAGTTTTTCCGGGTGGCGGGGCATTGACAACTTTTGCTGAATCACCCCAGACACGTACAAACTTTCCGGCATCGGTATCAGCCCTTCTTCCCGCCGGTGTGGATCTTTGTCCATTTGCCCAATGGTATATTTTCCGTTGATCCAGTTGATTAAACTTTAACAGCCTGCCTCTTTCCTTGTTGCCGGCTGTTTGTGTGGTGGTATCTTTTTTTTGTGGCAGATCAGTTTCCTGTGTTATCCCAAAAAAAGGCGCCAATACAAAAAGACTTACTATTAAAAGCTTATTTTTCATAATACCTATTTTATAAAACGAATAGCTGTGTAACCGCAAAAACATTGCCTTAACAGAAATAGGGAAGAAATAAACGGGCATTTAAAATAAAAGCGTGAAAATATTTTCTGCAATCACTTCATTGTGATACAGGTACATTCAAAAATTAGAATAGAATTCTTTTCTTTGTCCTTCTATTCTTTTATTTAATAACAAATTAAATGGGTAATTTTTTCTATTGATGAATATTATTTTAAAAATGATGTTGCTGATCACTATCAACATTATCATGAAAGATCAACACAATTAAGACAGGTTATTTATAAACTGGTATCTACCGGGAGCAAAATATTTTACAAAGCCCCACCGCAATTTTTGCAAAATTTCGCATCAGCATCATGGCCTTCTTTTCCGCAATGAGGACAAACTTCATGTTTCTCTTCTTTTCTTTTTATAGACAATGCCATTTCAGTGGTGATAATACCCGTGGGTACCGCTATAATGGCATAGCCCATCAGCATAATAACGCTGGCTACAAATTTGCCCAGTGATGTAACGGGAGAGACGTCACCATAGCCAACCGTTGTAATAGTTACAATGGCCCAATAAATACTTTCCGGTATACTGGCAAATCCTTCATTCTTTTCTTTTTCTACCAGGTACATAATGGAACCCAGGATGACCACCAGCGTCAGCACAACCAACATGAAGATGGTAATCTTTTTCAAACTACCTCTCATAGCCCCACCAAGGAACCGCATTTCGGAGAGGAAATGAGTGAGTTTGAAAATGCGGAATATCCGCAACAAACGCAATGCCCGCAATACAAGCAATGATTGTGCGCCAACAAAAAATATACTCAGGTAACCCGGAATGATGGCCAGCAGATCAATAATGCCCAGGAAACTTATCATATAAAGAACAGGCCTTTTAATACAGATCAACCGGAGAATGTATTCAATAGTAAAAAGAATGGTGAAGCTCCATTCCATTATAAAAAGAATATGGCCATAGCGTTCATGGTAATGTTCCAGGCTATCCAGCATTACTACCAGGATACTGGTAAGGATCAATATAAGCAAGCTGATATCGAATACCTTTCCTGCAATGGTATTGGATTCATAGATAGTATCGTGGAGCCGGGACCGCCATGGCCTGTTATTGTTTTTTTCCATACTATAAATACATGATCAGGCTTAAAGATAATTACATGGTTAAGAAGTATGGCCAGAATCTGGAAGGAATCAAGGCTGTCCTTGACTGACCTTTTTCTGATCCGAATGGATGAAGCCAATTGCTTTAAGCATAGGACTTAGAGGCTCCTATGTTTCAATTTCGTAGGATAGAACACGGATGACACTGATCAAACGGATTTACACAGATAATCCGTGTAAATCCTTCTTATCCGTCAAATCCGTGTTCTTCTTTTTCATTTTTTAAACAGATTTCTAAGCGAGTGCGGATTCGCGGAGTAGCAACATAAACGGCTAATTCATGCAAAAAAAAGATTCTATATCTGCATTTAAATGCAAATAATTTGCATAAATTAGGCAAATAAACGCATTTATTAACCTTCCAATCATTTTTGCTGTATGAAAAAAAATTTACTCGCATTTACGGGCATACTCTTTTTATGCGCTGTTTTGAATGCCCAGAACCCGCCCAAAAGGGAATTCAGAGGTGCCTGGGTAGCTACTTACTTTGGTATAGACTGGCCCAACAGGAATCACACTCCGCAACAACAACGGGATGCATTTCTTACCATCGTCAATCATCATTTGCAAACAGGTATCACGGCTATGTTTGTGCAGGTACGCAGCCAGTCGGATGCTATGTATCCAAGTGCAATCGAACCATGGGGATTTTATCTTACACCTGCTAAAGTTGATGGTAATGAACCCAGCGAAGCATGGGACCCGATGCAATTCATGATCGACGAATGTCACGCAAGGGGAATTGAATTTCATGCATGGATCAATCCTTACCGGGCAATCGGCAATATTGCCAATATCAATAATTTTTCTCCTACTCATGTTGCCCGTCAACATCCGGAATGGCTGATAGCAAATGGAGCAGAACGAATTCTTGATCCGGGATTGCCTGAAGTAAGGAACCATGTCAACAGTGTGGTAATAGATATTGTAAATCGGTATGATGTGGATGGCATTCATTTCGATGATTACTTTTATCCCAATGCGGCTTTTAATGATGATGCGACGTTTGCAGCGCATAACCGCGGCTTCACTGCTCGTGCAGACTGGCGAAGGGATAATGTAAACCTGCTGATACAAGCAGTATCAGGAAATATAAAAGCGGCAAAACCCTGGGTTGAATTTGGCGTATCACCATCAGGTATCTGGCGCAATGGTGGAGCGGAAGGATCTGCTACAACCGGTTTGCAACATTATACAAGCCTGTATGCTGATAGCCGCAAATGGCTGCGGGAAGGATGGATAGACTATTTATGCCCGCAGGTATACTGGTATATTAATCAAACAGGATCCGATTATAAAGTATTAATTCCGTGGTGGAATAATAATGCTTACGGACGATTGATATACATTGGTATGGCAGGATACAAAGTAGGGGAGTCTGCCCAGGCCGCCAGTTGGTACACCAACAGAAGTCAAATACCCAACCAGGTGCGGATGAACAGGGATCCGGCTTATCCAAACATACATGGTCAATCCATTTATAATACCAACAGTCTCCGTAGCAATAAATTGAATTTCCGTGATTCATTGCGGGAACATTTTTATAATATTCCTGCACTGCAACCCTTGATGCCATGGATAGATGCTACAGCACCGGAACCCGTATCGGATCTTATTGCCAACTATGCAGAAGGGGCCGTAACGCTTAACTGGACTAATCCGGCCGATGCCGCCAATGAATTGGATAAAGTAAAAAAACTGGTGATCTACCGTTCAGAAAACCCTGTTATTGATTTAGCAGATGCTAGTAATATTGTAGCTATCACACCTGTTGCTGTTACATCATTTACAGATCAGACAACTGCGCCGGATAAAACATATTATTACCAGGTCACTTCGCTCGATCGTTTGCATAATGAAAGCGAAGCATCCAACCAGGTTCCTGTTTGCACATTTACAGATGAGCAGGCGCCGTTTATTGTTTCCTGTACGCCTGTAGTTAATCATTGTGAAACTACGGAAGGCAGTTATACCGTTCCTGCAATAACAGCTACTGATAATTGCGTTTCGCTTAGCTATAGTTATACCATTACGGGAGCAACTGCAAGAAACGGATCGGGTAATGATGCCAGTGGAAATTTTGCCGCAGGTGTAAGTACTATCAACTGGACAGTAACAGATGGCGCCGGTAATACCAGCAACTGCCAGACAACAGTAACAATCAACACCAACCCTGTTGTAACTATCCCGGACGCTTATGCACTTTCATCCGGCGTATTGGCTAATACTGTTTACATTGGTTATACTCCGGCTTCTTCCATTGTATTAGTGGCGGATGCAAGTGGCGGAGACATTCCTTAT
>JAKFEJ010000598.1:0-15386 GCA_036675745.1 Chitinophagaceae bacterium | reverse complement strand
ACATAAAATCCATCCCCATCCATTGTCAACATACGGGTTGTATTATCCTTTCCTTCTACTACTACCTGGGCATTGAGTTCGCCTTTCAGGCGGGCGGTATCATCCAGCTTAAATGTTCTTGTAAGCCTGATACTGGTTGGCCCGGCTCCTGAATTTAAAACTCCTTCTATTACAAGATAAGCGTTAGGAGACGAGATAATAGTTGGTTTATACGGCTCTTTACAGGCAAAACCCGTTATCAGCGCCAAACACATCAAAAAATAATTTATCCTCTTCATAGTAAACCGAAATATCAAATTTATGAACAGAAATTTTTTACTACCAGTAAGCCGGCCGTAGAAGTGATCCTCCCCTCGCCGTACATTCAACACAACTAATAGGAGCAACATCGTATCGCATGGCCCCGGCTGGTGGAAAAAATTGGGCGAAAATGGAAAGGCCACCGGAATAAGCAGCCTGTATGCTATCAGTATTATTCGGAATATCATACTTAGGGCAATCCTGGGAAAAATTCCATCTATGAAGCTCGCCTGATGAAATAAAAAATCTTTTCTCTTCGACAACAACAGCAGAAATATATCCGATAACCAACTCACCGGGGTCAGATGTACAATGTATGTTTCCTTTTATTTCTGAAGGTTGTGCATCGAATATAGTCCCAAGGCTTTCCGTGTTTTTTTTCATCATCTCATAAAACTCATAACCACTTTTATCCAGCGCATACTGTCGCAATAAAATACTATACCTGACTGCTACTTTTTCACTTCCATTTCCAATAAAAGTAAGAGGCGCCCGGTAAATAATATCTGATTGCAGCGAAGCTGATGATCCCAGCAAAATATTACTGGAACTACTATACTTCCAGCAAGTGGATACATCGTCACCAGGCCCCCTTGGTATCACCTGTCCATTAACGTACTTATAGTTTGAGTAATAGTATGTCCTGATCTCCCAGGTTTCATCATAATCCCAAAGATAATACCGGGTATTGCCGGAATCATCATGTGTATTCACATATACCTGCACGCCTTTATCGTCCTGCCTGAATCCCAAACTATCGATCGCAGGTGTTTTTCTTGCTGCTACATAATCAGACAAATATTCTTTTCCATTAGTAGTTTTTATCCTAAGCCTGTATTCCTGATTTAATGCCAGGTTAAGACCTGGTGAATTATAAAATCCGTCGGTACTCATTGTCAACTGGCGGGTAGTATTATCTTTTCCTTCCACCAATACCTGCGCATTGAGTTCGCCTTTCAGGCGTGCCGTATCATCCAGTTTGAATGTTCTGGTAAGCCTGATGCTGGTCGGTCCGGTTCCTGCATTTAAAACTCCTTCTATTACAAGATAGGAATCAGGAGAAGATATAATGGTAGGTTTATACACTTCCCTGCAGGCAAAGCCTGTGAAGACAACCATACATACAATAAAAATATTCATCCTCTCCATTTTAAAACCGGATATTAAAGTTTACAAACGGAAGCATATTTCCAAAAATTGAAAGCTTATATCCATTTACCAATCCATTTTGAGAAGTAAAATAAACAGAGTAAGGATTTTTTCTGCCCAGCATATTGTAAACGCCAATTGTCCATGAATTGTGTGTTTTCTGATTCACTTTGTGATTGCCATCTATATTCAGTGAAAAATCAGTTCTTATATAATCAGGTATACGATGAGCATTTCTATCCGAGTAAAGCACCCGTTCAGAACCGGCATAATAATACCTGCCGATTGGTAAGGTAATAGGCCTGCCTGTACTATAGGTAGAATTCAGCGATACGCTAAACCGATGGTTCACCCGGAAATTACCTGCTAAGGTTACATCGTGCGGCTTATCATAATTGGCCGGGTAAAATTCTCCCCTGTTTACCTGTATATCCGGGTCCTGCGCATTGGTTTGTAAAAAAATACGTGAGTACGTATAACTGATCCAGCCATTGACCTTTCCACCGGGTTTTTTAATCAGTAATTCCACTCCATACGCCTTCCCTTTTGTATTGATAACATCTGTTTCAATAGTATGATTCAATAATAATTTAGCACCAGGTTTGTAATCGAGGTAATCTTTGATCCGTTTGTAATAAACTTCAACGGAAGTTTCAATTGTATTGGATTTAAAATTTTTATATAACCCAAATGAAAGCTGGTCACCTTGTTGCGGCTTTATATTAGGATCGCTTAATTTCCATATATCCGTAGGCGCTATGGCAGTTGTATTCGATAACATATGGATATACTGCCGTTGCGTATTATAAGCTGTCTTTATTGAAAAACTGGTAGTAAATGCATACCTGATCGAAAAACGGTATTCCGGGCCATAATAGTTTTGAATGAACTTACCCTTTTCATATTCTTTGGTATCAATTACGTTGGCTGATGTAACAGGCAAGCCTGGCGCATAATAATTTACTTCCTGTGGGCCGAGATAATTAAATAAGGAAAAACGTACTCCCGAGCTTATTGATAATTTATTATTAGGGCTATACCTGTGCGTCAAATACGCACCACTCTCAAGGGCCTGTTCCGTTTCTACTATATCAGGAGTTATTAATGAATTTTTATCTAAAGGTTCATAAGCTCCTGGTTCCAGTTTATAACGAATAGAGCTTGCACCAAAATCCAATGAATGTTTTTGATTCAGGTAGTAAACGAAATCCATTTTTGCATGCAGTTGAGTGATTCCAAACCGCAGGGTAAAAGCCGTTTCTTTATCCGACTCCCTGAATACTTTGTACTTATACTGATCAAAGCCTACGATGAAGGCGGCATTTAACCTGTTGTTAAAACTCCGGGTCCATTTTATGGTAAGATTACGATTGCTATAAGCATAAGTGGTATCGCTATTTAATGCAAAACGATCATTACTGAAATAACCCGAAAAATAAAGATTGTTTGTGCTGTCGATCCGGTGACTGATACCAAGATTCACATCCTGGAAAGAAGCTTTGCTGTTTTCATATTCAGCAGGTAAAAGACCCATTAACCAATTAGCATACGTACTCCGCCCACCAAAGATGAAAGAGGTTTTGTCTTTTGAAATAGGCCCTTCCAGGTGCACCCTGCTTGTAATAAGACCAATGCCGGCCGAACCCGTGATCTTTTTTTTATTTCCTTCCCGGCTGTTAATATCAAGGACAGAAGCTAAGCGGCCGCCAAACCGGGCGGGAATACTGCTTTTATACAATTCAAGATCTTTTATCACTTCCGGGTTAAAAGCAGAGAACATTCCGAAAAAATGCGAGGGGTTATAAATTGTTGCGTCGTTAAAAAGAATAAGATTCTGATCTGCTGATCCCCCCCGAACATTAAACCCGGTGCTGGCTTCACCAACCGTTTTTACTCCAGGCAGGCTTGTAATAACTCTTAATACGTCCGCCTCGCCAAATACAGAAGGTATCCTTCGTATATTATCAATACTCAATCTCTCTACACCCATTTGTACACGGTTGATATTGATCAGTTTCCTGGAAGATACAATCACTTCTTTCAAAGTGGTAACCTGCTCACGGATATCAATATCCAGCTTACCATCGGAATATACAGCCAATTGAAGTTTTGTATCCTTCATCCCGATACCTAAAATGTTTAATGTATGCTTGCCTGCCGGTACTGTCAGCGAATAATTTCCATATGCGTTTGTTATTGTAGAATAGTTGTTGTTTATAAAAACAGAAGTATTTATAAGCGGCTCTCCTGTCGTTGCATTTCGTATCGTGCCTGTAATAATAGCATTTCCCTTTAGCGTATTTGTTTTTGTTCCTATTTCATAAAGCTTGCTTTCGGATGTAACGACCCCTTTTTTCCGGGATTCCAATCCATAATCAATAATGCTGTCTTTTACCGAATAAGCAGGCTTAATATCTCCGGCCGACTGAAAAAAACCTGCAGGCAATGTTGTTACGACCTTTAATCCCTTTGTGATATACACTTTATTTTCGCTGTCAATTGAAAACAGCAGGTTGGTATTCCTGAATACTTTCTCCAATACTGTTTGTAATGGTTCGTTTTGAGCTGTTATACTAACCCTGGTAGAATCAAGATGAGCTTCATTGTAATAAAAAAAGAAAGTTGTCTGCGATTCCAGCTTCTGAAAGAATTCAACCAATGACAGGTTTTCAAAACTGCCACTGATCAGGTTATCTTTTTTATCCTGCGCATTAGCGGAGACTGCAAAGAGTATGAAAAGAAAAATAGTGAATAAAAAAATTTTCATACTATTTATGTGATTGATTATAGAATTCAGCAATTTGAACAATAGCTTTTTCCTTATTGTCCTTATATCTCAATTTCTGCTGCTTAAGATGCTGCACTATATCTTGCCTGCTATCCTTTAGCAGATCAAGTAAGGATTTCTGCTTATTTATCGAATAATAATTACCATCCTTCAAAACATAATACTGATTAAAACCGACGAATCTTCGTTCTATTGCAAGGTCTACAATATTCTCCTCCAGTTTTTTGTATCGCCTGGCGAAAATCGTCACATTTCCTTCTGCAAGGCGCTGGTAAAACCCGCTTTTCAGAATATTATTTTTAACAGGATTAAGGCGAACAAAAGTTTGTTCCTGGAAAATAAATTGTTGCACTCTCTCACTGAATAAACGAATAGGAGTAGCAGTAGGATGCAGGATCACAACCTCGTCTTTGTAAATATCATACATAAGAGAGATATCCTTATACCAGATACCATCGTATAGCACGGAGCCGTTTTGCCATCCTGCCTCCGGATAAAAAGCATGATCCACCGTGCCTGGGTATCCATAAAACACCCTTCCGTTATGTATGGCTAAGGTTTCACGTTGATTGGCAAAATATAAACCGGCAGCACTGTCTGAAACTTCAGTCAGCCACCTGTTTGTAGAATCCAACGATTGCCCTTCGGCGGTAAAAAAGGAAAAAAGAAATAGAAGTCCTGTCAATTTTTTCATTTCCACAGTTAAATTAAGGTTTGTATCACCAAGGTAAAATTATTGGCCTGAAAAGATATTTTTTAAAAAATATTTTAGTCAACTGTCAACCCGGTTGAAATCAATCAGTTATTTTATCAGGAAATAATATTAATAGTCTATCAAAGCATTCTTGCATAAGCTGACTTTATTTATCGAAAAACCAGCCCTTTACTTTTTGTATGAATTGTAATTTGTATTTCCTGGACTGTTTCCTGACAAATCTTTCTTATTTGTTTTGCTCCCCATATTCACTTATCAACTCTGCTACCAAGGCCGTCCACCCTGTTTGATGGCTGGCACCCAACCCTCTCCCGGTATCGCCATGAAAATATTCATAGAATGTCAACAGGTGCTCATTTCCGGGTTGTTTATAAAACCAACTGTAATTACCATACAACCGGCGATTGCCCTCGCTATCTTTTTCAAACAAACTGATCACTCTTTTGGTCAATTCGTTGGCAACCTGTGTAAGATTTATTTTATTTTCCGAGCCGGTTGGATATTCTACCAGTAATGAATCGCCGTAAAATTCTCCATATTTCCGGATAGATTGAATGATCAGGAAATTGATCGGCATCCAAACAGGGCCCCGCCAATTTGAATTACCGCCAAACATATCTGAAGTAGAATCACCCGGATCATATTTAATACTATAAATATTTCCATCTACTGTTACGGAGTAAGGCTTATCCTCATGATACTTAGACAAAGCCCTTATTCCGCCATCGGATAAAAAACCCGCTTCATCTAATAAGGGTTTCAGTAAATCAATTAGTCGTTCTTTTGGAATTAATGATAACAAAGTTTCGCCATCCTGGCTTCTTTCTTCGTTTGGCCAGAATTTCTTATTCTTTTTACGATAATTTTCAAACCAGGTGATCCTTTTTTTGAAATCGATAAGCCGGTCCAACACTTTTTTACTGATAGTAGACACCGCATACAAAGAAGTAACCCCCACTATCGACTGGATGCGCAAAGGAATAGGATCAGCACCTGCCACACACAACACATCATAAAAAAAACGATCTTCTTCATTCCACAATCCATGCTGATTTAATGACTCAGCAATTAGAACAAAGTGTTCAAAAAATTTGGTAGCGGTGTCTTCAAACGATTCATCATGCATGGCAATTTCTACAGCCATATCCATCATATCCAAAGCATAAGTCCCCATCCAGCTGGTACCATCCGCCTGTTCTAATTGCACTTCACCAGAAAAATGAAAACTCCGGTTGAATACACCGATATTATCAAGACCTAAGAAGCCGCCTTCAAATATATTGTTCCCGTTTATGTCTTTGCGGTTGATCCACCAGGTAAAATTGATCAGCAGTTTTTGAAATACCTTTTTTAAAAAATTGATATCCCCCGTTCCTGTTTTCTTTTTTTCAATATTATATACCTGCATAGCAGCCCATGCCTGCACCGGTGGATTTACATCACTGAAATTCCATTCGTAGGACGGCAACTGCCCATCTGGCTTCATATACCATTCCCGCATGACCAACAGCAACTGGTGCTTGGCAAACGTGGGATCTACTACCGCCATGGAGATACATTGAAAGGCGAGGTCCCATGCCGCATACCAGGGATATTCCCATTTATCAGGCATCATGATGATATCCTGGTTCTTCAGGTGTTTCCAATCACTATTGCGGCCTGTCATTTTATTGTGGCTAACGGGTGTAATGCCATCACTGGTGCTTAACCAGCGTTCAACATCAAAATGATAATACTGCTTGCTCCATAATACACCCGCTAACGCCTGCCGCTGTATCTGCGCCATATCCCGGCTCATCCCCTTTGGCAAAATAGCGGCATAGAAATCATCGGCTTCCTGTTTGCGAACTTTGAAAATATCTTTAAACCCTCTTGGGAAAGGAGTAGTATCCAATTTATCATTCAGACGGCAATAAACTGTTTTAGTAGCACCGGCAGCCACTTTCATTTTATAAACAGGTGAAAATTTTGTGCCGCTATTTTTCGTTGAAAGTTCTGAAAGGTTTTTCCCGTTGATAATACCATCATGAAAAGCATCTTTAACGAAGATCGTTTCATTAGGTTCCCCTGATATTTTTTCTGTATTTGTTTCGTTTTCCGTGAACAGACTTTTATCAGGCTCCTGGAAATAAAAATAATAATCTCCCAGTCTTTCATGATCCGCCTTAACTGTTGTTTTATTAATGGAGACGATAGAAGGTTTCTCTTTAAGGCTTCCTCTATCCCAACGGTTATAGAACCATAGCGTGGGCAACAAAGTTATTTCAGCGGCTTTAGTATAGCGGTTTGTAATATCAATTTTTATAAAAATGTCCCGGGTGTTTTGTTTCGCATATGTTACAAGTACATCAAAATATTGGTTGTTATTGAAAATACCTGTGTCCAGTATTTCATATTCAGGATCGTGTTTACTCAGCTTTTTATTTTCTTCTTTGAGCAGTTCATAGGGGAAAGCCTGTTGCGGGTATTTGTACAAATACTCCATGTAGTAATGTGTCGGCAAATTGTCAAGATAGTAATACAATTCTTTTACATCCTCGCCATGATTTCCCTGTGGATTACTTAATCCGAATAACCGTTCTTTTAATATCGGGTCTTTACCATTCCACAAGGCTATGCAAAAACAAAGGTTTCCAAAAAAATCCGATATCCCCGCCAGCCCATCTTCACCCCATAGATAGGAACGGCTGTGGGCATGATCGAAAGGGAAATAATGCCAGGCATCACCATATACACTGTAATCTT
This sequence comes from Chitinophagaceae bacterium, assembly GCA_036675745.1. Lineage (GTDB taxonomy): Bacteria > Bacteroidota > Bacteroidia > Chitinophagales > Chitinophagaceae > Terrimonas_B. Next base: position 7,689 of record JAKFEJ010000598.1, on the reverse strand, counting down.
CACGTACTGTTCCCCATTGCCGCTCACTCAGGTAAGGACCCCATTGCGCCAGGGGAATAGCTTTACCGGCATTGTCTGCCAATCGCTGATGTTCTGCTGTCATTCAATTAATTTATCGTCAATAAGTTGGCAAACAATCATTGTATTAAACATAATCACCCGGGAGATGATCGTTTTGTTATACTTGTGAAATTAACTCATAATAACGAAATAGAGGTGTTCTGCGATGTTGAAGTATGCTTTAACCCGTCATTGATATTTTTTCACCAGGTTACTCAAAATTTTTTTATCGGTATCTGTGATCAGTTTCGTTGAATCGTTTTGCACAAAATGCAGTTTGAAAGATTGAATAGCATTGGTATCTTTTTTAATATCATACCCAATGATACGTAATGCCTGCATAGCATTAAATGCAGAATCAACCTGTACACCTGTTGTATCGTACCAGTATCCAAATCCTTGTTCAGATAATTTTTGCCAGGGAAAATTTCTGTTCGGGTCAACCTTTCTGCCCGGTGCTATATCTGAATGACCAATAAAGTTGGCCACAGGAATATTGTACGCTTTTTTTAAACGGGCCAATACACTTAATAAACTATTGATTTGTTCATCTGTAAAAGTTTCAAAACCATTATTATCAATTTCAATACCAATACTACTGCTGTTAAGATCAGTAGCATTCCCCCATTTGCTCACACCTGCATGATGGCCGCGCAGCAGATCATTCAACATATGATGTACGGTTCCATCTTTGCAAATAACATAATGTGAACTTACCTGTGTGCGGGGAATAGTAAATGTTTTCAATGTTTGTTCACAACTGTTTTGCGCCGTATGATGAATGATCACGTAATTAGGGCGACGCATACTGAAGTTGGTAGTACCCACCCAGGAAACAGGAGATAATAACCCGGCGGAATCCTTTACAGGATATTCTCTCAATAGTTTTGCATACGCTTTCACCTGCTTCTTATAGCTCTTATTCGTTTTGGCATAAGGATTGGGAGCGCAGGCTTGTATCAATAAAAAACAGGTCACTGCTAAACCAATTACCGGGTATAGGTGCTTCATTGAATTAAAATTTCAGTCAGGCCTGAAAGGTAAAGAGAATCTTGCTCCCATTTTCCTGCAAAAACCAGCACGCAATGGCCTGGATATTGTTCGTAATTTTAGAAAAAATTATATGGAAACCCAATTTAAACTTCAAAAACCCTGGGAGAGGGTCAAAGAAACATTAAAAGAAATCAATGTTGACCTGACCGATGATGACCTTGCTTATCAACCCGGGCAGGAAGAGCAATTACTGGAACGATTAGAAAAGAAAATGAAAAAAAGCAAACCCGAAATAAAAGCATTGATAGAAAGTGTGTCTGCCAATAAAGGAAAAGCTTCCTGAATATTTTCAACATTCAAAAGCTCAACGGCTGTTTCCTGATTTGCGGGGATAAAATTTTCGCTGTGGCCTTCTCCCTCCTGTACCACCTGTTCTTTTCCGTGGATTATAAGGTGGCGCAGGGCCCAGTTCTTTCGGTATCTCAGCCTTATCCACTTCCTTATCTATCAAGGATTCAATAGCTGCAAAGCTGTTTTGTTCCCTTTCACCGACCAGGGTAAATGCCATGCCGTCTGCTTCCGCTCTGGCTGTACGGCCAATACGGTGTACATAATCTTCACCATCACGGGGTACATCATAATTGATCACCAGGTCGATCGTATCAATATCAATACCGCGGCTTAATATATCTGTGGCTACCATGATAGGTATACGTCCGCTGGTAAAGCCTCCCACTACGCTTTCCCGCTGAGCCTGTTCCAGGTCACTGTGCATTTCTTCAATGGAAAATCCGCTTTGCTTCAAAGTTTTTGCCAGTTGTTTTACATTTTGCTTGCGGCTGCAAAAGATCAACGCACTTTTATAAGGCGTATTTTTTAATAAGTATTTTACCAATGGTAACTTTTGCTGTTCAAATACCACAAAAGCTTTTTGTACAATTTTTTCCGGTGGCCGGGAAAGAGCAATATTCACTTCAACGGGGTCTATTAAAATATTCCTTGCCAGTTGCCTGATCTTGGGCGGCATAGTAGCTGAAAATAATAATGTTTGTCGTTTTACCGGCAATGCTTTGATGATCTTTGCAAGATCATCCTGGAAACCCATGTCCAGCATCCGATCGGCTTCATCCAATACAAGGAACTGTAAACCTTTCATAGTCACATATCCCATATTCAGGTGTGCAATCATACGACCTGGCGTACAAATAATAATATCGGCACCCATTTGTAACGCTTTTTTCTCCGCTACAAAATTCTGCGCATCATTTCCACCATAGACTGCCAGTGAACTGATATGAGTGAAGTAAGAAAGGCCTTCAAGATGTTGTGATATCTGTATCGCCAGTTCACGGGTAGGTACAATAACCAATGCACCCACTTGTCCATCCACATGATTGGTTAACAGCCGATGGATAACCGGCAACAAAAAAGCGGCTGTTTTGCCCGTACCTGTTTGGGCGGAAGCAATCAGGTCTTTTCCTGCGAGTATGGTTGGTATCACCTGCTCCTGAACGGGAGTGGCGTTTTCGTAATTAGATGCTTCGATGCCTTCTAAAAGGTCCGGATGAAAATTAAAATCGGTAAAACGCAAGTTGATAAGGTATTAATATGATACAGGACGCCCTGCTTTTTTTAAAACGTAAAGATAATCTAATTTATTTCAGGAGGTGGCAGATAGCCGACAGGCATTGTTTTGCCATTTTTCATATTTAAAAAGCCTCACTTCATCTGTGTATTTAGCCGTTGGAAAAAAAGGGCCTGTCCGGTAGTACCGCTTCCGGTATCTTGTCATTTGTATGCCGAAAAATATTCTTTTTGCTATAGCAACTATTACGACAAACATTGTTTTCGCACAACCCGATGCTACCAATGCTGACAAACTGATCGTTCCCGTTGTTAATAATCAGCAAGTGGCAATAGCCTCAGCTACTGTAGAACTTTTGCGTGGTAAAGATTCAATTTTGGTAAAGGCTGGTATCACCGATTCTCTTGGAATAACCGTATTTCAACAAATTATTCCCGGTACCTATTTATTGAGAGTAAGTTCCGTCAGTTATACTCCTCAGTATACAGAACTAATTCAATTACCATTGAACGAACAAGGTGGACAACTACCGCCTATTGTATTGCAAACAGTACCTGCATTATTGCAGGAAGTAACCGTGTTATCTAAAAAGCCTTTTATCCAGCAATTACCCGGCAAAACAATTATAAACGTTGATGCAGGTATTACCAATGCCGGCACTACCGCTATGGAAGTGCTGGAAAAATCACCCGGTGTTACGGTTGACAAAGACGGCAATATCAGCCTTAAAGGCAAGGCCGGCGTATTGATCATGATTGATAATAAGCCCTCGTATGTTTCGGGAACTGACCTTGTCAATATGCTCAGCAGTATGAGCTCAACACAGATAGAGGTGATTGAATTAATGACAAACCCGTCCGCACAATATGATGCCGCCGGCAATGCAGGTATCATTAATATCAAAACAAAAAAGAATAAACAGAAAGGTTTCAATGGAAACATTAGTACAGCCTATGGCCAGGGGCGCTATTATAAAAACAACAACAGCCTGCAGTTAAATTATCGCAATGGAAAATGGAATCTATTTTTGAACTACACTATGAATGCGAATAAAGGTTTTGGATATCTCTACGCATTGCGGAGCTATTTTAAAGAAGACGGAAAAACGATTGATGCATTACTTGAACAACCCTCGGCTTTTACCAATGAGGGATACAATCATACGCTGCGAACCGGGGCGGATTATATGATCAGCAAAAAAACAACCCTGGGTATTTCACTTACCGGCATCACATCGTCGCGTAATGGAACAGGCAATAATACGGCGATATGGAAAAACGCTTCGGGTATAACCGACTCTGTTATTCATACTGATAATGCAAGTAAGAATAGTTGGAAAAACATGGCCGTTAATATAAATATGCGTCATACGATCACTGCATCACAGGAAATAACTGCAGACATTGATCTTTTAGGATATGATATAAATACCTACCAGGCTTTTCAAAATAATTTGAATGCTCCCGGTGGCTATGAAGAAGCCTTTAAGGGGGACCTGTCTTCCGAAATAAATATTTTCGCTGCTAAAGCAGATCATACCTTAAGGTTTCCCAAAGAACTGAAACTGGAGTCCGGTTTAAAATCATCCCATATCAGCACAGATAATACGGCGTCATATTTTTACAGGGATGGAACGGAATGGAAAGAAGACCTGGGGAAAACAAATCATTTTCTTTACACTGAAAATATACATGCACTCTATAGCAACGTTGAGAAGAAAGCAGGCCGGTGGACATTACAAGCCGGGCTCCGTTATGAATACACAGATTACAAAGCCAACCAGTTAGGCAACAGCCTGCAAAAAGACTCTTCTTTTTCAAGAAAATATAACAGCATTTTTCCTACTGCTTCTGTCAACGTTGAAGCAGATTCGGTTCATCAGTTTATGTTCTCCGCCGGCAGGCGAATAGACAGGCCAGCTTTTCAAAAACTCAACCCATTTTTATTTATCATCAATAAATATACCTACCAGCAGGGAAATTCCTTTATCAGGCCGCAGTATACCTGGAATATGGAATTATCACATGTATACAAAAACATACTTACCACCAGCATTGGCTATAGCATCACCAAAGATTATTTTTCACAGTTATTTCTTTCCAATAGTGATGGAACGGTTATTTATACAGAAGGAAATTTCAGCAGGATGCGGAACTTCAACGCATCAATCAGTGCAACTATTTCTCCTTTACGGTGGTGGTCTTTCACAGCACAGGCCACTATGAATCATAAAAAGATAGAAGGCATTTTATGGGAAAGCTATACCGCCTCTATCGCACAAGTAAATTTTAATCTCAATAACCAATTTCGTTTTACTAAAGGATGGTCGGCGGAGTTGTCAGGTTTTTATATCACCAAACACCAGAATGATATACAGGAAATATTGGAACCGACAGGCCAGGTTTCTGCTGGTATTGCTAAACAGGTGCTGAAGAGTAAAGGAACTGTCCGTTTAACGTTTCGTGATATTTTTTATACCCAGGCAATGGAAGGTTTAACACATTTTAAGCAAACCGATGAATATTTCAAATTCACCCGGGATACCCGTGTGTGCACCATAGGTTTCACCTATCGTTTTGGCAAAACATTTAAATCAACAGCCAAACGAACAGCCGGTGGCGCCGGTGATGAAATGGAAAGAGTAGGTACAGGTAATTGACAATCTCATATAGCAGATAGCCCAGATGAACAGCATAATCCTATTTCTTTCCCTACATTTATCGCATGAATACAATTGGCAATCTTATCTGGTTAATATTTGGCGGCTTTCTCGCTGCGCTTGGTTATTTCTTTGGTGGAATTGTTTTGTGCCTGACCATCGTTGGCATTCCCTGGGGCTTGCAGTGTTTTAAATTAGCCGACATGGTACTATGGCCTTTTGGGAAAAAAATTATCAGCGATAGCAGCAATACCGGTTGTCTTTCTGCCTTATTCAATATTATCTGGCTGCTCTTCGGCGGGCTTTATACTGCGTTCGTACATCTTGTTATGGGTATTCTTTTATCCATTACGATCGTTGGTATCCCATGGGGACGCCAGCATTTTAAGCTGATAGAAATTTCCTTATTGCCTTTTGGAAAACGAATTGTTCAGGATGGTAATTGAGTGAAAAGAAGAAAAAGACTTAATTTAAATTACGCAGCTTATGAAAGATATAGAAACAGGCCGTTCGGCTTGTTAGTAAAAAAACTTCCGTCCACCGCGACACAGACTATTACCTTATCCAAACAATATTGATATGAAGTATCTGTTTTTTTTTATCAGCATCAGCTGTCTATATGCCTGCGATATGACTTTCCGTCAAAAAAAAGATAAACCGGAAGCATCATCAGATGGGTTAACAATAAGCGTAAAAAAGAATAAAGACACCGCGATCCACACCACTAAAACTGACAGCCTGAATAAACAGGTCACGCTGATAGAAATTAAACCTTACAAAAAACAAGCGGCTCCTGTTTCTGCAACAAAACCGAAAGCCGTTTTAAATAAAGTTTTCTATTTATCACTTCCGGAAGGAAAACCTGCCACTTATAAAAACATATCAAATCTTGTTATTGAAAATTTACAATTCACAAATAAATCCGGGGCCAACCTGGTATTTATAAACTGTAAGGATATCACGATCCGTAATTGCTATTTTGGAAGAAGTGGCGCAGAAGCTATTGTACTTGAAAAATGCGCTGGTATCCGGGTAGAAAAATGTTTATTCGCCTACAACCTGACAGGAGTATATGCCGCCACTTCTTCAACCATTAAGATTATCAATAATCAATTCGTTAACGTAAGACAGCGAAGCGGACCTGCCAGGGGGCAGTTTGTACAATTTAACAACGTTACAGGCGCAGGCAATGAAATCAGTAATAATAAAGGAGAAAACTTCCCGGGCGAAAGCAACCCTGAAGATTTAATCAGCATGTTTAAATCAAGTGGGACAGCTATCTCTCCCATTCGTATTAAAAACAATATGTTCAGAGGCGGCGGTCCCTCCGCTTCCGGCGGAGGTATAGTTTTAGGAGATTATGGAGGCCGTTTTATTATAGCTGAAAATAATACATTGCTTAATCCGGGACAATATGGAATGGCTGTAGCAGGTGGATCTGATATGGTAATTTTGAATAATAAAATATATGCGAAACAACAACCATTTACGAATAACCCTTTATTCGTATGGGCGCAGGCAGGCGTTTCCTGTTCCGATATTATAGTAAAAGGTAACAGGGCAAGCTGGATAGACAAAAAAGGAAATATCAATGGCGGGTGGGATGCAGGAAATTGTAAAAGCACTTCATTTGAATATCCCGCACCCATCACAGAAGCAGAGATGAATATGCCGGCTCACCTGATCGATTTTGTTACTCCTGATGAATTACTGAAGATCAGGGCAAAAAAATAAATCGAATAATAGAGAGGTTTTGTAAAAAAGATATTCTTTAACTACTGACCTGACTTGTCTCCTGATTTTAAAAATGGTTTCAACAGGTCAATCGGCACTGGAAAAATAGTAGTGGAATTATTTTCTGTAGCAATTTCTCTCAATGTTTGCAGGTAGCGTAACGTTAATGCACTGGGCTGATCAGACAGGATCTTCGCAGCATCAGATAACCGTTGCGAAGCCTGGAACTCGCCTTCCGCAGCAATTACTTTAGATCTTCTCTCCCTTTCTGCTTCTGCTTGTTTGGCCATTGCCCTTTGCATTTCCTGCGGCAGGTCTATTTGTTTTACTTCTACATTGGTAACTTTTACACCCCAGGGTTCTGTATTGGTATCAATGATCTGCTGCAGTTTATGATTTATTTTATCTCTCTGGGAAAGCAAATCATCTAATTCAGATTGCCCCAATACGCTACGCAAAGTAGTTTGCGATATCTGTGAAGTAGCTGCTAAAAAATTTTCAACCTGAACTATTGCTTTCTGCGGTTCAATGACGCGGAAATAAACAACAGCATTTACTTTAATAGAAACATTGTCTTGTGTGATCACATCCTGCGGCGGCACATCCAATACAACAGTACGCAGGCTTACTTTTACCATTTTATCAATTACCGGTATTA
>JAKFEJ010000002.1:0-66516 GCA_036675745.1 Chitinophagaceae bacterium | reverse complement strand
TATAGTTCGTTTTTACTAACCCAAAAAAACGCCTCAGTGTATTGACATTTACTGTTGACTCAGTTTTTTGATAAATATCTTCTACTAACTGCACACAATCCCTGTAGGAAATGATCTTTCGGCCAAAATTCTGTTCCAGTTCTTTTTTTAGTGCTGATAATACTTCCTGTTTCATAGCCTTCAGCTTGCTTTTCTGACAGTTGGCAACTTTTGCATAAACTATTGTAATTCTTCTTTCATTCTGCCCAGCACATCTTTTTCAATCATTTTCCCGGCTACCCGTATCATATTTTTAAATGCTTTGGCTTTGGAAATGCCATGACCAATTATGACAGGCTTTGATACTCCCAATACCGGCGTGCCACCATAGTTTTCAAAATTGAACCGGTCAAAATATTCATGATCAACCTGCTGACGCTTGCTGATGTCGTATAAAGATTCAGCTAGCTTAAGAATAATATTGCCTGTAAACCCTTCGCATACCATTACATCAGCTTTGTTCAGCAATACATCACGGCCTTCAATATTTCCTATAAAATGAATATGCTTATTTTCTTTAAGCAGGGGATAGGTAGCTTGAGCCAGGAGATTGCCTTTGCCTTCCTCTTCACCTACGTTTATCAAAGCCACTTTAGGTTTTTCAATGCCCAGTATCAATTGCGCATAGACCGATCCCATTACTGCAAATTGATTTAATTGCTCAGGCTTGCAATCTGCATTCAAACCTACATCCAGTAATAAGCCTGTTCCTCCATCTTCTTTGGGTATGATAGTAGAAATTGTTGGCCGGAGCACTCCTTCCAGGGCTTTGAGACTAAATAAGGCGCCAACCAGCATGGCACCTGTATTTCCTGCGCTGATAAAAGCATCTATTTTGCCTGACGCAAGTAAATGGAAACCTATAGCGATTGATGACTGTTGTTTTTCTTTTAACGCTTTAGTAGGATGTTCATGCATATCTATCACTTGTTCCGCATGAACTATTTTGATACGATCTGCATCAACCGGGTATTCGATAAGTAAGCCCTCTAATTGATTGGTATCCCCGATCAGAAAAAGGGTCGCCGGGGCGTTTTCTTCCGCCAAATACTGAAATACGCCTTTCACCGCCTCCAGCGGGGCAAGGTCGCCACCCATCATATCTAGTCCGATATTCATTGAAAGCGTAAAATACTAATTCTAAAATAACAAATTCCAAATTCCATCAGGTATTGGCCCAATAGATTTGGAATTTACTTCTTTCTCAGCAGGAACTCTTCCTGTATTACTTCACCGGAGACTTTTCAGCCACCACTTTACCTTTATAGTAAAGCTTGCCCTCACTTACGTGAGCACGGTGACGAACATGTGTTTCGCCGGTAGTACTGTCTGTAGTCAATGTAGCAGCGGTAGCCTTATAGTGTGTTCTGCGCTTAGCACTTCTTTGCTGGCTGTGTCTGCGTTTGGGATTTGGCATAACTCAACAATTAAAATCAGAAAATATTATTACTATTAATTATCTAAATCTTTAAATTTCTCTAAACCTTTCCAAATCGGGTTATTTTTTTCCTCCGTTTCTTCAGGTTCCATTTTTTTCAATGCATCCAGTGCATCCTGGTTGCAGGCTGGTCCATTTTTATCGTTCAGGCCACATACTTTCTGCATCGGGATGCTCAGGTTAATGAATTCATATATCCAGTCCGCTACATCAAAGTGACTTTCACCACGACTGATATAATATACATCAGGGTCATCTTCCTGGTCATTCATCAGTTCCGGTTCTTCTACGATCTTTACCACGATATTGAATTCATCCCACAATTCCAGTGTCAGCTCATTATTACAACGATCACAATTAGCCAATAAGCTGCCTCCTATTTCAAACTTTAATAGCATAAAGCTATTCTGTTTGTCAAGTGTCAGTTTTACATTAGCATTGCAGTTGCTAAAATCCTGCTGCTGGAATCGCTCAAAGAACTTATCTGTGATCTCATAGTTGTATTCATGGATACCGGGTTTAAGTCCCACGAAAGCTATCTCATATTCCCGACGGTAGCCCATTAATCAACTTTTTAAGAGTTGGCAAAGGTAAGGGGATTCGCTGAAAAATAATGACTGATTTTTATTTATTTTCGGGACTTGTGCATAATTTAACGGCCTGATTTAGAACACTTTTAAAAAATTGTTTTTGCAACGTTTTCTTTCCCGCTTATTTGACCGGCTGATGAAAAGCTGGAGTTGGGTGCTGCTCATCCTGCTCACGATACTTATTAAATGGGCGTCCTGGTATCCTCAATGGGTAGAAACTTATTATACATACGGAGTTTATCCCTTCATTACCAGGGCACAAAGGTTTTTGTTCGGCTGGGTACCTTTCAGTATCGGCGATCTTTTTTACGGATTCCTTCTCCTGGTTGTTATTTTCCGCAGTTTTCGTTTTTTTAAATTGCTGTTTCAAAAAAAACTTACCCGTGGATATTTCGTTGCTGCTATGCAGCAGGCTATTTTCTTTTTTCTTTTCGTGTATGTATTCTTCAATTTATTATGGGGGTTAAATTATAATCGTAAAGGGATTTCTCACCAGCTGGGAATAGAGGTAAAAAAATATTCATTAGCAGAATTAGACACACTGCTAACCGGTATCCAAAGCAGGTTAAATGAATATGCTGAATTGGCAACAAAAGCTCAAAGAGATTCATTTGCCAAAAAGAGAGATTTATTCAGGGAAAGTAGTCTGGCCTATCAAAATGCAGCAAAACAGTTTCCTTTCCTGGCATATGCGCCTGCTTCTGTCAAGCCTTCTTTATTTAGTTATGCGGGTAATTATTTGGGATTTCAAGGGTATTATAACCCTTTTTCCGGTGAGGCACAGGTAAATACAACTATCCCCCGGTTTTTGGAGCCATTTGTCACTACGCATGAAATTGCCCATCAATTAGGCTATGGAAAAGAAAATGAAGCAAATTTTGTGGCTTTCCTGGCTTGTAAATATCATGATTCGCCGGTTTTTAAATATTCAATGTATTTTGATATGTATAATTATGCCAGCAATGAAATGAGTAAAAGAGATACCATACTGGCAAAAGCATTTTATAAAAAGCTTCATCCCCAGGTAGTAAAGGATATTATTGAGCTAAGAAGTTTCTACAGCGCCTATAAAAACCCTGTTGAGCCGGTTATTACATGGTCTTATGGACATTTTTTAAAAGCTAACAATCAACCGGGGGGGAAGCAGACTTATAATGAAGTGGTGGCGTGGCTTATTGCTTACTATAAGAAGTTTGGTGTAGATGCAATTTGAAAATATGCAAATGTGAAAATGTGCGAATGTACCTCTCAAAGCAGCGCAAGAGTTTATACCAGTATGAATAGAATAGTAACGATAAAAGCATCCACATATCCACGCATTTGCTAATCCGCGCATTTACAAATCTGCTAATTCGCACATTAGAACTTATTCTTCCACATCATACTTTCTATAGGCTTATCGCCCTGACCGCTATATTTTGCACTCTTCTTTTCGTTGTATTTTATTTCTATCTCACCATCAACAGGGAAATAGATCAATTGCCCGATTGGCATTCCATTGTACACCTTCACCGGTTGCTTAACTGAGATCTCCAGGGTCCAGTGGCCGCAAAAACCCACATCGCCTTTGCCGGCAGTAGCATGAATATCAATCCCCAGCCGCCCCGTAGATGATTTGCCTTCCAGGAAAGGAACATGAGCATGTGTTTCGGTATATTCCTGCGTAACACCAAGATAAAAGATATGCGGGTACAAGACGAAACCTTCCTCAGGAATTTCAAAATAATCTATTTCATTATGCTTTTTGGCATCAATGATATGTTCTTTATAGGTGGCCAGCCATTTACCCAAATGCACATCATAGGAATTACTTCCGAGGCAGTCCCTGTCGTAAGGATTTAATTTGATCGTTCCTTTTTCTATTTCTTCTAATATCCGTTTGTCAGAGAGTATCATTTTCTATCTTCGGTTTTTATTGAAAATTTGTATGGAGCAAAATAAAGATGAAATGAGCCATAAGAATTTTCGAGCAATTTATGTCAAAAGCGATGAAAATTTTTATGGCGAATTACATAGCTTGTCCCGAAACATTTCGTGATGGCAAAAAAAAATAAAATTAACACATGAAAAGCTGATGTATGCCGATTTTTTTTCAACATCAAGTTAACGAAACCACCCGGTTGGGTATCTGGAAAATTGAAGAAACGGAGGAGTTTTTCAAAGGAAATGTGCCGCAACACCGTGATGTGACTCATCCGCATAAGCGTCTGCAACATCTTGCCGGCCGGTTTTTGCTGCAGTTTCTATTTTCTGATTTTCCTTATGAACTTATCCAGATCGCAGATACCCGCAAGCCCTTTTTGTTGAATGAACAATATCATTTTTCTATTTCACATTGTGGTGACTATGCGGCAGCTATTGTAAGCAAATACAGCAGAGTAGGGGTCGATATTGAAATACCTGTGGAGAAAATTATTCGGATAAAGGATAAATTTTTAAGTAATGATGAAAAAAAAAAATGGCTCATCAGTGAATTATCTCCTGATCCTGGTATCCTTACCCTTCTCTGGAGTTGTAAGGAATCTGTCTTTAAATGGTATGGAGATGGAGGAGTTGATTTCAGCGAACAAATTCAATTGAAAAGCCAGAATAATAATACGGAAACAATTGAATGTTTTTTTTCAAAAAATGAATCCAATCTGTCTGTACGGTATCGCCGGTTCGATCATTTAATGCTGGCATGGGTTGTTAGTTAGTGATCAATGCGCCATATCATCCTCATTTCCTGATTCCAGTAGATTCAGATCAACAGAATCCAACCCGGATATACCTTCGATAGAACCACGGACATGGGCTGCATTCAACAATACTTTTTCTAATTGTTTTTCTCTAGCCTTCCATAGTCTTTCCATTGCATCTCTTTCTTTTTGTATTGATAGTTTCATGCTCATAAAACCTTCACGGATAGCTTTCCATTGGCCGGCAAATTCATTACTGGTGAGATAATCATACAGCATATGCATTTTATCGCCTTTATTCTCCTGGCTTTTTGAAGCATTGGAAATTTTAATAATGCCATCCCTCAGCATATATGCTACGCTCTTTAGTTCCGTAAAATTGCAGATCCATACACCATCTTTTTCTCCAAATCGTTCCATTCCCTTAGGCATCGCTTTTGTTACAATGATTGCTACATCAGCGCCAAGGATCCGCATATCTGCCTTTAATTTTTCTATCCAGTCTGCGCTGAAATTTTCCGTTCTTTTGCTTTCATAAATGATCTTACCGCACTCCTGGCCGAAACTGTTACGTACAGTCTGAATACAATCGGCCCCACGGACGCCTTTGCCCACCTCGCTGATAAGGTCAAAGGGAAAAGAGGTTTTCAGCATTTCTTCCAATGCCAGTTCCTGCACTTCGCCTTGTAGTTGCATAGACCCCTGCTCCGCTTTCCGCCGCATTTCATCGGCCAGTTTTTTTTGATCATCCAGCTGTTTTTCAAGCTCCTTTAAACGTAGTTGGAATTCAGTTTCTTTAGTAGCTATCTTTTGTTCTTCAATTCTTCGTATGTCTTCGGTCAGTTTTTCCCGGTCCTTTTGCAATTGCTTTTGTACTGTTATTTCTATTTCGGCCTCTTTGTTTTTTAACTCTTGTTCTTTGCGAAAAAAATCAGCTTCTTTCTGCCGGGATTGCTTTAGCTTTTCTTCGTTGTCTTTATTATTTTGTTCAAGCAACCGAAGTTGGTTTTCAAAATCAGCAGTTATATTTTTCCGGAGATTAGTTTCAAGCAGAGATTTCAGCTCCTTTTCCCTTTTTTCCTGCTGTGCTTTCCATTCTGTCTCTTTTCGTAACAACTCCTCATCCTTCTTCTTCAGGTGATCACTCATTTTTTGTCGCAATTCCTGTTTTTCTTTTTCAATAGCTTCCTTCAGTTCGTCATTCAATGCTTCTTCCAATGGAAACTCGTAGTTACAATTCGGGCATTTTATATCGGGCATAACCTGTTTTTACACAAAATAAGCAAGCTTTGGCGGGATAAAAAATTATGAAATCAATCAAGCGCCGGCTACGGAAAGAAAAGGTCCTCTGGTATTACCCGGTTTGGCACATTCGTTATTGGTTATGGCTTTGGCCATTTTTGTAACGGAAAAGTATACGAATAGGTAAAGGAAAAAAATAAAAAATAGTTAACCGATAAAGATTAAACGGTAATTTTCAAACTTAATTTAATGCTTCCAATCTTACAACCGGGACATAATCATGCGTTAATAAAATTTAGATAACCGGGAGAATAAATTAAAAAGATAAAACGCTGATATGATATTTTCAAGGGAAAGACAAAAAGATGCAGGTATAATTTTTTTTCTTATCGGGCTGGTTGTAGTCATTTTTTATCCTGTTTTTTATTCCGAATATGCTTATACGGACGAGATCGTTCAGTTGTGGTATTATCCAAAAGAAAAGAATTTCCAAATGTTTCTTCCGCAAGGACGATATATAACGGAAAAATTATTTCAGTGGCTTTTTGGGTCAGTGACCAGAATCAGTGAAATATCTTATATACGGGTGTTTTCTTTTGGTAGCGGGATCATCTCAATACCAATATGGTATTATATTATAAAGCAAATAGTGATAAAAGAAAAGCTACCGGAAGTGTTAGCTTTTTGGGGTACACTATACCTGGTATGTACGCCTCAGTTCTCTATCTATGTAAGCTGGGCCTCTTGCCTTGAACTTTTTCTTGCCAATACAACTGGGTTATTGTCGGGCTATTTTTTGTATTCTTTTACCAGCCAGGACGAAAAGCCGGCGATACAAATAAAGGGGATCATATTATCCGTTGTATTTGGTATTATTTCACTGTTTACGTATCAGAATGGGTTTGGATGTTTTTTAATTCCTTTTTTGTTACACTTTATTGCAAAGCCACAAAATCTAAAAAAGATTTTTATAGCAATTGGGATTTATCTTTTTATTTACGGGGTATATTATTTACTGTTTAAATATAATCTGAAGCTAAATCATATAGAAGCCAGTAGCCGCACTAATCTGCATATAAACATAGTGAGTAAGCTAAAGTTTATGTATAGCCGACCGTTATCTTCCGCTTTTCATTTTACTTATTTGTTTAATGAAAAGAGCATTATGGGTTATGTTGTATATGCAATATTTTTAATAGCATGGGGGATTACGGCTCTTTACAGGTTGCAGTTTATGTCATTGAGTAAACGCTTCCGGTATTTTGGAATTGTTTTAGTTTTCTTTTTGCTTATGTACATCCCTTCGTTGGTTATAAAGGAAAACTACTCTTCAAACAGAACCCTGCTGGCATTAAAAATGGCTGTTTTCTTTTTAATGGCTGAGATGATGATAAGTTATATAAAAAAAGAGAAAACGCGTTGGATGATTGTAGCGGTTTTGTCTGGATTATTTGTAATCAATGCCTGGTTTAATTTTAATAAACAATTCCTGCATCCAATAAAATATGAATACGCAAAATTGCGATCATTCATAGAGACTAATTACAGACCTGGAATTAATACTTTTTATTTTATAAGACCGGAAGAAGATTTTTTTGTAAAAGATCTCCATATTACCCGATCCTGGGATGAATTTGGAGTGCCGTCAAGTTTTTTTGACTGGGTGCCGGAGTTTTTAGTAAAACAAATTATTTATGAAAAGACAGGAGATAGGGGACTTGCGGATAAGCTGGTTATTAAACATTGGTTAGGGAAAGAATCTTATCTTAAATCCGGAGAGAATCTTTCAAATGATATTTTGCTGATTGATGCAGAGAAAATTATTGCCGCCGAAAAATAAGAACAGAAAAACTTTTATTCAAAATTGATTATACATCAGACACGTGGCCAGAAAATTTAAATATTATTTTCCATTGTGCTTGTTAGCGATTTTTTTTTGGCAAATACCCTTCGCCAGGTATGCCTACCTGGATGAAGCCCATCAGCTATGGCACAACGAAGATGGTTCTAACTTTGTCATGTTTGCAACACAAGGCCGGTTTATAACAGGATGGATTTTTAATAAGTTTTTTTATTGGACTAAGAGTATCGATGATCTAAAATACTTAAGGCTGTTCTCGTTTGCAGGCTGGTGCCTGGCTGCGCTATTATGGCCGTATCTGCTTAACAAGTGGAACCAATTTTTACAGCTTCCTGACCTGGTTATTACATTCTCATCAATATTTTTAGTATGCTCATTGCCTGTAGCGATCTATATAGGATGGGCCTCGTGCCTGGAAGTATTCATAGGATTTGCAGCCGGATTATTTTCCGGGCATTTATTATTTATGGATTTAATGCGGCCGAAAGAAAGTATCCGGATATCAGCAACGAAATTATTTGTTATAGTTTTTTCAGGATTGTTATCGCTTTTTATTTATCAAAACTGTTTTGGCTGTTTTCTGATTCCCTTTGCGTATTATTTTTTCTTTGTCTCCAGGAAAATTGAGAAGAAGTTGATTATTGGTGTTGCATTTTATTTGCTGATAGTGGGTATTTATTTTTTTCTATTCAAGTATTCGTTGACCTGGTTTCATTTGACAGGAAGTGACCGGACTGGTCTTCAGTTTGATATTTTAGGCAAGCTATCTTTTTTTGTTTCTCATCCCCTGGCGCTGGCGTTTAGCTTCAACTTTTTGTATAATTATCATGGAATATTATCTCAGACTTTTTATCCATTGTGCGCCCTGTTATTAATAATTTCAATTTACCGAATCAATAAAAAAGTTAAAGAAACCTTTGGAATCCTGGTTGTTCTTCTTATTATATGTTTGCTAATGTATATTCCGGGACTTGTCGTGAGTGAAAATTTTGCTTCCTACAGAACCATGCTGGCCTTATCCATGTTAATACCTGTTGTACTATTTGGAAATATTTTTATACTTACAAAAAGATTCAAATATCAACGACAAATTACCCTCGCTTTCATTGGTATTATCATTGTTGCAGGATATTATAACTTCAACCCTCAATTTATTGATCCCCTCAAGTATGAGTATGCTAAGCTAAGAGATAGGCTTGATCAGGAGAACTGGCAAAAAGTTGATACCGTCTATTTTGTAAGAGCCTCCGAAAATGCATTTTCTCAGTCTCACGGTATAAAGGATTATAAGGACGAATTCGGATTGCCTTCCACGTTTAAGGACTGGACACCCGAGCCATTTATAAGACAGGTTTGTTTTGAAAATACAAAGGATAGGAAGAAAGCCAAGAGTTTAACTATCATACATCGGGCTTCGAACGATTCTTTAAACTGGGGGAATACTGGCAAACACCCTGTGATTTATATGGATACACTGATAAACCCTTTAAA
The DNA here is from genome assembly GCA_036675745.1 of Chitinophagaceae bacterium. Classification (GTDB taxonomy): domain Bacteria; phylum Bacteroidota; class Bacteroidia; order Chitinophagales; family Chitinophagaceae; genus Terrimonas_B. Next base: position 57,177 of record JAKFEJ010000002.1, on the reverse strand, counting down.
TAAGTAAGTACGGTAATTTCACTAACAGTTTAATATTCTGGCATGGGCATTCAGTTCCTGCCAAAACTGTATTAGCACCAATGTAATAAGGGTCACACATTATAATAAGCCATTACATAAAACAACTAAAGCGACTTACGTCGCTTTAAAATTGTGCCCCGGACTCCGATATAAATCGGGGTACGACCGTTGCGGGTCACCCCGATTTATATCGGGGCGTATCTACCAATTCCCGGCAATCAGCCATTCAAGATATTTTCTACTTTTTTGTTTCTTTAACCGCCATTCTTCTTTGCGTGCTTCTGATTCGCTGGCAAAATCTTTGGTTGCTTTAATTATATAAGGCCTGCAATTTCTTGTCGCAGTAACTTTTCCTGTGTTGTGCCTTTCTAATCTCGCTAAAACATCATCGCTATAACCAATATAGTAACGATCACATTTGTCAGAATATAGTATATAAACCCAATACATAAAACAACAAAAGCGACTTACGTCACTTTAAAATTGTGCCCCGGAACGGAGTTGAACCGTTACGACCGTTGCGGGTCACAGGATTTTAAGCGGCAAAAATAACTTTACGTGGCTTTTCTTCGTTTAATCTATTTTGACTAATTGATTGATTTTCAATTTTCTGCACGTATTTTGCTAATTAGGTCAAGTGAAGATTAATTGACTTTAACTGGTGAATGTTTGCAAATCCAATGCAAATACAGGTGAGAAAGACAATTGTGAAAATGAAAATTATTCAGTTATGTCAACAACAGTAAAGATCATTCTCGATACAAGGAGAATGAAAGCAAAAGCAAAAAAGTATCCTGTTAAGCTTCAGGTCACATACCAAAGAAAGACCAGGCATTATCAAACAATTTTCGATTTATCTAAAGAAGAATATGAGAAACTGAACTCTCCAAGGATAAACTCTGATCTGCAATTCACCAGGGACAAATTGAAGTTGATCAGGCAGACATGTGAGAATTACGTTTATGATATGACTGCCTTTGTTTTCGCAGAGTTTGAACGTGGCTTTGTTGCTCATAATAAGCTATTCAAACAAAGGAAAAGAGTAAGCGAAAATCAGGAAATTCTTCCGTTAAATGATTTTGATTACACACCGTACCATAAGAATTTTTCCATGCTTTTAGAAAAGGCATCTCGTCCCCGAACCATTTCTACCGTCTATATAGCGTATGTAAAAATGTTGTTGCAGGAGGAACGCATCGGTACTGCTTACAATTATCGGGAATCTTATACCTCCATAAAAAAATTTGGCGGAGACTGCCTGTTTACAGAAATAACGAAAAGTTTTTTGGTAAGGTACGAACAATGGATGCTCAAAAACGGAAAGTCTAAAACAACCATTGGTATCAGGGTTCGTTGTCTGCGAGCCATTTTTAATGAAGCCAATGAAATGGGCATCATCAAAAAAGATTCTTGCTATACGTTTGGGAAGGCGCAGGTATAGAATTCCTAATGGACGCAATATTAAAAAAGCGTTGGATATCGATCAGATCAAAACGATCTATTATTACCAACCTGATTGTGTTTTTCAAGAAAAGGCAAAAGATTTTTGGCTTTTTTTATATTTTTCGAATGGCATCAATCCTAAAGATGTTGTCCATTTAAAGTATAAAAATATACAAGACGGTTTTTTGGTTTTTACAAGAGTAAAAACGGAAGGAACTACCCGGCATGATCCCAGGATCATCACAGTGTATATCACAGAAGATATGCAACGAATAATCAATAAGTGGGGTAATAAGGAAAAAAAGCCTGAGAATTATATTTTTCCAATAATGGAGGATTCTTTAAATGCTTTACAAAAGTATAAACTGGTGCCAGCCTTTACTCATTTTATCAATGATCAAATGGAAAAAATCGGGACAACTCTGGGTATTGAAAGAAAAATCACTACCATCGTTTCTCGCCATAGCTTCAGTACTCAACTAAAACGATCTGGTGCCAGCACTGAATACATACAGGAAGCGCTGGGACACATGGATAAGAAGACAACTGAAAATTATCTGGACAGTTTCGGAAAAGAAATCAAAAAAGAGTTTGCGAATAAGCTGCTGGAATTCAAAAATAGATAATGGCAAAACCCGGATTATGATTTCCGATACTTAATCACTAACGTCTTGTTATAAATCGAATAGATTCAATTGATTACAGTTTGTCTTTGACATATTACGGATAAGTTTTAGAAAATAATTCAATCAAATTCAATCGAAAAAGACCGATTTTTTGCTTTAAGGATAGTTGAATGCTTTCCTTCTACGATTGAAGAAAGGGTTAAACTTACGTCATCAAATCTATTTATGCGAATAAAATCTTGTTCATATAATTTAAGCCATTTACAAATGGCTGTTGTATCTTGACCACCCCGGTGTGATGGTTCATTTTCTGTACTAATTTCGAAGAGCTGCTTGTATAAAAATAGGATTCTATTTTTTTCTTAATGATTCTCCTTTCAGCTCAACCGGTGCGAAGTATGCACCATTCTATCCAGGATGTCGTCAGCCAATGTACTGTCACCGATTATCTCATACCATTTTACGACAGATAATTGCGAACTGATGATAGTTGATTTTCTTCCATGCCGGTACTCAATAATCTCCAACAGTATCAGAGGGGCGGTACTATCGAGTTGTTGCAGGCCCAAAATCGCCGAGAATAGGCAACGCCGAAAAAATAATAGCTGCCCAAGGCACAAACACAGCAGGTGTAGTGACGAATCAACTGCTTCCCGGATAGATACAATATGCGGATGGTAACGTTTCCGGCAACGTTATTGGTTAACAGGGCTGTGATTATTTCGCAATAAGTATTTGTTCCTCTAATTTCATCCGGAAAATAAAATTCTGACTGCCAGCGATTTTTTATCTGGTAAAAAAATAATCATAAGGAATGAAAAAAATAGTTTGCCTTTTTATAGTAACTATCGGGCTTTATATGCTGGCACCGGCTCAACTTATTTTAACCGGGCTCGGTTTATCGCCGGACTCGCTGGAGGTCAGGCAATTTATATTAGGTAGTATAAAGCATCAGGCAACGCAACCGTCTATGCCATTGGTTAGTTTTATGATGGATGGAAAACTATATCAGTCAAACCAGCCTGGAAGTTTTTCGGATAAACTGAAAGTAAAGTTATCCGGCCTGCAGGCAGGCGCTGCTGGTATTACTGCTGCTGTCGTTTTCTCCAATAAAAGCAACGATACATTGCAGTTAGAGAACGTAGTTCCTTTTGGAGAAGGTGCAGACCGCGTTTATATTACGGGTAAAGGAAAACATGGTTTATCCCGCACACATCTTTTCATGCCCGGTAAGCAACCGGTCAACGTGGTTGTACCGGATAATGCATGGGATCTTGGTTTTAATACTTTTGAAATTTCAGGTCAATTGCAACTGGCCGCATTGGTCAGGAGAAACAGGGCTGCTATACAAAAAGGTACACGTTCGCGGTTTGAAACAAAATTGTATCCCGGTGGATCGGTTGAATATAAATTTTATGCTGAAGCTGTAAAAGGTGATTGGCAAAGCGGCCTGCAGCAAATATTTCAGAAACGAATGTTATATGATGTTGAAAATTTTGACAATTCATTATTTGAAAGGAAAGACTTGCAATGGGTGCGGCATACTTATGTCAATCACCTGATGATGAACTGGGATAAATTTTATTATGATTATGCCGATAAAAAATTTCATATTAACGAATTTCTGCAACGCGGAAATAAATTATATGGCGGTGATGATTTTATCAGCATCTGGCCTACCTGGCCAACATTGGGTCTGGACCAGCGAAACCAGTTTGATTTATTCGAAGATCTTCCGGGCGGGACGGCCAAAGTAAAAGAGATAGCTTCGCAATGCCGTAAGAACGGAACAAAATTATTTATCTGTTATAATCCCTGGGATGAAAGTACCCGCAATGAAAACCATTTTGAAGGTATTTCAAAATTGATTGCAGCTACTTCAGCCGATGGAATGGTGTTGGATACAAAAGGCGAATCAAGCAAGGAGCTGCAGGATGCGGCTGACAAGATAAGACCCGGTGTTATTATGTATAGTGAGGGTATGGCTGTGCCAAAAGACATGGCAGGCATTGTTTCCGGTCGTGTTCATAATGCCTTGTATTATCCGCCTATGTTGAATTTGAATAAATTGATTAAACCTGAATTTACTATTTACCGGGTGGCTGAATTATTCAAAGAACGGATACAAAGAGAATTTGCTACGTCGTTCTTTAATGGTTATGGAACGGAGATGAATATTATGTCGCCCGGGCAGCCTGAATGGGCTGAAGAGCAATATAGATATCTTGGTCGCACCAGCCGGATATTAAGAGAGAATACATACAATTTTGTTGCACGGGGATATAAGCCACTCATTGAAACTTCGGCAGATAATATATGGGTGAATGAATGGGCTTTGACAGGGAAAACAATTTATACTATTTACAGTGTGCGTCCTGAAGGCTATAATGATTATTTGTTTAAAGTGCAACCGGAAGAAGATTATCATTTTGTTGATCTGTGGCATCACCGTTTATTATCGCCAAAGCAAAATAATGATGCATGGTGGATAGAAGCGGAAACAAATGCTTTTAATAAAAAGTATTTAGGAACCAATAATGAAGGGGAGGTAGATTGTATCGCTAAATTGCCCATATTAATTACAGCTACCCGCAATGGCGACCTGTTGAAACTGGCAACTCCCGCAAAAGGGGATGAGATCCGTATCTGGGCAGGGCATCCTTCCTATGATAAAAAGCCGTTGGTGATAAAGCCCGGCAAGTATGAATTATCATTGCATGAAAAATTCGGCCGCTTTGAAGGTGATTTCGTGATACAACTGATGGATAAAGGAATTCTGCTGGATGAATACATAGTATCTGTTGCAGCAGGTGAATCACGTCGCATTTCTACTGTTCAAAAAACAAAACGGGCTACTGTTGCTCCTCCGGGTATGGTAAAAATTCCTGCAGGCAATTTTCAGTTCAAAGGAACTTATGGCGACGCATTTATTTCTTATCCTAAACAGGATGTAGGAGAAACATTTGAAATGCTGGCTATGTATATGGATAAATTCCCGGTTACAAATGCACAGTACCTTCAATTTATAAAATCATCTGATTACAAACCATCGGATCCGGTAAATTATCTAAAACATTGGATCAAAGAGAAAATTCCTGCGGGCAAAGAAAACTTTCCTGTTGTATATATTAGTTATGAAGATGCAAAAGCTTATGCCAAATGGGCCGGTAAGAGATTACCTGCAGAAATTGAATGGCAATATGCAGCGCAAACACCGGATGGAAACGAATGGCCCTGGAAGCAAACAACACCTGTTAAAAGAAAACAGCAAGTGATCACTGAAACGCTTACGGTGTCTGCTTTAGAAGGTATTGACTCTTCTTTATGCAACCTGGGTGATGGAGAACTATATCCTGTAGGGAAGTATCCGCAAGGTGCGAACCCTTATGGGCTGCAGGACCTGGTAGGTTCTGTATGGCAACTAACCAATGATCTTTATATGAGCGGCAGCTATCGTTATATCATGATGAAAGGCGGCTCTTATTTTAAACCTTCCAGTAGCTGGTGGTATGTGCAGGGCGGACCAAGAGAATTACATTACCGCCAGTTTCTATTACGTGTCAACCAGGGCTTTGAACGTAATGCTACGGTTGGGTTCAGGTGTGTAAAAGATGCGGAATAAATAGCAGCAATTGCAGCAGGCTATTTTAATTTCCTGGTAAGTAATAATGAATAGTAAAATGGATAATGCTTTTGAAATAAAGCATTATCCATATAATTATAACAGTATAATAAATAAGTAATGATCTGGAAAGGATTTTTCACCGTGTATTTTTTGATGATCGCTTTATCAGGCATTGCACAGGTAACAGCATCCGGTAAGCGGGCCATGAATATTGCACTTGTCAGCAATCATATTGAAAAAGGAGAATTGTCTGCCATTGAAAAACTACTTCGATCAGAAACCGGCTGGACATACTCGGTGATAGATTTAAAAGAAATAAAAAATGAAAAAAACTTAAGCAGGTTTACTCATGTATGGTATCATCGTACCGATACGGTTTCATTTGATAAGAATGAAATAGCAGCAGGAATAGCGATCAAAAAATTTGTACAAGCGGGTGGAAAACTGTTTCTGTCTATGGAATCTGTTCCGTTGCTCAATCAATGGAAAATAGAACCAGCAGCATTTCAATTCAGGAAAGATACGTTGGTAGATAAAGGTTTTGGCCGGCCGGCGGGCTTCCATGCATTTAAGTCCCATCCATTATTTAGTGGATTAAAAGGTGGCGTTTACAGCACTAAACAAAAAATGGATCATGAGGTACGTAAGCATGGTTTTTTTGACAAGGCAATACCACAAGTTGGAAAAGTGGCCGGCATTCAATGGACCTATATTACTTTTACAGAACCAAATAAATTATTACTGGAATATAAATTAGGCAAAGGAGCTATTATTGCTGCCGGTGCTTACCTGTATTATAATACGGATAATTATAACCAGGAGCATCTGTATCATTTTACCAAAAATGTTTTTCGGTACACCGCCGGACAGATAAGGGATATAAAAAAAGAATATTGGAATTACCAGCGGCAAAACATCAATGCGTCATCTTTTTCATTGCCCGCTATACAACCGGTGGCTGCAACGGTATGGACCTTACCCAAGCCAACCTTACGAATGACTCAACCCGTTGCTACAAAGGATTTTTATGACCTGGTAGGACGGCGGATCTTGTGGATGGGTGGAATGAATGGCGGTGTTGATGAAATATGGATGCATCCTTATATGGCATTGCGTGATTTGCAATTGGGTGTAAAAGTAGCTGGTACGGATTCTATCTCATGGCTTAAACATATTCCTGCGGCTGTAGAAATAACTCCCGGATACCTGGTTAGAATTTATAAGATAAAAAATACAACACTGAAAGAAATATACACTGTTTCCTTTGACGAACCCAATGGCGTAGCCCACCTGGAAATAGAAGGGAATGATGTGAAAGAAGTTTCCGTTACGTATGCATCCAACCTGCGGTACATGTGGCCTTATTCGCATGAAGCTACAGGTAGTATAAAGTATGCATTTAGTCCTGCTATTAATGGCCATATAATCAGTGGACAACAAGGTGCGCTAAATACTGTAGTAACGTATAGCAATAAACCGCTGCAACAAAAAATATGGGCGGTGGATTCATTGAGCCAGGTAAAAGTACAAGCTGATTTTAGGGTAAGCAATAAATCGGCGGTCAATATATATATAACCGGCAGTACGGAAAGTGTAAAGGATGCTGTACAATTGTTTGCAGCGAATAAGCAAAAAATGAGCAGGCTTTTTGAAAGATCAAATCAGTATTATACCAATCTTTTAAATAACCATCTTCATTTTATAACACCTGATACGCTTTTTAATAGTGGTTATAAATGGGCCCTTGCCAGAACAGATCAGTTTCTGCAAACAACACCGGGCATTGGTACCGCATTGATGGCGGGATTTGGAACGACAGCACGAGGTTGGAATGGTGCACAAAAAATCAGTGGCCGTCCTGGTTATGCCTGGTATTTCGGACGCGATGGACAATGGAGCGCTATGGCGATAAATGCCTACGGCGATTTTGCGATGGTAAAAGAGACCCTGGAAACATTTATCCGCTTCCAGGATGTAAATGGAAAAATTTATCATGAACTTTCTTCCAGTGGTGCTGTGCATTATGATGCATCGGATGCTACACCCTTGTTTGTTGTACTCGCTGCACATTACCTGAAGTATAGCGGAGATTCGGACTATATACGTTATCGCTGGCCGGAGATACAGAAAGCGTTAGCCTTTTGCTATAGTACGGATACAGATAATGATGGGTTAATCGAAAATACGAACGTAGGACATGGCTGGATTGAAGGGGGGGCGTTGTTTGGAACACATACTGAGTTTTATCTTGCCGGAACCTGGGCCGCTGCATTAGATGGCGCCGCTTATATGGCAAAATATATTGGTATAAAAGAGGCAGCACAATATGCGGCAGATGCTGTTAAAGTAAAGCAGGTTATAGATCGTGATTTCTGGAATGAAAAAGATAAGTTTTTTTACAATGGTAAAATGCAGGACGGATCGTATATGCCGGATGCTACCGTATTGGCTGCTGTGCCAGTATATTTCGATGCAGTTACCGATAACCGCAAAGAACAACAAGTAAGTAGCCGGTTCGGAAATAATTATTTTTCTACCGATTGGGGCATACGCATGATAGAAGATAGCAGCAAAAAATACAGGGCTAATAGTTATCATGCTGGTATGGTTTGGCCATTATATGGGGGCTGGGCGGCTCTGTCTGAGTATAAAACAGGCCATTACAGGTCAGGCTTTCAGCATATCATGAATAATCTTTTGCAATATCGTCATTGGTCACCCGGGAGTATTGAAGAAACGTTAAATGGCGATACATTTAAACCAAACGGAGTTTGCAGCCACCAGGCATGGAGCGAAACCATGGTATTGCAGCCAGCTATTGAAGGTATGCTGGGATTAAGACCTGATGCTATGGCGAACCATCTTCAGTTATCGCCATATTTTCCATGGAACTGGGAGTTCTGTTCGGTACGCAATATCCGCATGAAAGATGCCCTGTTGCAATTGGATATGAAAAAGAAAGCAGGCCTTACTGCTTTTACAATTAACACGGATAAATCCATAACGCTTGATTTTAATCCTGTATTCCCTTTGCATACAACTATAAAATCAGTGACGATAAATGGCCGTGATGTTCCTTTCCATGTACAAATCAAACCGCAGGGATTAGTCTTGCAATTATCTTTTACAACAAGGATTGGAAAGGATATTGTTGAAGTAGAAACAGTTGGCGGAATAGGTATTTTACCAATAGTTTCTTTGCCCCAGCCTGGTGATCATTCAAAAGGTGCACAGGTTATTTCAGAAACTATGCTGGGAAATAAATATACGGCAGAGGTATCCGGACAACCGGGTACAGTTTATGAATTAAAATTATATCACAAGGGGTCAATAGGAAAAGTAACCGGTGCAATTGTGATAAGAAACGAAGGCGATATCATTACTTTGCAGGTAGAGACAGGTAAGGGTGAAAAAGAAAAATATCCACGCAAGAAAATAGAAGTAGAGCTCCTTTAAGCAGAGTTCTTATAATACTAAAATTTGAATTGTTGTATAAGATTGATTTAGTAAATAAAAAGTGGAAAGCGAAACAATAAATATTTACCGATGAGAAAAAAAATTTCGGGCATAGCCATTTCATTAATTGTTCTTACTTCAGTAAAAGCACAGACTTCGTTACAGAAATTATATCCCGTCAATTTTGCACAAGTAGCAATAACAGATGCTTTCTGGAAACCAAAAATGGAAACCGTGGCCAATGCTACGATTGATGCCTGCGTAAATTATACACAGAATAAAACAGGCCGTATCAGGAATTTCGAAAATGCAGGAAAACGTTCCGGCAAACATGAAGGAATTTATTACGATGATTCCGATGTATATAAAGCTATCGAAGCCATCGCTTATTCTTTAAAAAACCATCCGGATGCTGAACTGGAAAAAACTACCGATGATTGGATTGATAAAATTTCGGCTGCGCAATTACCTGATGGATACCTCAACACCTATTATGAACTGACGGATATCAATAAAAGGTGGACGGATATGGAAAAGCATGAAGACTATTGTGCGGGCCATCTTATTGAAGCAGGGATAGCTTATTACAATACAACTAAAAAAGATAAGCTGCTTAATACAGCTATTCGTTTTGCCAATCACATCGATTCTTTTTTCAGATTGCAAAACAGGCCCTGGGTTTCCGGACACCAGGAAATAGAACTTGCATTGATGAAGTTGTATCATCATACGAAAAATAATCGCTACCTGCAATTGTCCGATTGGTTTTTGGAGCAACGTGGAAAAGGCTTTGGTAAAGGAGTAATATGGGATCAATGGAAAGATCCTGATTATTGCCAGGATAAAGTACCTGTGAAAGACCAGCGGAAAATTACAGGCCATGCGGTAAGGGCTATGTATTTATATACCGGTGCGGCTGATGTAGCTGCAGTAACCAATGATGCCGGTTATATCACCGCGATGGATTCGGTGTGGCAGGATGTGGTCTATCGCCACATGTATATTACGGGTGGGATAGGAGCGCAGGGGACAAATGAAGGGTTCGGTAAGCCTTATGATTTACCTAATGAAACTGCTTATTGCGAAACTTGTGCATCGGTAGGGATGGTATTCTGGAATCAGCGGATGAACATGTTGTCAGGCAATGCAAAGTACATTGATGTACTGGAAAGAAGTTTATACAACGGTGCATTAGATGGATTGTCATTATCGGGCGATCGTTTTTTTTATGGCAATCCATTAGCCTCTTCGGGTAATAATAACAGGAGAGAATGGTTTGGTACCGCTTGTTGCCCGTCGAATATCGCAAGGCTGGTGAGTTCGCTTGGTAGTTATATTTATGCCACTTCGGCCAACGCGGTATGGGTAAATTTATTTGCGGGAAGTAATACCAATATTTCATTGGGAAAAAATAATATTGGCCTTACGATGGAAACAGGTTATCCATGGCATGGCAATGTGAAACTTACTTTAGCGCCTTCCAAAAAACAAAACTTTGAATTACGCATCCGCATACCAGGATGGTTGAACGAAGCGGCGCCGGGTGAACTGTACAAATATGAAACGCAGGAGAAAGTGGAACCGGTACTATTAGTGAACGGTGTAAAGACTGAGTATAATAATGTGAATGGATATGCTGTTATAAATCGCTCCTGGAAAAAAGGCGATGTGGTAAACATTGAATTTCCGATGAAAGTAAAGCGGGTTGTAAGCAATGCCGCGGTTAAACAAAATAGTAACCGTATAGCTTTGCAATATGGTCCTTTAATGTATTGTGTGGAAGGTGCAGATAACCCTGATGCTAACCGTGGCCTGGTTGTACCTGCGAATACTGTTTTTGAAACAACATTTGTGCCCTCATTATTAGGAGGCGTTAACACGATTCGTTTTGAAGCACCGGTACTAACTGTAAGCGACGATGCACAATCAGTATCCACGATCAAAAGAAAAATTACGGCTATCCCTTATTTTAGCTGGAACAACCGTGGCGCTAACGATATGCAGGTATGGCTTCCTTCTGTAATAAAAGACATTAGAATAAACAATAAATAGAGCTTTGCATACCAGTTTTATGTAAAAAAGAGGCTGTCACGAATTTGTGACAGCCTCTTTTTATTTTGATCCTTACGCAGAAGGTTTTATTCAGGTAGTTAGCAAAGCCTTCATTTTGTTTTTGAGATTCTCTCTTTAATGGATCTGCTCCTTAGTCGATTTGTTTGATGCTACAGGAGAGCATTCCATAACTTCCGTATTGCGCTTGTACGATTTTAATATGATGTTTGCCATCCAGTTTTACTATGGCGTCTTTGTGATAGTCCGCATCAAAAACAATGGCTGAAGGATTCCAGGAATCAATTACCAGTTTGTTATCTATATAAACTCTTATGATGTCGCCGGCAGTTACACCAATACGATAGGTTCCTTTTGATGCATTCACACTGGTATTTACGAGTGTGGCAAATTTTGAATGTGGTAGTTCTTTGCTTTGTCCTTTCACTTTATCATAATCAAGCGAACTAATTTGCACTTTTTTGATGGGTGCACTCTTCAATAAGGCGTTGAATGCTGCTGGTTTTTTAACAGGATCGTTTGTTGAATCAAACCGGAACCAACTCACATCCCAGTTCATTGGCAAATCGGGTTCTTTATATGCAAAAACATAACTGCGACCGGCAGGTATTATTTCTCCAAATGGGGAGACTATTTTTTCACCTGAATATTCCAGCTCGATATTTATCCGGTCTTCAGAAGCGGCATCTTTTTGTACTTCGAATGTGCCGGGTATATTCCCTTTTGATGCCGATAAAAGTTTTACGCCCTGTATTTTCCTGATTTTCCATTTTCCTTCAGGGCCGTTTATTTCAAAATACATTTTACCTGACGGATCTGTTTTCGTCCACCAAAGTAAAGGATAACGAAAATTATAAGGCCCCCATTCGGTCATCATGATAGCTTTCTTCCCTTGCAGATGACCTGGCGGTAAATTAACATCTTGTTTCTTTATACCCGGCAACAGCGATGTGATGAAAAGACTATCGCTGGTATAATCATAAAGAGGTTTTTCGTTTTTATAGCTAATGTTTTTTACAAGAGAATCTGTTTTTTGCAGGGTTCTGTATTCCGAAGCATGGTTATCAGCGATAGTGATGGACTCCGTGTTTTTGATAGAATAAACGGTGGGCACCTTAGTGAAAACGTTATTGGTTATAGAATAATCCCTGCTGCGGGTATCTTTATTTTTCATTAAACCGAAATCCGCTTTCCTGTTGGGAATTGCCCACAATTCAATAGCGAGGCTATCTTCGGTAAAACTATTTTGCTCAATAATATTGTCCTGGCCATGCTCTATAGAAATTCCTGCGAGGTTGCCTCCAAAATCATTTTTCACGATCACCGTATTATAGCTGAATCCGCCCCATATCCCATGCCAGCAGCCATGCATTTTATTTTTGATCACCTTGTTACGGCTGAATGTAATCTCTACGCCATTGGTAGGTGCATAAGAAAAATCGTTACCATAAATCAGGTTGTCATTACAACCTCCTGTACCATGATCAATAGTTTGCTGACCTGCCCAAAGGAAAAAACCATCTCCTGAATGAGTAACCGAATTGTTTGCAAATACATTATCACTGCATTGATCAAATGCGAGAATGCCGCCTGAATCCTGGCCCCTGTAATAATAACCATAGCTATAGCCTCTTACATTCCAGTCTATTTTATTATTCAGAATATAGTTTTTGTTGCTTCGGTACATACCAATTCCCACTCCCGAATTGAAAGAGAAATTATTATTATATACTTTTCCGTTATTACAATGGGTCATCATCAGGCCGCATTGACCGTCTGTAATAATATTATTAGCAATAACGGCATTATCGCAGGAGTTGAGATAGATACCTGCACCAAAGCGGAGCCATTCATCTTTATCATTGTGATGATAGCTTTGCCAGTCACTCAGGTCCTCTTTAAACCTCCCGCTTTTTAAACGTTGCCTGTAGTTATAAGAAAAATTGCTATTAGTTATTTGCAGGTTTTCTGCATGGGTAGCAAGCACAGCCACTTTAAAGCCATTAATAACGGCATTTTTGAGAATGATATTTTTCCCCTTTTTGATGATGATGCCAATTCCGGAAAAGGTATCAGGCTCTGTTAAATTCTTGCTTCCTTTTAATACGGCGCCATTAAAATCAACAGTAATATTATCTCCGTCAATAATAAGAGACGGTGTCAGCGAATCATTGTTTATAAAATAGTAGGTGCCCCTCTTTACTTTTATAGACCTCGTGATAACATCGCCCTTTCGAATAACGGTTTCTTTTTGCTGCGCTTCTACTGCTGTTGTTTGTGTTGCCAGTAATAGAAGAAGTAAAACCATTCTGAATGATAACTTCAATGGAAAATTAAATTTCATTTTGCTCTTTATTTTATTACAAAGTAGACGAATAAAAAACGGTTACCGGCAGCGGCAATCACAATTGAACCGGTAACGTTGACGGGAGCATACTGTTACTTATAAAATACTTTGTATGCGTTGTGGTTTTTTATTTTTTCTTGTATGAAAAAGTCGGCATATGCTTTTAAGCAAAAAACGGAGCAGGGAAAATTGATCGGCAACGATACCGGAAACGTTATTTTGATGTTTAGCATGGAGATGGCATTATTGTTTTTTTAGGGATGTATATTCGTTCAGAGCTTGTAAAGACCAGGAACTTTAAATTTTTTAACAATGATGCTTATGAAAAAAAATCTCATGTTAGGGTTTCTTTTTGTTTTTATACTTGCAGGTGCGTCTGCAGTATATGGCCAGGAAATAACCATAACCGGACAGGTAACAGATGCTGAGAATGGCGCTGTATTACAGGGCGCTTCTGTTACAATCAAAGAAAAGAAGGCCGGCAAATTGGCTGATGCTTCCGGAAAATATTCAATAGTGTCTCCGGCAAAGGGTACGCTTGTATTTTCTTTTTTAGGATACCAGGAGCAGGAAGTAAAAATCAACAACCGTTCTGTTATCAATGTTCAATTGGTGAAGGCTGATAACAAAGGTTTGGATGAAGTGGTTGTGGTAGGATATAAAAGTGTTATCAAAAAAGATCTTACAGGCTCTGTATCGTCCATTAATGTAAAAGATTTGGATGATATTTCAGCTCCTTCATTAATTAACCTGCTTGCCGGTAAAGCACCGGGTGTACAAGCCGTCGTTCGTAGCGGTTTGCCGGGAGCGTCTGGTGGCGGACTTGTTATCCGGGGTAATACCAGTTTGTCCGATGCCAGTGATGTAAATGGATTAAGTAATCCGCTTTATATTGTTGATGGCGTACCTGTAGCACTGGAAGACCTGGCTGGCTTTGATGTAAGCCAGAATGATTTCTTTGCTACTTTAAACCCGGATGAGATTCAATCGATCGATATCCTGAAGGATGCCGCCGCTACTGCCATTTATGGATCGAGGGGTGCTAATGGAGTAGTTATTATCAAAACCAGGCGGGGTAAAAACATGCCAACCCGTTTCAGTTTCAGCACTGCACAGGGCATAAATTTTGAGCCGGAAAAATTAAAAGTATATATCGGGGAAGCTGAACGACAGGAAAAACTTCGTCTTTACAAAGAAAGCCTCAAAGGCCTGTTTGGTGAAAGAGCATGGGTAGATGTCCGTAATGGATTAGAAGTTGAAGGTTATATGTTGCCTGCTGTGCTAACAGACAGGAACAATAATGCTTTTAATAATGCGTACGATTATCAAAAAATGTTTTATCAGAAAGGAATAACAAATCAATACGACCTGAGCATGGATGGTGGTAATGAAAAAAGTACTTTCAGGGTTGGGCTTGGTTTCTATAACGAAAAGGGTGTGCTCGTTGGTTTTGGATTTAAGCGATTTACCCTGAATGCAAGCCTGACGAACGAGATCTCAAAGAAACTGCACAATGACCTGTCCTTTCGTTTAACTTATCTTGACAGGAAAGGCGGACAAACGAATAATCTGCGGTCATTTCCTACCAGTCCTACGCGGTTGCCTTCTTCCCTGTACTATAAAACCGATGAAGAGCTCGACCTTTTATCAGGTAAACTGGGTAATACGTTTAATAACAACAAAACTTACCTGGCTACTATCAATGAAGGATTGCGATACAAAATCACTGATAACATAACATGGGATAACCAGGCTGCGCTAACGGTGAATTTTGGAAAGAGAGATTATTTTGTTCCATCTACAGCTTCGGACAACCTTTTGTCGTATGCGGAATCTTCCTCCAGTACCAATATCACTATGAATGCTCATTCCATACTCAGCTATTTCAAGAAAATGGGTGACCATCAGGTTACCGGTCTTGCAGGCACAGAAGTAAATATGGATCATCAGTCCATGACGAGTTTGTATGCAGAAGACGGCTCAAGTGATTACATCCAGGTAGTACAGGGATTTAAAAAAGAGAATATTGGCGGTAGTAGTGATATCGTAAGATCCAACCTGCTTTCTTATTTCGGAAACATTTCTTATGATTATAAGAACCGGTACAAAATTGAAGGGGTATTGCGTCGTGATGCTTCGTCAAGATTTGGTTCTAATAATAAATGGACCACATTCCCGTCTGTAAAAG
The DNA here is from genome assembly GCA_036675745.1 of Chitinophagaceae bacterium. Classification (GTDB taxonomy): domain Bacteria; phylum Bacteroidota; class Bacteroidia; order Chitinophagales; family Chitinophagaceae; genus Terrimonas_B. The sequence goes on along the minus strand of JAKFEJ010000002.1, from coordinate 41,401 downwards.
GAGCATGGATATTCTCTGAAGAGCCTTTCCTGGAAAAGATAAAAGATATAGTGTCTTTTGGAAAGATCCGGTTATCCTATGGATCTTCAGGAAGTATTGCAGCAGACCCTCTTTTACAATATAATTCACTCATTACCGGTTCAAACATTGGCGCCGGGATCAACAACATCAATGCGAATAGGATTGATGTGACTACTTATGGCGGTGATGGTACTGTAATGGCCGATTTTAATAAGATCGCCAACCGGTCTTTGTCCTGGAGTAAGTCAACAGAAGTGAACTATGGTTTGGACCTGGAGTTTTTCAAGCACCGGCTGTATGTTACGGCTGATGTTTACTCAAGATATTCTTCAGGACTGGTATATGTTTCCCAATTGTCGCCGCAAGCCGGATACAATTCTATCCGGTCCAACCTTGTTGATATGATCAGCAACGGTTATGAGATTGGTGTTACCGGGTATTTATTTCCGAGAAATAATAAATTTCAGTGGGATATAACTTTAAACCTGGCACGTAATAACAGCAGCATTGCCAAATTAGGAAATGAAGGCCGCGATTATATTTCCGGTGATTACGCATTTGTGTTGAATCGCCCGGCATTTCAATATTACACCTACGAATACCTTGGTGCATTGCAAGATCTTGACGATTTACCAGTAAATCCAATGACCGGGGAACCCGTGAAATATTATGGGGCCGATGCGGGGCTTGCCATTAATCAGCAGGGTAAAATATTTTTAGGTATGCCCATTTATACGGATGTGAATGGTGATTATATGATAGACGGAGGCGATTATGGCAATGATAAAAAAATCATTGAGAATAAATCTCCGGAACCAAAGATCCAGGGTGGTTTACATACCAATTTGAAGTTTGGCGAATTTAATCTGCGCATTCAAAGTTCATTTGCCTTTGGACATTATATTTTCAATACCTCACTTCAGCAGATGCTGTCTCAGTATGATGACAACACCATGTTTTTTACGGATGCCTTATATGATTTATCCGGGGATATTAAATTCTGGGAAAAGCCGGGTGATAATGCTTACTATCCAATGCGCTTCATAAGTTATAGTGACGGGGGAAGTGCCCGTTCATTCCGGAGCTCTTCAATGTTTATAGAAAAAGGCGACTATTGGAGCCTTGATAATATAACATTGTCTTATAACCTCCCACAACAGTTTGCGAAAAAGATGGGCCTGCGCAGGGTGAATGTTTATTCTACGGTTAGAAACGCTTTGATCTGGAAAGCGTCAAGTATTCCGGATCCAAGGATGGTTTCCAAAACCGGTTATTATAACGGGGAAGGCTATCCCATTAACCGGAGTATGGTGCTTGGTATAAATATTCAATTCTAAAAATTTAACAAGTAAACATGATGAAGAAAGCAATATACCTGTTGGCTGTTGTAGTCATAATGGGCACAGGATGTAAAAAAGATTTTTTATCACCCAAACAAGTTGACCTTGTTTATAATGAGGTTTTTTGGAAAAGTGAAAAAGACGCTGAAACTGCGATGTTGGGTATTTATTCACTTTATCGCGGATTGATGGTCAATGCTCAGATGTATAACCGTGGTGATGTAACGACCGGGCTTATTAACAAAGGGTGGAACGGGGGATCAAGCGATGCTTTTTACAAGAGCGGCAATTTTGCGAACGTAAACGGAACACAAAAATCATGGGGTGCATTAGAGTCCTATGCACAATGGAATGGTTTTTATAAAGTAATAGCGCAAACAAACCTGGTGATCTCGAAAGTAGAAGGGATGGACGAAAAACTTTTTGGTCAGGGAAGAAAAGCTGCCATTCTGGGCGAAGCTTATTTTTTAAGAGCACTGACCTATTATAATATTGCCTGCATCTGGGGTGATGCACCTTTAATGATAGAATCGATTGAGAGTTCTACCCAGGTAATCACAGAAGATAATATTTTGATCAATATACCACGATCAACTGATATCCAGGTAATGGAACAGGTATTAGCTGATGTAGCTATTGCTGTTACTAATCTTGAATATGGAACACCTGGTTCTGCCAAATGGGGAATTCGTGCAAATAAAGGAAGTGCGCAGGCATTGACTGGTTATGCAAACTTGTGGATGGCTTTTCTTAAACAAAGAGAAGGCCAGCCCAATACTACCTATATAACCAATGCAGTAACTGCATTGGAAGAGGTAACTACGAATGGCCGGTACAGCCTCGCAAGTTATACAGATGCGGCTTCTGTTAAGAATATGTATAAAGGTCAGTCAACGGAAGCGGTATTTGAATTGAATGTTTCTTTTGATCAAAATGAGACCTACCGTGTGGATCAGGGTGGTATTGAATTTATTACTACTAAATTAACGCCATTAGACGGCGATGTTGCCAAAGACAGGGCAAGCAGTATCAACTATATCCCTTTTTCTAAAAAAGGAAATATCTATCCGGAATATCCAGAAGATAAAAGAGCCACTCTTTTCTTTGATGCATGGGACTCTAATTATGATGAACCTTTTTCTGATGTAAGCCAGGTAGCCAGGGATCGTAATAAAGTAACCTGGATGACGAAGTTCTCTTCATTTTCAGTTGATCCTGCCCGCCAGTGGAACGAATATGTCGCCTATTTCGCCGAAGCTAACATTCCTGTATTTCGTTATACGGGTGTTAAGTTGTTATTGGCTGAAGCCTATATTAAAAACAATGAACCGGGTAAAGCTCTTCCTATCGTAAATGAAATTCGTAACCGTGCGGATTTACAGGCTTATTCAGGAGCTGATCTTCTTAATGAAGTACTTCAGCAACGCATCAGTGAATTGATTGGCGAAGGACAGATCTTCTTCGATTTCGTCCGTAACAATTATTTCCCGTTTGCTTCTGCGATGACCCCTGAAAGGTATGCGCAAAAAGGCTACTACTGGCCGGTAAGCAGCAACATTCTAACGACAAACAAACTGCTTACACAAACGCCTTTTTGGAATGGAAAAACAGTTTGGTAAACTAAAAAAAAGAAACTATTATGATAAAAAGATGCATATTCCCTGTTCTGTTATTTTTAGCTGTCATTTCATTCTCCTGTAAAAAAGATGGATATATTATTGGCGGTGATAAAAATGAAACGAACCAGGTAAATCAAACCAGTTTTGAGTTTTTAAAATCATTTGAGGTTACTTCGCAGACCGCGGCTTTGATTGAAAGGGCGGGGATGACGAACGAAGTAAACGGGGATGTGACCATATTCGCTCCGAGCAATTACGCCATTAACCGGTATCTGCAAAGAAAGAATAACCGTTTGCTGCGCCTCGATCCAAACAGCCCCCGCATGACTATCGATGATATCCCCACTGCTGATCTGCAGCAATTGGGAACGTATATCGTAGATAATAAATACCTGAGTTCAACTATACCCGCGGAGGGAATCATACTGCCAACACACAAAGCTGGTGATTCTGTCCGGTTGAGTATTGCGGAAGCGATTGCCGAGCCTGGAGCGGCCTGGGATGGTGGCGGCTCACCCGGCGCCGGGTACCAGTATTCCAATTTCATGCAAAGCAAACCCATCAAAGTTTATATACAATTTAAAAGAGGTAATAACTGGGAGTTTTCAGCTAATCAGCGTGTATCACTGGGATACGACAATGTGGAATGTGACCAGGTCTATACCATGTACATATCTGATGTGTTGACTAATACCGGCGCCGTTCATGTTATTTACACTGGTGATTATTCTTATTCAGATCATTATTATTACCACACCTTATTCTTCTTTGGAACAAGGGCTGATGATTTATTATAAGCCCGCCGGTATGGTAATATGATTTAATACATTTTAAAAAGTAATTGATGAAAAAAATAATAGTTTATTCAATCGCTCTGTTGAGCTTGTCGGGTTGCTATAAAGTTTCTGATGAAAAGGGTTTTTTAAGCGATGACATTTACCTGAAAGGTGCGGATACCATATTAGTCCCATTAGGCGGAAAAGGCAGCACCGATATAGCCTGGCTTGACGGATCATCAAAACCCGGAGTATTTTCAATTGAAAATATCAGGGATAAAAATGGCTTGCGTTCAGAACAGTTTTTTCAAAAATATTTGTACAGCTCCTGGATTAAGCCCTACAACAATAAAACCGATACAACTATGGCTTTGATAAAAGCCAAGATTAGTGAACAAGAAATACCCAGTGTCAGTATTAACCCGGTTAATGGAATGATACAATTCCTGGAAACAACAAGCAATTTAAAAGAACCAGGTGATGTTTTTAGCATGGATGTTAAAGTGGCAAACTCCAAAGGAGAGAAGTTGTATAAAGACTATGCTATTCTGAAACTGACATCTGATAAAAAGCCCTTTACTTTCTTCCAGGCAGCCACTGCCATTCTGCTGGTTAATAATGGGGGCGAGGCCATCTTTACATTATACGATAATATTACAGAAGATGCATTTGATCGTCATAATAATATTTACCAGAGAAATGGGAAAGAACTGGTGGATATATACAAGATAAGTAATGAGCCGGCAACGGGTGTGAAAGTATTGATTCAATACAAGGATGCAGAAGGAGTAGTTTTTGACTCAAAGGAATATGCAACGTATTCAAGTGGCACAGAAAGTTATTTGGATTATGCAGTAAACAGGGCCAATACGCCCGAAGGTGTAATGGTAGAGTTTCCAATTACACCATGGCCTGCAAGACAGGATTTGCTTTCTTATCTGAAAGGTGGTACGATGGGGTTTAATGTTTTGGATACGGCAAAGCTTCACAAAGAAGTATATACTGATATGAAATATCCTTTTCTCAATCCCTGGCCGCAAGACAGTTGGGGTGCATCAAAATGGTACATCAGGCTTAGGTCTAAAGTACTGTTTAATGAAAGTGGTACCTGGGTTATCTCAGCCAGGTTTCCTTATACACACCTCGATGGCACATTCTGATATTTTTAATTATCTGGCATATATACATTTAAATACAATTACGTATCATGGATCGGTTTAATGAAAACAAATTTAGCTTAAAAGCAAGGTCAGTCACCTGCAGGTTGTGTATTATCCTTAGCTGTCTTTTCTTCCTTTTGCCTTTTACCAATGCGCAAAAAAAACAGAAGGTATTGCCAGCCGCGAAACCGATAACTGTTAAGGTTGCAGTGGTTATGCAGGACCCGAAAGTAGCGTCACATGGCAATAAAAGAATACATGAACTATTTAAAACACCTGGTTATAAGTTTGAATGGCATGATCCCTGGAAGTTAATGAATGATTACAGGGATACATTGAACGCTGTAAGCGGTGGTGCTGTAAAATATGAAATAGTAAAAATCTATGATGACTCCTTATTTTTTACCCGTCTTAAGAAGACAGATGAAATGCTGACACTCGATCGTGTAGTTTCCCTGTTGTCAGAACCGGGATGGGAAACATTTAAAAAAGACGGGACAAAATTTGATTATAATAAATTCATTGAACATTATGGTTTTTGTGAAATGCGTGACAGGGGTGAGATCAATGAAGTATGGTTGTGGACATTCCCTTATGGCGGTACATGGGAATCAACATTCGCAGGCGAAAATGCTTTTTGGCTGAATTCAACCCCTGTACAAGGCACCTCTTGCAAAGACCTGCTGACAGTTATGGGACTGAACTATGAAAGAGAAATGTCGCTGGCATTGGAAAGCTACGGGCACAGGGTTGAGTCGATTATGCGTAAAGTATATGGCCGGTGGGATAATAAAGCAACGGATCTTAATAACTGGGAGTTATTCACTTCTATCAACAAGGTTGTTCCGGGTAAAGCACATATTGGTAATATACACTTTCCGCCCAATGGTATGGCCGACTATGACTGGATCAATAAAACCAAAGTCACTACCTATGCGGATACCTGGTATAAATATCCGGATGTAACAGAAACGAATGGGAGGGTAGTTGATTGCCAGGAATGGAAATGTACACACCTCGGTTATATGACATGGTGGATGAGACATTTTCCGCATTATAAAGGAATTAATCCGAAAGATGGTCATTTAAACAACTGGTGGCATTATGTAGTTGATTACAATGCAGCGGTCAAACAAGAAAACAAGCTGAACAGGAAAAAGAAAAAATAATAGAAAGCGGGCAATAATTTTTTATTGCCCGCCTTTTTTATTTACTCGAATTACGAACAATTAGTTGTGTTCTTAATTTAATATCCTGGAAACTGGTAGCAGGCGAATGGATTTCGTCAACAAGCATTCTCATCGCCAATTTGCCAACCTCGTATCCCGGTTGCATCACTGTTGTAAGTGATGGTTCTACCATTGAACTTACGGGGTCGTCATTGAAACCTGCAATTTTTATTGTGCCGGGAATATCGATTTTCTTCTTTTGCAGGTATTTAATAGCTGTAATAGCCGACAGGTCATTGATAAAAAAAATACCGTCGGGCTGCGGATCAAGACGCATTATTTTTTTTATAGCTTCCAGCGCATCTTCTTCAAAAGCATTGCAACGATATATCAGTTTGTTATCTGCCGGTAGCTTATAATGCGTAATGGCATCAAGGTAGCCTTTCATTCTATTGGCAGAAACAGATGTATTGAGGGGGCCTGCGACATGTGCAATACGCTTGCATCCTTTTTTAATAAGATGCTCTACCGCTTTGTAAGCTCCTTCATATTCGTCTACCACCACTTTGTTGCAGGGAAAATCAACCAGTGTCCTGTCAAACATGACGATTGGAATGCCTTTTTGTCTTACCTTTTCAAGTTCCGTTGCATCAGTTGTATCTTTTGAAACAGATATTAATAAACCATCTACATGGCAGGACACCAGTTTCCTTATACTTTTTACTTCCTGTATCACATCTTCATTGCTTTGGCAAAACATAAGGTGATAATCGTATTCATTAGCTATTTCTGTCATACCGCTCACAGCCTCTGAAAAATAATTAGAATGAATAACAGGGACAATGATGCCGATGATTTTTGTTTTTCTTTTCACCAGGCCCTGCGCCATTATGTTTGGCTCGTAGTTTAATTCTTTGGCCAGCGCTAATACTGCCTGCTTTGTTTCAGGATTAATATCAGAAGCGTTGCGTAAAGCACGGGATACGGTGGAAACGGAAATCTTCAACTTTTTCGCAAGATCCTTAATCGTTATTTGAGTATAAGCCATTTTGCAATTTATCAAACATTTTCAATATGGCTGGAGTTTGCGATTTTATTATAAACTATACAAATAATTCCGGTATAAAATTCCGGTAACGTTATTTCAGGAATGTACGCTTATATCTGTAATGTCTATATGATTTCCCATAATTTAGAAAAATGAAAAAGCTAATTTATTTTTTGTTTTTGAAATTTACAGTTATGACGTTAATCGCTTCACCAGGTGCTGATACAAGTAAGAATTTTTATTTGCAAAACAGGTACCCGCTTAAATCCAAACCTTATCTCGCATTACCATTAGGAAATGTTAAGCCAAAGGGATGGCTGTTAGATCAGTTAGAAACAATGAAAAAGGGTATGGGGGGAAGACTGGATGAATTATATCCGCATGTAATGGGAAGCCGTAATGGCTGGCTGGGAGGTGATGGTGATGTGTGGGAGAGAGGGCCTTACTGGCTTGATGGATTGGTTCCTTTAGCATATATTCTTGATGATAAAAAATTAAAAGAGAAAGCACAGGTATGGATTGAATGGGCATTAGATAACCAGATGAGCGATGGTTATTTTGGCCCTATACCACCCGAAAAGGATCCTGCACCGGAACCCGGCTTGCAACGCGATCGTGCACGTGATTGGTGGCCTAAAATGGTAATGTTAAAAGTATTGCAACAATATTATGATGCTACAAATGATAAAAGAGTTATCGACCTGATGGTTAAATATTCCAGGTATCAGTTAAAAACGCTGCCAATAACTCCACTGGGTCACTATTCGTGGTGGGGATCTCAGCGTGGTGGCGATAATTTGCTGGTAGTATATTGGTTGTATAATATTACGGGTGAAAAATTTCTGTTGGAGTTGGCGGAAATCATACACAAACAATCTTTTGACTGGACCAATACGTTTTTGCATACAGAAGATGTTGCAACTCCTTATAAATTTCATACGGTAAATCTTGCGCAGGGTATAAAAGAGCCCTTGATTTATTATCAACAGCGTCCTGACCCGAAATATAAAGATGCGGTTACTAAGGCTTTTAAGGACATACGTCACTACCTGGGCCAGGCACATGGCCTCTATGGAGCTGATGAATTAACAAGAGGTAATGATCCCGTGCACGGTTCTGAATTGTGTACGTCTGTTGAAATGATGTATTCGTTGGAAAATATGATTTCTATTACCGGCGATATCAGTATGATGGATCACCTGGAAAAAATTGCTTTTAATGCATTGCCAACACAGATTGAAGATGATTACATGGGCCGGCAATATTATCAGCAGGCCAACCAGGTAATGGTTAGCCGGCATAATAGAAATTTTGTTACACCATACGATGGTACGGATCAATGTTTCGGTATTCTCACCGGGTTTCCATGCTGCACCAGTAATATGCACCAGGGCTGGCCGAAGTTTGTACAAAACTTATGGCTTGCTACGGATGATTTTGGTTTGGCTGCATTAGTATACGGCGCTTCCGAAGTAAAAGCCAAAGTGGCGGATGGTACAGACGTGAAATTTATTGAAGAGACGAATTATCCATTTGATAATACGATAAAGTTTACACTTAAATCTTCAAAGCAAGTAACCTTTCCCTTGCATTTGCGAATTCCTGCCTGGTGTAAGAAAGCTTCTATAAAAGTTAATGGAGAAGTTTGGGAAGAACCAAAAGGAAACCAAATAATAAAAGTGAACAGGAAATGGAAAGATAATGATGTGGTAGAATTAGTATTGCCGATGGAAGTATCAACCAGCCGTTGGTTCAATAATTCTGTAGCCGTTGAAAGAGGACCATTGGTATATGCATTGAAAGTAGAAGAGGATTGGAAAAGTGTAAAAGCAACCGACAGGTATGGTGATTATAGAGAAGTTCGCCCTGCAACGCCATGGAATTATGGACTTGTTGAAGAACTTTTAAAAGATCCGGCAACATCTTTTGAAGTAACTATTAAAAAGAATAATCCGGGTTATCCCTGGAATTTAAAAAATTCACCTATTGAGCTAAAAGCAAAAGGAAAACGGATTCCCGAATGGCAATTGTATAATGAAACTGCAGGACCATTGCCTTATAGCCCGATACGTTATTTGAAAGACCAGCCGGCCGAAACAATTACCTTAATACCGTATGGTTGTACTACGCTCAGGATAAGTCAGTTTCCGGTGGTACAGTAATTGAATCGTTGTTATTACGTATCCCCTCTGCCAATCCCATCTTTTAAAAACTTGATAAACTACCAAGTTTTGTCCGATGGAAAACAAAACGATAACAAGGGCAGAGCAGATGCGCCGGTAAATCAACGATTGCAACATTAGCGGGCTGACGGTTGGCGAGTATTGCTGGCAGCAGAGTATCAGGCAGGCCACTTATTATTACTGGCTTAAAAAATTAAACAACACAAAAGCCAGCAGCGGGTTTATAGAAATTACCCTGGCGCAACCGTCACAAAAAAGGAAGAAATCGTATGGGGGTAATGGCAACAGGGTATGTTTTGACAGCTGCCGCCTCCCTGATTTGTATGTCTCAACCAAATAAATTAGAATTAATTTTAGGATGGCAAAGAGGCGTAAAGAACCAATAATAACCACTCAATAACGATCATAAAACTTTGCCCATGTCGTGTTATGTAGCTAACTTTTTTGTTCCAATGTTTTCAAGGTTGGTTCAATGGGTCGATCATCTATGCAGCGATCCTTGTTGGCGGTATCAGTATTGGGCTTGCGTTTTGGGCACTTACTAAAATGAGTGATACGTTTTCGAAGGATTCTGATTATTTTGAATAAGGCATACGACTTTGTAAAGACGAGTGAATCAAATCCAGTCGGCGTGGGCAATCTTCCGCACAAAATTTTCGCTATAACAAAACTTATGAAATTAAATCGGCAGGGCGTTGCAACGATCAACTTTCGATATTTTTTTTTGTTTTCCAGAATCAAAATGGTGTTGACACTTATGACAATTTTCGTCACAGAGATAATATACCTGTAATATTTCCCTGTCGATAAGCAACAGGCAATGTGAGAACAGGAATAACGGGATCAGATTAATTTTATTTTTATCCACCTTGTGAAGTCATAGTATTTCAATATTTGCTTTTCATATTTATCCTGGAGAATTAAATCCACCTGGTGCGATATCTTTTTCCAAAGTATTTGTCTTTTAATAATACTTTTTTTGTGAGGATCGAATTGAATGACCTTCAGGACCATTCTTTCGGTGGCAGTGGCTTTACCGGTTTGCCGAAACATCCTTTTATAGGACCTGATTTCATATTCGAGGTAATTCAAGTCATTTAATTCGTAATGTATCAGGATTTGCATCAACCTGGATACTTTGAAGACAGAAAGGTTGAAATTGACTTTGCCGATATTAATGATGTGTCCCAGTTGACGAAGTGCTTTTTGGTAATTCTTTTCCGAGAAGCTGACAAGGCTAATGGTGAACAATAATTCAGTCAGCTTTTCATAATCAAACACGGTAGCATCCTTTAAAAGCCAGGAAGGGATGGAGTTAGTAAGTTCTCTGGCTTCAGCCAATTTCTGCTGGTGGATAAGGGAAGTCAGTTTATAAGTATAGACTGTTTGTAAAGCTATTATATGGAAACTTTCAGGATACTCACGGTCTGTCAATTTCTGTAGTTTGTCAATATAGTAATCCATCTCGCTATAATACCTGATGGTACGTAGATTATCAAGGACTCCTTCGAGGGTAGCAAGATAGTCGTAGGGAGGGAAACTCCAAACAGATTCGTTTTGTTCGAATAAGTTGTTCAGGTCATAAAAGCATTTGAGCGATGATTTGTAGTCGCTGCTGTTGATAAAAAAGAACGATTGAAAAAGCAGGTGTAGTTTCTTTGATTCAAAATTATCCTGGAAGTCGCGGGTAACAAGGCTCAATTCAGTAATCAAAAGATCGTTTAATTTCTCGTTGTCTTTTTTTGAGAAAGATTTGCCCGAATGAAGCCCCCTGTATTTTAGTATATCGAAGAGCGAGGATTGTTCTTGTATTTTATGGAGCAGCCTTAAAGCTGTTTTGGCATTCATATGCATTTGCACAATCTCATCTTCAGTTTTATCACCAAATCCTGAATCGGACCAGAATTTCATTTCGAGGTTGCAAGTGAAATAATAGATCAAATTATCCTGGAGTTCTCTGGACAGTTGCTTTGCGTGTTTTAGTTCCCTGTAACCCTGGTCTGTTATAGATCGTTCCATCAGAATCTTTGACCTCATTAAGCATTGATGTTGCTGAAACCATTTATCGTTTTCTTTTCTTGTGTTTACTAATGAATCGGTAATAATCTTCATTAAATATCTGCAGGTGTTTTCATAATTTTTACGAGGATATTTTTTTATAAATTCTTCCCGAATCGTATCTGCATTACCATTATTGATTAAGTCAAACAGGCCCAGATAGACTCTTGCTCCTTCCTGTTTGTCACTGTAAAGTTTGAAAGTTCGTTTTTCAGAACCGGACATTGTTTTTACCAATCTCAGCAAGTCATTTTTTACCATCTGCTTCAGGATTAAGAAATATAACAGAAATGAATGTTGTAAGTCGTTGTAAGTTAAATAATTAATCAACTCGATTAGTGAAATATTTGTAATTAGAGTTATTAAATCTATTGGAAATTGGTAAGAATTGTATGATTGGGATAGGTAATTTTATCATCTAAGCTTAGCCAATATGAATAGAAAGAAGATAGTTGTTATCGGTAGTACCAATATGGATATGGTTGTAAAAGCACGCCATATACCTGTTTCAGGCGAGACAATTCTTGGCGGAAATTTTTTCATGAATCCTGGCGGTAAAGGCGCTAACCAGGCGGTTTCAGCAGCAAAACTTGGTGGCAATACAACTTTCATTACTAAAGTGGGTAGTGATGTGTTTGGTAAGCAATCCATCCAGCTTTTCGATGATGAGGGAATAGACATATCCGGGATATTGTCTGATCGCACTGCTCCCTCCGGTGTTGCCCTGATCACGGTTGATGAGTTTGGAGAAAACGCAATCGCTGTTGCCTCAGGTGCCAATGCCAACCTTACACCACATGATGTGGAAGGTGCTTTATTAAAAGTCAAGGATCCGAAACTTTTCCTGCTCCAATTGGAGATACCCATGGACACTGTGCGGTATGCTATTGAATACGCATCAGCAAAGGGTATCAAGGTCATTGTAAATCCTGCACCTGTAAATTCATTTGTGTCCGACCTCTTTCCTTTAATAGATGTATTAACTCCCAATCGTTACGAGTCGGAAATGCTAACTGGTATAAAGGTGGTAGACTTTGCAAGCGCTCAGCAGGCTGCAGAAATCCTTCATCAGGCAGGCGTAAAAACAATCGTCATCACATTAGGTAATAAAGGTGCCGTATTGCTGCATGAAAAAGAGTTTCATGTAATACCAGCAGTCAGTTGCGAAGCGGTGGACACTACTGCGGCTGGGGATGTTTTTAACGGTGCTTTATGTGTTGCTATTGCGGAAGGTCGCGACATGCTGCCAGCAGTGCAATTTGCGTGCAAAGCCGCGGCTATATCCGTAACGAGAATGGGGGCTCAGTCTTCAATACCAAATCGAAGCGAATTAATCCTGGATATCCTTCCCAACAAATCATAAATCATCACTCAAAAACTTAAACGATGCTTATGTCTTGCCTTAAACAGATGAAAAAAACCTGCCTGACTGTTGGACTGGTTTTTTGTCTTCTTACCACATTCTCCCAGGTAAGAGTTACCGTAAACGGAGTCGTGAAATCGATCACGGGAGAGCCTATCGAGGGAGTAAGCGTGATAGTACAGGGAAGCAATTCCGGTACATCCACGAATGCAAAAGGATACTATTCGATAGAAACGCCTCAAAGTGGATTGCTGGTGTTTAGTGCCGTTGGCTATGAAAAGCAGGAAATACCCGTAGCGGGACAAACGGTATTGGACATCACCCTTGTGCAGGGTACTAATCAACTTGACCAGGTAGTAGTTGTGGGGTACCGCACACAAACAAAAAAGCTTTTAACGGGTAGTGTAACAACAGTTAAAAAGGAAACACTTGAATCGAGCCCGGTTGGTAACCTGACGCAAACATTACAAGGCAGCGCACCAGGTGTGAATGTAACTACTTCAAGCCTGCCCGGGTCTGATGCACAAATAAGGATCAGGGGACTGGGTACTATCAACAACAATAATCCATTGTGGGTTATTGATGGTGTTCCAAGAACAAGCGGGTTTAATGAGATAAACCCCACAGATGTTCAATCATTAACTGTATTAAAAGATGCGGCTTCCACGGCGATTTATGGTGCACGCGGAGCGAATGGTGTTATCGTTGTTACGACAGTTCAGGGAACCAGGTCAAAGACACCCCAGGTAAATTTCGGTGGCAGGGTGGGAGTCGCGAAAAACACGAGCAGGTATGACCTGCTCAATGTAGAAGAGTACGGTGAAATGTTATGGTTGCAGTCTAAAAATTCAGGGGTAGCTCCCAATCATCCGGTTTATGGAAACGGACCTGAACCACGGGTTCCTAAATATTTGTTGCCTGCCGGCGCTGACCAGGTTGATCTGTCATTATATAATATACGCAGCTATCCTATCACAGAGTCAAATCCCGGAGGCACCGACTGGCATAAAGTAATTTTCAACCCCGGTCTTACACAAGAATACAACGTATCGGTTAACGGTGGGTCCGAACACACTACCTACGCATTCAGCGCCGGTTTTCTCGACGAGGAAGGTATCATCAAGCATACCGGGTTTGAACGTTTTACGCTTAGTGCCAATATTAATTCGCGTTTCAAAAAATGGCTGAAGCTTGGACAAAACATCCGCCTTAGCCAAGTGACGGATAAAGGTTTGCAGGAGCAGGGCGAAAGCGGGGCCATGGGAGTGATTCCACAACTTACGGCAATTATGCCTATATACGATGTAAGGGGTAACTATGCACCTTTATCAAGACTTACGGGTTTTGATCCCTTTATAAACCCGGTTGGTGATCTGGAACGTGGAAGGGATTTCAGGAGAGAGAGGCTATCTGTAACAGGTAACCTTCACGCTATAATTGATCTTCCGCAAAATATTTCCTTTAAAACGCTGTTTGGATATATTATCAGTAAGGATCATGATAAACTTCCGTTGGAAGCTAATCCTGACAGTTACCAGGCGAGAGCAGATCATGAACTGACTGAGGCCTCTTCCGAGTCTAAATTGTGGAACTTTACCAATACACTAACTTATACTAAGAAAATCAATTCCGTTCATAACATTGAAGTGTTAGTAGGTACTGAAGCAATCAGCAACAAGGATAACGGGTTTTCTGCAACCCGCACCAAGTACCTCGTTACAGATGATAATTATTGGGTGTTGAACGCAGGTCAGGGAGTTCAGACAAATTCAGGAACAGCCAGTGACTGGTCCACTTTTTCCTATTTCGGACATCTGCATTATGGCTTTGACGGAAAATATCTTGTGGATGCGGTTTTCAGAAGGGATGGATCATCAAGGTTTGGGGCCAGGAACCGTTACGGAAATTTTCCTGCGGTTGCTTTTGGATGGGTTGCATCGGATGAAAATTTCATGTCGTCTACGGATAAGTTTATTAACTACTTAAAATTCAGAGCAAGCTGGGGCCGTTCAGGCAATGACCAGATTGGAAACTATAATGGCTTTACTACTTTCCGGACGGATCATTCCTTTTCCAGTTACCCGCTTAACGGTTCCAATTCCGGGCTTGTAACCGGTTTTGAATCGCTGGCGTTTGGTAACCCCGATGCAAAATGGGAAACCACTTCAACCATCAATTTTGGTATTGATGCCACCTTGTTCAAAAACCTGGATATTGCATTGGATGTCTGGCAAAGAAAAACCTCGGATATGCTTTATCCAAAAGGTGTTCCTGCAGTAAATGGACAAGCGACAGTTCCTTCTGTGAATATAGGGGATATGAACAATAAGGGCATTGATTTGCAACTAACTTATCGTGGCGTCGCAATCGGGGGCGACCTTAAATATAATATCGGTATTAATTTCTCTCATTACAAGAATAAGATCGTAAGACTATCAGATGCGGAGTCTGAAACCATCATCGGTTCTTCATACAGGGAACATATTTATACGAGGGCGGAACGCGGAACTTCATTTCCTGAATTTTATGGATACGATGTCTTAGGTATCTTCCAGTCCCAGGCCGAGGTGGACAAACATGCGCCATTTGGTTCCTATAATGCACCGGGGAGATTTAAGTTTAGGGATGTAAACGGGGATGGCACAATCAACGACAAGGATCGCACCTATATCGGTTCTCCTCACCCGGATTTCACCGCAGGACTTACACTTGGCGCCCAGTATAAACAATTTGATATTTCCGCTATGTTCTTTGCAAGTGTTGGTAACGATATAGCAAATGTGTTAAGACGGTCAATTGATTTTAATTTTTTCCAGAAGAACAGGAGCAAAAGAAGGTTGTATGAATCCTGGGGAAGTCCCTACCTGGCAGATAATAAGAATGCAAAAATGCCAATTGCCGAATTGAATGATGCAACCAGTATGCTGCCTTCTACTTATTTTATTGAGGACGGTTCCTTTCTCAGGCTTCAAACAGCGCAGCTGGGATATAATTTGCCGAAGGCGTTGCTGAACAAGTTATCGGTGACTAAAGCCAGGTTTTACATCATGGCTTCCAACCTGTTTACCCTTACAAAATACACAGGGTTGGATCCGCAGATTCAAACAAGTGACAGAACTTTTGGAATAGATTATGGAATCTGGCCTTCCCCTAAAAGATTCCTCGTAGGGTTTAATATCACATTATAGATTAAAACTTTTTAAAAAAATAGCAATGAGAAAGTCAATTATAATTTATACACTGGTCACCTGCTTTTTGCTTTCCACCTTCTCCTGTAACAAAGATTTTTTATCCAAGGAACCCAAAGGAGTGGCATTCCTGGAATTACTGGATCCTGAAGATATCTTAACAGGAGCTTATGCGGCGATGAGTGGAGGAAGTTCAACAACAGACCAGGCTATGTCTGGCGCGGCGTCGGTACGTAACTGGGTTTGGGACTGTGCATCTGATGATGCCTATAAAGGAACCACCCAGGGAGATACGCAGCCCGTAGAGGAGATCGAGCTTTACAAAGCTGAAGCGACCAATCAATTTATCTATGGCAAATGGTTCATCAGTTTTGATGGTATCGCAAGAGCGAATGATGTATTAAAATCACTCGCAACAAAAAGGGATCAAATGGACCCGGCAGCAGCAACAGTTATTGAAGCGCAGGCAAAATTTATCAGGGCATGGTGGCATTTCCGCTTGCAACAGGTGTTTTGGAAAATACCATATATAACAGAAGACGTTGTCCCATCTGAAATTAAAAATGATCACCTTGTGTGGGATGAGATAGAAGCAGATTTCCAGTTTGGGGTTGATCATCTTCCTGAAAAATTTCCCGGAGAGCCTGGCAGAGTTACCAAATGGGCGGCAATGGGCTATATGGCCTATGCACATTTA
Organism: Chitinophagaceae bacterium; assembly: GCA_036675745.1. GTDB lineage: Bacteria > Bacteroidota > Bacteroidia > Chitinophagales > Chitinophagaceae > Terrimonas_B. Next base: position 24,779 of record JAKFEJ010000002.1, on the reverse strand, counting down.
TTCCAGAAAGAATATGCACCGGCCAAAGTACTCCTCGATAATATTATTAACAGTAACAAGTTCGACCTGGTCAATAATTTCAGGGATAATTATTCCCCGATCACTGAAAATAATATCGAATCAATATTTGAGATCCAGTCTTCGGTGAATAATGGTACAGACAGGCCGCGTACAGGCAATTCGGATTCCTGGGTTACTAATCCACTTAACCGGTATGTACCTACATGCTGTAATGTGTATCAGCCTTCGCAGGATCTTGTCAATGCTTTCCAGGTAGATAATAACGGTTTGCCGCTTTTGGGGATCAACGGACCTAAGTTTAATGAAGGGAATTTTAAAAATGATATGGGGCTGAGTTACAATGATGAGTTTATTCCCAGTAATGAGCCGGTTGATCCACGTCTGGACTGGACAGTTGGCCGGCGCGGCATCCCCTACCTTGACTGGGGTATTCACACAGGCAGTGAGTGGGTGCGTTCACAGGTATACGGGGGGCCTTATAATTCAATAAAGCAAATGTTTTATAAGAAGGACCAGGCTATAGCCTCGCATGCTTCTTTTGCACGCGCCAATTCAATTAACTACCGGGCACTCCGTTTTGCGCATATATTACTGTGGAGAGCCGAGTGTGCAATCGAAGAAAATGACCTCGAAACAGCACGTCAGCTCATCAACAGGGTACGCAGGCGCGCAGCAGATGATTTTGTGATGGGAAAGGTTTCAACTTATATTTTCGACGGCCGACCCATCGTGGTCGATATGGCCCAACCTGCGGCTAATTACAAGCTGGGTGAATACCCGTCTTTCCCGAGTCAGGATTACGGACGTGAGGCAGTGAGAATGGAATTGCGATTGGAAACAGCCATGGAAGGGAACAGGTTCTTTGACCTTGTCCGCTGGGGAATCGATAACCAGGTTCTTAATGAGTATATACAAAAAGAGTCACAATTCAGAACACTGATGCAGGGAATAATCTATAACCCCGACCGGAATGATAAATGGCCGATTCCGCAAAACCAGATCGATCTTCAACGCGGTGTATTGGAACAGGACCCCGCCTATTAATATAAAGTCTAATGCTGCACCAAATAAAGAACTCAAAAAATTATCCGTGGATCGTTGTAGGGCTGCTTTGGGTTGTGGCTTTGCTCAACTACCTCGACAGGCAGATGCTGGCAACTATGAAGACTTCCATGCAAGTGGACATAGCCGAACTGCAGTCAGCCACTAACTTTGGTTATCTCATGGCCATTTTCCTTTGGGTCTATGGATTTATGAATCCATTATCGGGGATCATTGCCGACAGGGTTAACCGCAAATGGCTGATCGTAGGAAGTCTTTTTGTTTGGTCGGCCGTTACATTCGCTATGGGATATGCCAATACATTTAATCAACTCTACTGGTTGAGAGCAATAATGGGTCTGAGTGAAGCATTGTATATGCCTGCTGGTCTTTCCCTTATTGCCGACTTTCATCCCAACAAAACAAGATCACTTGCCGTGGGTATCCATATGACAGGATTATATGTTGGGCAGGCATTGGGCGGATTTGGCGCTACCATTGCCGCTCATTACTCCTGGCATGCTACCTTTCATAGTTTTGGATTTATCGGGGTTACCTATTCAGTCGTGCTGATACTTTTTCTAAGAGACAAAAAAATTGAACCCGCTGCAGAAAGAGAAGATATTATCGATGAACATGAAAGGGTATCGTTTTTAAAAGGATTTAAGTTACTGTTCACCAATATTTATTTCTGGCTGATTCTTTTTTGTTTCGCAGTACCAAGCCTTCCGGGATGGGCCACGAAAAATTGGCTTCCCACATTATTTGCGCAAAAGCTTTCATTGGATATTGCAACCGCCGGACCTATAGCAACCATCACGATCGCCGCTTCATCATTCGTAGGTGTGATCTTTGGAGGAATATTATCCGACAAGTGGCTGCAAAAAAATGTCAGAGGGAGAATCTATACCAGTGCTATTGGTTTGTCACTGATGATACCCGCATTGTTGCTTATCGGATTCGGGCAATCTCTTTTTCATATCGTAATGGCGGGATGTTGTTTTGGGATCGGGTTTGGCATGTTCGATGCCAATAATATGCCCATACTTTACCAATTTATTCCCTCACGTAACAGAGCCACAGCTTATGGTATCATGAATATGACTGGCATTTTTGCAGGTGCTTTTGTAACTGACTTCCTGGGAAGGTCAACGGATGCAGGGAGTCTTGGAAGGGACTTCGCCATGCTGGCAGGTATCGTGCTCGTTGCATTGATGATACAGGTTTTGTTTTTAAAACCGAAAAAACGATTAGCTATTCTAAAATAACTTAACTAAAAAAAATAACATGATCAATCGTCGTGAATTTTTGAGGAATACCTCCACATTGGGAATTACAGGTTTAATCCTGCCTTCTGTTGACCTTTTCAAGATGCCGGGTTCCGGCGAATTATTATATAATGGAATTAGGTTGCCAGACAATTGGCCACCAAGAGATATTGACCCGGGTAACTATGAACCCATGAATATCCCTTATCTCAGGAACCGTCCTGCCATTATTCCTATTGATGTAGGAAGACAATTATTTGTGGATGATTTTTTAATTGAGAAAACATCCTTGCAACGCGAGTTCCATAATGCGAGAAAACTGGAAAATAATCCAGTATTGAAACCGGAGACCTGGTTGGAACAGGGTCCGTTTGGCATACCCGGCGCATCGGCTAAGGATGGTGGCGTATGGTGGGATCCCAAAGATAAATTATTTAAGATGTGGTATGAAGCGGGTTGGTTATACTCTATGGCTTATGCTACGAGCAAGGATGGTATACACTGGGAAAGGCCCGAATTGGATATTGATGGCGGAACCAACAGGCTCGTCCCGGAAATCATTGCCGATTCGAGCACCGTTTTCCTGGACCATTTTACCAACGATCCGAAACAACGATTCAAGATGTTTCTCCGGCCACCGAACTCTGTTCCTGGCGTGACAAAAACTTTTCAACGTGGTTATGCGATGGTATCGGAAGACGGTATTCACTGGTCCGATCCTATCGAAACAGGTATATGTGGTGACAGGACCACCATCTTTTACAATCCTTTCCGGAAAAAATGGGTGTACAGCCTGCGTAACACAGGTCAATATGGACGTTCACCGATTGGGCGTTCCCGTTATTACTATGAACATGACGATTACCTGAAAGGAGCTCAATGGGATATCAAAGACATTGCTTTCTGGACCGGTGCTGACAGGCTGGATCTGCCTGATCCTGCGATAGGTGATAAGGCACAGTTGTATAATTTATCGGCAGTAGGATATGAAAGCATCATGTTGGGTTTACACCAGGTACACCTGGGCCCTGATAACGAAATTTGTCTCAGGGACGCAACACCGAAGATCACAGAGCTGAAAATATCTTTTAGCCGTGACGGATTTCATTGGGATAGACCCAACAGGGAAACGTTTATTAACGCTACAAGAAAAGAAGGGGACTGGGACCGCGGCTATGTTCAATCCGTTGGGGGCATTTGCACTGTAGTGGGTGACGAACTAAGATTTTATTATATTGGATTTAAAGGTGACCAATCTAAAAAGCATAGTGTGTATGTGAAGAACGGGATGCATTCTTACGGGAGTACAGGTATTGCTGTCTTAAGGCGAGATGGATTTGCTTCGATGAATGCAGACAAAAAAGGCGGGGCATTGACAACCCGACCTTTGACTTTTAAAGGCAAGTATCTTTATGTTAATACTGATTGTTCCAACGGGGAATTGAAAGTTGAAATCACAGATGTAAATAATAACGTTCTTACCCCCTTTACGCTTGGTCGTTGTAAAGCTGTTTCTGCAAACAGCACGATTCAACAAATAAGCTGGAAAGGAGTCGAAGATTTATCAGCATTGATCGGCAAGACGATAAGGATCAGGTTTCATTTGAAAAATGGAAAGTTGTTTTCATTTTGGGTAAGCCCTGAAAGTACTGGTGCAAGCCATGGCTATATAGCGGCAGGTGGTCCTGGTTTCACTGGCGGATCTGACACCGAGGGAACAAAGGCTTACGAAACGGCAAAGAATTATAAGTTATAAGATCAAATGAATAAAATATGAGCAAACTATTGGGACAAGGTTTTGGAGGCATCGTCACTCCGATGATCACTCCTTTCTTAAAGGATGAGACTTTAGACAAAGAAGGATTACGCAGGCTGATCGACCACCTGGTTCATGGAGGTGTACACGGAATATTTGTTTTGGGTACAACGGGTGAAGCAACAAGTTTATCTACCCGGTTAAAACAGGAGCTTGTTACCTTAAGTTGTGAATATGTGAGCGGCAGGGTTCCGGTACTCGTGGGTATTACTGATCCTTCACCATATGAAAGTAATGAGCTGGCTACCTATGCTGCAAATGCCGGTGCTTCCGCAGTGGTGGCTGCTCCGCCCTATTATTTTACACTAACGCAACAGGAATTAGCAGCGTATTATATGAGCCTGGCTGATAAACTCAGCCTGCCACTTTTTGTTTACAATATGCCGGTGCAAACAAAGATCATGATCGAACCGGCAACGGTTGTAAAGCTTTCAACGCATCCGAATATTTCAGGTATCAAGGACAGCTCCGGTGCAGCGCCGTATTTCAATACCTTACTATACCTGCTAAAAGATGATCCCCAGTTTTCAATTTTTGTTGGCCCCGATGAAATGACAGCGCAAGCTGTGTTATTGGGCGGCAGCGGTGGCGTGAATTCCGGGTCCAACATGTTTCCGGAGGTTTTTGTACGTTTATACGAGGCGGCTAAGAAAGGAGAGTTGGACAAGGTAAAGTTACTCCAGCAGGTTGTGATGGAAATTTCTTCCTGTATCTACGGCCAGGGAAGCAGTAGTTATCGTTACCTCAAGGGAATCAAAGCGGTTTTGTCGGTGATGAAGATGGTTGATAACAAGATGATCTCTCCGCTTAGCCATGCGTTTAGTGAAGAAGAGTCAAGCGCTATTGGTGAAAGTATAGAAAGAGTAAAGCAACTTTTGAATGTGATTCGATGATGGACTTTGCAATCAAACGGGCAGGTGTACCTTGGATGACGGCTTTGTTGCTTCTCACAACTTTTAGTATCAACTCGTGTAAGAGTAACAAAGAAATGTACTATACAGAACTACAATTGACATTTGACCAGTCAGGACATACCATTCATAATACACAGGTTTTTTCACCCGATGACCAGTGGATCGTGTTTGATAGCCGTAATGATGAAAATAAAATTGGCAGCACCAATTCTGTGGGTATGGTCAACCTGCGAACCCGTAAAATCAAATTGCTGTACCAAACGCAAAATCAAACCGAATACGGCCCCGGTGTTGGCGCAGTGACATTTTCACCAAATAAGGATAAGGTGCTTTTTATACATGGTATTCGTAATGCATCTAAGGAGAATCCTTATGGATTTACACGGAGAACCGGAGTTGTCATTGACATCAAAGAGCCTTTCAAGCCCATCTTCATGGATGCAAGGGATATTGTGCCACCTTTTACACCTGGTGCGCTCAGGGGTGGTACCCATGCACATACCTGGAGTGGCGATGGCGAATGGATAAGCTTTACCTATAATGATTATGTGATTGAACGATTATCAAAGACAGACTCCGGCATTAAAGATCTTCGGACAATCGGAGTTATGTTTCCCCGGGATGTTGAAGTGAAGCCTGATTCGACAATGGAGATGCATTCCGGGAAAATGTTTTCGGTACTGGTGGTGCCTGTCAAAGAAAATCCGAAGCCTGGCACCGATGAGATTGATAAAGCATTTGATGAAGGCTGGATCGGGAGGCAGGGATACTTGCGGCCAGATGGATCAAGACATAAAAAGGCCATTGCATTCCAGGGGAATACAAGGGACACGGATGGCAAATTGATTACGGAAGTATTTGTAGCGGATCTGCCTGATGATCTAACGCAACCAGCATCCGGTCCGATTGAAGGGACGATCAATAGCCGTCCCAATGTGCCCAGGGGTGTTGTTATCCGTCGCATCACCCATACAAAAAGCGGTTTGCTGGGGCCGCGTTTTTGGCTCAGAACTACACCTGATGGAAGCCTTATTGGTTTTCTCTCAGTTGATGATAATGGGATTATCCAACTTTTTGGTATAAGTCCCAATGGTGGTGATGTAAAGCAACTCACCTACAATGAGCACCCTATCCAGGGGCCGTTTAATTTCAGTCCGGACAGCAAGTGGGTAGCTTATTGCTCCGACAACAGTGTTTTGATGACAAGCCTGGAGACCGGCGAATCCATGCGGATAACTCCCCGGCGTAGTGATGCCGAAAAGCCAATTGGGGCGCCTGTATTTTCTCATGACGGTACTATGCTCGCCTATAACAGGTGTGTAGTTCAAAAAGAAAAATTGTTTGTTCAAATCTTTGTCCTCAAAAAAAAATAAAGCCGAATTTTTTAATTATCTTCTTTAGGTCTGAATACATGATATCATTGTTCTGTTGAACTACCGTATGCTACTATTTGAATGTAATCGAGATTAAAAAGACCATTATCTCCCGGATCATATTGAATGGCAATATAATTTACACCTGCTTTTAAGTAAACCTTCTTATCAGCGATGCCCCAATCATCACCGCTTGCAAGCCGGGACATGGTTAACTGATCAGCTACTTTTGTATTATTTACATATACACTGGCGGTTCGGGTATTCTCTGAAGCGTTTGCGTAGGCAGCCTTCAAGATATAATTACCATCAGCAGGAACACTAACGGCATAGAGCACCTTTGCACCAACCGTTTCAAATTTGCCGACAAATCCCGGTCCACTATAATTTTGATGATCTGTGCTCTTTTTTGCCCCACCCATCATAGAAGCAACTTCTGCCTCATATTTGGGATGAATGCTGTTTTTGATTTTCAATATCCTGCAATCATGTGGTGCAAGATCCGCCGAATAAACACCCGGCAAAGCTCCAAGATCGGTATGTGACCATAAATCCCTTGCCTTATTAGAATCTCCCGGTTGAAGTCCCAACTCTTTTACAAAATCAATCTTACTATTTTGATTGGAACTTTCCCTATTAAATAACCCCACTATCCAGTCACCATCTGGCAACTGACCAACCCACCTGGAACTATTGTAACCATCCCTTGTATCAAAGCTTAATGGTTTGCCTGCAAAACCCTGATCGTTTAAATCCAATAGCTCTTTGTTTTGATAAACCCATGCACTTTTTCCAATTGTGTTATACTGGTCTGCAATGGTAATTGGAGATCCTGCCATTACAAACAATGAAACCTGGAATTTTCTTTCAATATCATTGGACAGCGTATTTAGCCTGATAAAATCACCATCGAGAATCATCTGGCCTCTTCCGCCGATATCAGCAAAACTAACAAACCCGTCAAAAGCATTTCCATACTGCGGCCAGTGCGGCTGCCAGGTACCTCTTTTTCTATCACTAACAAAATCCCATCCGCCGTTAAAACAATCGTCATCAATTCTTATCATATCTCCAAAGAGCAATTCAGTTTGTCCATGGTTATAGCAGTTAGGCATTACCAGACTTAATAAAATACGGTCACCTGCTGCTTCTTTTATCCATTGAAGGGCCTGTGCATATTTTACGGTGCCATAATTTTTTTCATAGTTCTCCAGGAAATCAATGCGGAGATAAGTGGCGCCAAGATCAATAAAGTAATTAACGTAGCCCTGGATCCATTCCTTTGCACCGGGCAGGGCTACATCTACCCAGTATAAATCACCATTAAATGACGTATTACCGACGATATCCTTTGCCTTGTAACCTGTTCCTTTTACCGTGACATTTTGGTTGAAGGCAGCCCTGGTCAGCCACATCGGATTGTAATAAACCCCTAACTTCATCTCCCTCTTTTTGAGATAATCAGACCAATAGGCAAAGCCGTTAATCCACGAGTCATTGTATTTTGTTATATACCCGCTGGTATTTATTGTTTGGGCGTTTTCAATCCAGCCATCATTACTAACCATGTCATACCCGAAAGATTTAAAATTTGCAATCACCCAATCAATGTTTGCTTTCCACAATTTTTCAGGTATAGGCTTGTTATTCATCCAGCAATATTCATAAGCAATCCAATGCCTGGGACCGGTGCCTTTATTTTTGTTTATAAGGGTGTCTTTTGCATTTAGAACAGGAGCTGTAAAGGCGGATGATCTGTTGTCATTTGCCGTAAGAAAAGAAGATGCCAGGACGGTCAACAATATGATAGCCGTTATTTTAACGAGTGAGTTCATGCAGTTGGTGTTATAAAGCTTTAAAATATTATTCTTTGAACCGAATAGGATAGAGGTTGATAATTACATTAGTCAAATGCGATAGTTATTATAATCCGGTACATTGATTATAAATAACAGGAGATGAAAAATGTACTACCTCCCTTATTGTCGTAATGGAAATAGTACATTCTTTACGTTATCAATAGCCGTCATTTTGAGTTAAGTTCGGATTTGCATCTAACTGTTCCTTCGGAACGGGGTAGAGCTTTCTGAATGCTTCACTTTTATAAGGCTTAAAAATGGTAGGCTCATTGTATTTATCAAACCGTATCAGATCTGAACGACGCCATCCCTCCAAAAATAATTCCCTTCCCCGTTCGTTCATTAAATTTTCAGCTGTTAATGCTGCAAAAGAAGTTGCATTGGCCCGGGTACGGAACTGGTTTACCAGCGTCAGCGCTTCTGCATTGCCGGGTGTCAACCGCCACATTGCTTCCGCTTTTGTAAGCAAAATGTCCGAATACCGGAAAACAAAGAAGTCGCTGTTCAGAAAGCCATTGCTTCCTTTTTCAATCTCCCATTTTTTTACTCTTGCCCCTGACTGCCTGGCTGTATTATAAAGAGATTGGAAAGTAGGAGTTAAAACAACTTTAGGATCGCCATCAATAGCAGGATCCGTTTCATAGCCCGGATCCAGAATAGGATCACCTGTGGGAGTATATTGAGGTCCCCAAAGAAAATTGTCTTTTTTACGGGTGTCCTGGTCATCATATAAAGAAAAGAATTCTGTTTGCACAGACAATCCATTCCAGGGTTGTTGGGTCAGGCCGAATGTCTGAACATGAGAAGGGTGCAAGCTTATCAGGGGGAGAAACCAGGTCCATTGCGTATAGATGCCATCAAACGGAATAGCAAAAATAGCTTCCGTGGAGTTTTGATTTTGAGCGCTGAAATTTTCACTATAAGTAGCCGTCAAAGAAAACTTTCCCGAGTTAATAATTTCATTAGAGGCGTCTATCGCTTTTTGCCACTGGGGTGTTCCTGTATATACAATTGCATTTAAATACAGTTTAGCAAGAATAGCCTGTGCGGTCCAGTAGGTGGCCCGTCCATAGGTAGCTGTATTTTTCTCTTTTGGAAGATGAACAAGATTTTCTTTCAACTCCTTCTCAATAAAATTATATACTTCCTGGCGGGTATTGGTCGCAGGGAGATAACTTTTTGGAACATCAAACTTATCTACAATTGGTACATTACCCCACTCATCGATCAGCCAAAAATACCACAGGGCCCGCACTGTCTTTATCTCGGCAATATAGTTGGTATATTTAGCGGGGTCGATTTGCTCTAATTGATAGATCAGGCGGTTACAGGTATTAATCTGGCCATAAAATGAAAGCCAGGTGCCGGCAAAAAAGCGATTATTAGCAATCCATTTTTGGTCAGTCATTTGCTGATCCTGTCCGTCTCCTGCCCAGTCTCCGCCAGTGCGGCCTACTATGGCCACTTCATCAGTTGTACAGTATATCGTCCACATATTTCCAAACGATTGAAAATCTCTTAAGCCGCTATAAGCGGCGCCAACAGCAGCAACAATTTCAGCATCCGTTTGCAAAAAATTTGAATTGCTCAGTTGACTATAAAGTGGCTCATCGAGCTTTGTACAAGAGGGGGTAGCTATTGCCAGGCTGAATACGAAGATCAAAATATAAAAATGAAATCCGAAAGCCTTATTGCGGCCAGTAAAGAAGATATTATAAAACTTCATTTGAATTAGTTTAGAATGAAAGATTGATACCTAAAGTGAAAGTGCGGGTTGTTACCCAGCTATTGCGGGGTTCCACGCCGGGTGCCAAAACATTACCTTCGTTGGTGTACCGCGGCTCCGGGTCTACACCGGAGTACTTCGTAATGTAAAACAGGTTTTGACCAGATACATAAGCCCTTGCAGAAGATATCACTGAATGTGTAGGTAGTTTGAAATTGTAGCCTAAAGTGAAATTATCCAGCTTAATGAACGATGCATTTTCCAGGTAATAGCTATTATAGGCAGCCGGTCCTTTATAGGCAGGATCAAAGAATTTTGTATGGACCAGGTTATAGGAACTGATACGGGAAATTTGCTCAAACATCGTCCTGTTAAGATTTACAAGATCATGTCCGTAAACACCACGCAAAAAGAAACTCAGGTCTAACTGACCATAGCTAAAACGATTAGAGAAACCAATTTCTCCTTTTGGTAAACCCCGGCCGATAACCGTAATATCGAGTTCATTAATAATCCCGTTTTTATCAAGGTCGTTAAGAATATACTGGCCATTAGCATCAACACCCATATACTGCCAGCCGATCATTTGACCCATCGGTTTATCTTCTTCTACTCTTACTGTATTACCAACAAGTGGAGCTGGCAAACTTCCAACTTCTCTCACTCCATATTTTATATCGCCCATCGATAATGAAACTATCCGTGTATTGTATGTTGAAAATGTTGCGCGGGTTGTCCAGCTAAATTTTTGGCTTTTTACCGCCAGGTAATCCAGTGTAACTTCTATTCCTTCATTTTTAAGTTCACCTGCATTAAGTACTGAAGTTGGAAATAAATTGGGCGGAACAGGTACATTTAAAGTAATCAGTGCATCCGTTGTTTTCCTGTTGTAATAATCAAAGGTGCCATTTAGTCTTGAATTAAACATATTGAAATCAATTCCAAAATCAATTTCTGATTTGTTTTCCCATTTCAGATCGGGATTGGGATTACTCTGGGGAGAATAGACCGGGGTATATACACCGTTGTATAAGAAATAAGTAGCTGAAGCACCTGGTCCGTAAAGCTGCTGCGAAAGATAACTTACGTCAGGCATCGCCCCGGTAATTCCATAACTGGCTCTTAGTTTTAACTGATCAACGTTGGGAATGCTAACCAGCCGGCCAAGGTCCACTCCGGCACTTATACCGGGGAAGTTGCCCCATTTATTTCCGTTTCCAAACCTCGTAGATCCCTCTCTTCTCAATGAAGCAGAAAGGAAATAGGTATTATCATAGTTGAGATTCACCCGTCCGAAAAATGCGATCAGCTTATTATTTTCTTTTAAGCTGGAAGCAAGGGCCTTCCCGTCTGCAAAATCTTTTGCTGCTGCAAAGTTGTTATAGGTAAATGCATCCGTTAAAAAGTTGCCGGCCTGGGTTGAAAAATTTTCGGTAGTAAAGTTTTGATAAGAGTAACCTCCCAGCACAGACAGACTTAATGCCTGGAAAGACTTTACATAATTTCCTGTGGCCTCAAATAAGTTATTACTTGTACTGTTGTGGCTCCGGGTCGCTAAGCCGTTCCGGTCTACACCGCTTCCATAGTAACTATATTTACTAATGTATTGACCATTGGCAAGGTTGTCATTGTTCTGCGCATACCGTACAGAACCGGTCAGGTTTGAAGTTATTTTGTAGTCTGCCTGTAAATTGTACATTAAACGTGAAATAGTCTGATCATTGATATTTTGTTTTATAATGGCCAGGGGATTATAAAGCTCATGCACCTCTGACTGAAAAAAGCCGCCGTATTTAGCATAATACGCATCAGTAGTATTTATTGGAGCACTGGGAGGCATAACGATGGATGACCTGAAAGCATGATCAAACCCTAACTTTGCCTTTTTAGAGGTAGCGGCTAAATTTAAGGTCAGGGTTAGCTTGTTGTTAAGTGCTTTTTGCGTGAGGTTCAGCCGTCCGTTTATTTGTTCGAAACCAGTATTCAGAAGTACACCTTCCACATCGCGATAATTCATGGATACACGATAAGTAGTCTGATCGGTGCCACCTGCCAGGGATAAATTATGAACTTGGGAAATAGCCGTCTTCGTAACTTCATTCAGCCAGTTGGTATTGCTTCCAAGATCAGTTCCTCCATTTGCTAAATAAGTTTCCTTATTCATCACGGGAAGTGAGCGGTCTTTATTTTCTGCCGTAACGTAACTATTGTAATCGATCCGGGGCTTTCCTAAGCTACCGGTTTTTGTAGTAATTAAAATCACGCCACTCGAACCCCTGGTGCCATATATGGCTGCTGCGCCACCATCCTTCAACACATCAATAGATGCAACATCATTAGGATCCACACTGTTTAAATCAACTCCAATTACTCCATCTATTATGATAAGTGGTTGTGTGTTGGCACCCAGTGTAGATAGACCACGTAAACGAATATCAAAAGAGCCGTTTGGATTACCCTGTGGGGCAACAATACTTAAACCTGCGACTTTACCCTGCAGCAGTTGGGCGGGATTGTTTATGTTGCCTTTATTAAAATCCTTTGATTTAATGCTGGTAACCGAAGTTGTTATTTCTTTTTTACGTTGTGTGCCATAACCGGTGACCACTATTTCACCCATGCTTGCATTAGTGGGGGAAAGCGTAACATGAATGTTTGTTTTGATGCCAACAGCAATTTCCCTGGCAGCATAGCCCACGAATGATATAACCAGTACAGATTTTTCGCTGGCTACAGTTATTGCAAAACTGCCATCACTTTTTGTCATGGTTGCATTACCTGTTCCCTTTTCAGCAACGGTGGCGCCGCCAAGCAATTCATCTTTATCAGTAGTTATTATTCCTGTTATAGTAATTACCACAGGTGCCGGGGAAAGGATGTTTAACTCATTTTCGTTTTTAACCGCTTCCTTTTCTTTAATAATTATCAGTTGATCTAAAATGGAAAAATCAAGCGATTGATCTTTGAAACATTCAGTTAAGGCGTCCTCCAGGGGAGCATTTGTTATGTTGAGTGTTACCCGTTTTGCCCTTTGTAATAAGCTTTTTGTATACACGAATGTGTAGCCACTTTGCCTGCTGATCTCTTTAAATACTTTTTCAAGCGGCACATTTTTTTGCGTAAGTGTAATTGTCTGGGAATAGCTTTTAGCGCCTGCAGTCAGGGAGATAGCAAGGGTAAAAACAGCGATCATTTTCATAATCAGTAATGTTTTGGCAATCCTCCTTTTGGGAAAGCGGAAGAGGTTGCGGCAAGCAATTAATTTCATACTTTTGTTGTTGTTTAAGTTGTTTAGTAAAAACCGTTAGAACGTTTACAATTAAATTAGCTTGAACTAATTTCCGGGTCACGCCTGCCAGCGGGATCCGGTTTTTTTTGTAAATATGATATCAACATTTGCTATTGTGTAACAACAGCCGGTCAATCATGAAGAACTTGATGTTTCCTCCTTTTTTTTATGGGATTAATAATATGATTGCCTATGCATTTTTATATGACGGCATGAAAGCAGCGATGCTTTTACCTGTTGCTGAAGAAATACACTGCAACAGACTTGAATGCTACTAACAAATGCCTTAAAAAGTGGCTCTTCTAAGGTATCACAATGATATTTCTACCTTCTATTTTAAAATGTACTTTACCCGTTAGCTCCAGCGCTTTCAAGACAACGGATAGTTTTGTATTCCTTGGAATTTCCGCATAAAATTGTTCATTAAATTTCCGGTCATATTTCACTTCCACATCATACCAACGTGATAATTGTTTTGCAACAGTTTCAAAATCCGATCCTTCAAAATCAAAAAAACCGTTCTTCCATGCCATTACTTTCTTAATATTAACATCATTTACTACATTAATTTTCCCGTTCAAGCCAAGCTGCGATTGCTCTCCTGGTTTAAGGAAAATGCTGTTGCCATTTTTCTCAAGCTTTACTGAACCCTCCAACAATGTAGTATTGACCGTAGCTTCATCGTTATAAGCCATTACATTGAATTGTGTTCCTACTACCTGTATTTCAGCGCCGTTTACACGGACAATAAAAGGCATTGTTTTATTTTTAGCTACTTCAAAATATACTTCACCGGTTATTTCAACGATTCTCTTTTTACCTGTAAAAGCCACAGGGAAATGAATGGAAGATGCTGCATTCAACCACACTTTACTTCCGTCTGAAAGAATAAGCGGGTATATTTCACCACGGGCTGTAGCAAGCGTGTTATAAATGGGCTGGCTTCCTTCCTGCTTGCCGCCAGTATATACAAGCTGTCCGTTTTCATTTAAAACCGCAGTATTACCTTGTTGTGCAAGTTTACCGAAAGCCGCGCTATCCAACACTATCTTGTCTCCGTTGCCGAGTGTAAGCAAGGCCTTATTTTTTCCGGGCAATACATCATTATTGGTAGTAACTACTGCTGAATGATCGCCAGCTTGGTGTGCCTGCGAAGAACGTTGTAAAAGCAACCAGGTGGCGGCGCCTATTATTATAACAAGGCAGGCTGCAGCGATACGCATCCGGTACTGTTTAAATACAGAAAAAACTTTTGCTGGCTCCGCTCGCTTTGATATAGCGGCGTTTTGCAGGAGTGTGGTTAAAATCCTTTGCCTGATCTCCTCCTGCGTTTCCCCCGTATCAAGAATAACCCTCTCTTCTTCCTGGTCCATTGTCTCATCGTACCACTTATGCAATTCCTGTTTTTCTTCTTCCGTGGCAGCTCCCAGTAAATAAGCAGTTGCCAGTTGTTTTAATTTATCCTTTTGCATTGAATTTAATATTGTGTGGTCCGTTCTTTACATAGAGTCAAATACAACAGAAATACCCTTAGTGTATTTAAAAAATATTTTCTACAGGTTATAAGCCAAATTAAAGCACTCTCTGTTTTTTTAATTTTTATATTTAAATAAATGTGCCCGGCTATGCATTAAGACATCATAAGGCGACGTTATTTTGATAAGTTTTTTAAAAATAGACAGGTAAGTCAATCAGAGAATAAAAAAAACAGAGAACGCATCTCCAAGATTGGTGCGTACAGATTTCAACGCTTTTGTAAGATGGGCTTCTGCGGTCTTGGGAGAAATATTTAATGTATCGGCGACCTGGTGCAGCGGTATATCCAGCAATTTATTTTGAATAAAAACCATCCGGCATTTTTCAGGCAGATTATTAGATAATTTTTCGATTATTTCCAATAGCAGTTTATTGTCCATAGCTTCCAGTTCTCCGGTGGTGGAAGGCTCTGCTTTTAATGTGTTTATTTCAGTTTTGCTGTATTTCTGTTGCCAGGCCAGGTTACGGTAAACAGCGTAGCGGGTCATAGCTGCCAGGTACAATGGCAAAGAACGAATAGAGAGTGTTTCCCTTTTTTGCCATAGGGTCATAAATACATCCTGCACTACTTCCTCGGCCGCCTGCGGTGACTTTAAATGCTTGTGTGCGATAAAATATAATTTATTCCAGTAACGGTTGAATATTTCGGTAAATGAGGCTTCGCTACCTTGCCGTAAAAGTGCAGTTAACTCTATATCGGTATATGAACAATGTGCAATCAATATTTGAAATTAATATAATTGTAATTAAAAGATATAAGTTTTTAATGACTCATGGTGTATCCTTTGATAAGATAATGAAATTTAAGCTAAGTAATTAGAACAACTGTATCAACAACCCGAATCTGTGATCTGGATTTCAAGGGGCAGCTATACAATTTCACCGACGATGCAGATGATCGTGCAACTTCTGTACTGGCTGTATCATATTACCAGTCCTTTTTTTTGCTTATAAAATAAATCAGATTTATCCTTGTCGCCCATGGCTCCCACTCAACTTTATTCGTCTTAAACATTGGTTTTTGATCATTCCTTTTTCACAAAACATCAACTCCATTTTATAAGGCTAAAAGACATCAACACAAGTAATTTCAAGTTTCGATTATTCAATACCTAAAATGAAAAGCTTTGGGCGATGGCAAACGATATGAAAGCAGAAAAACGAATAAGAAAATTGACCGTTCGATGCTGATCTGGGAAATGTTTCATTACCTGAAATGAGTATGTCCGAACACGTTGTTCGTGATTATGCAGCTACTTCGCTTTCACTCAAAGCACACCCGGTGAGTTTTGTTCGCTCAACACTTCAGCAGTTGCATATTTGGTCAACCAGTGAATTGACTAACGCCATCAATGGTCAGTCTGTGAAGGTAGCCGGTCTTGTTTTGGTCAGGCAACGGCCTGGCACAGCTAAAGGAGTTTGCTTTATGACTATCGAAGATGAAACAGGGGTTGCTAATCTTGTCATTTTTCAAAACCTGTTTGACGAGTACCGGAAACCAATTTTACAATCGCGACTGATTATGGTGGAAGGTAAACCGCAGCGGGAAGGTGAGGTGATACATGTGATTGTAAGTGCTTGTTACGATCTTTCAAAATTGCTGTGGCATCTTACTGCCCCTCAGAATACACAGGTACGTGAAGCCAGCCAGGATAAAATTTTTCCCGGGGCGAGAAATTTCAGATAAATAATCCTTCTTATTTCCGATGATTATATGAAAACCCGTTAAATGAATCGCGGAAAATTACTAACGAAAATCGAGTTTAATAACGGCTATGGTAATATCCTTTAATAAAAAGCAAATCAACCAAAAGTATTATCAGAAAATAATGAGTTAGTTGGCATTCAAAAAAATGCCGATGAAAAAATTATTTACACACAAAACGATTTTTCAGAATTTTGCCAGGCCTGATTCAATACGTATGTATCAGGTGTTATGTATACTATTGATGTTTATTACAGGATCAGTTACGCATGCTCAACTTGGCAGTGGATGGGCGGAGTACTCACCCACCAAAAAAATTCATCTTGATAACGAAGCGGGTTTGCAAACCTACAACTGGACTTCTTACAAATCTGTATGCAGCCCTGTCTGTGCTGATTACAGTTACGACAGTAATAATGACACAGAAACCTTCCGCCTGTTTGATAACAGGACCAACCGGTCAGAGATCAGGCTTCAAAACGAATACTCGACTGGTAGCCGCCAGTTTGAAGGTTATGTTACATTTTATGCTCCTTTGAATGATGAAAGCCTGATGCAGATATTTGGAAGCGTTTCCGGCGCTACACAAATGATGATACGCGGCTATGCTGCTGATGGTGGTTCTATGACGGGTGCTGGTAAAACATTAGCGACAAACGTGTATGGCAAAGAAGTAAAAGTCAACGTTATTCATTTGCAGGACGACGTTGGTAACAAGATCCAGATTTATATTGATGATGTGAAAATGGCTGAGATCGAAGACAATGAAGCCGTAACCAATTATCACAAATATGGCAACTACGGAACGTTGCGCACTGATGAAGCTATCGTGAAATGGCGACGGGCAAGGTTCTTCAGGGATGGTTATGCGCCGGGTACTGTTCCGCCACCACCGCCTGCAGGCAATCCATTTGATATAACAGATAATGGCGGCTTTTTAAGTTCTCAGTACAACAGCAACAGACCTGACGAAAATTATCCTAAATTAATAGACAATAATATCAACACGAAATACTATCAGAATGGAAAAAAAGCATTGTGGGTTCAATACAAATCAACAACTCCAGCAGTAGTAACAAGGTATGCGATTACTTCCGCCAACGATGTGGAAGAACGTGATCCTAAAGACTGGACGCTGCTTGGGTCAGACAATGGCTCCACCTGGACAACACTTGACCGCCGTACAGGAGAAGATTTCCCCACCAGATTCCTTACAAGGGCCTTTCTTATTAATAACCAGCAGCCCTTTGTTTTCTACCGGCTAAACATTACATCGAACGGCAATAATAACAATACACAATTCGCAGAGTGGGAACTTTATCAAACAAAACAACAGTCCATCTCATTCAGCGAAATTCCGGATAAAACATTTGGCGACGAACCGTTTGAATTAAACGCAAGTTCCGATTCAGAACTGCCGGTCGGGTTTGAAATAGTTTCAGGACCTGCAATACTTAATGATGAGGTATTGACAATAACCGGGGCGGGAACTGTTATAGTAAAAGCAAGTCAGGCAGGTGATGAAAATTATTTTCCTGCTTCGGCCGAACAATCTTTTGTTGTTAACAAAGCATCTCAAACAATTTCTTTTACTTCCGTTTCTCCAAAAAATAAAAATGAAACAGTTGAACTTGCCGCAGTTTCTTCAGCAGGATTGCCGATAACGTTTACAATAATTTCAGGTTCGGGTAGTATTACAGGAAATACGCTTTCCTTCACCGGCGAAGGAAATATAATCGTACAGGCAGAACAACCGGGTGATGGAAATTATTTGCCAGCTGAAAATGTAATGCAAGCGGTTCTTGTATTTGCCGATGATGTAAAAAAAGACGGAATAAAAATTAAAGTATATCCCAATCCAACACAGGGCCAGTTAAAAGTAAAGTTGGAAAGTAAACAGGATAAGGATTATACATTTATAATTTATGATGATAAGGGAACGCCTGTAGTTTCATCTGTTCTTCAAAAGAGTAACAAAAAGTATGAAATAGATTTTGACCTGGCACAATCACGTAACGGATTCTATTATTTATATATATCAGATGGAACAGATATTATTGTCAGGATCATCATAAAGCAATAGGACAGCACAAATAATGGTTGGCAAATATTCATGTAGTTAGTTGTAAACAAAAGGGTGGCTTCGGCTACCCTTTTTTGTGAAAATGAGAAGAAATTTCTGCCAAAATAAATGAATGATTAGTTAATTCATAAAACTCACCGGGGGCGAATAGTTCCTTATTTGCACCAGCGATCAAATCAATTATACTAAAAAAAGATCAGCAGGCAAATTTTAGTTATTAAAAAGGTTAAGCCCTTGCATTGCCGGATATAAATAATGAGAATTAGCAATTCATATACTTTCCAGAGGATCAATTAAGAGAATAACAGAGTAACGGTTGTTGATGTGGTCTTTACAATTACTGGTTTCCTCTTGTTATCCACTCTCATCTGGTTCTTTTAAAAAGCTAATTAATAAACTAACAATTATGCTAAAGAATTTTACAACCCTCATTGCTACGCAAATGAAATTACCTGTGTTATTAATCCCGTTAATCTTTGCGGCTCCACCATTGCTTTTGGCAAATCCTGCTGACAGTTTAGTAACGAAGTTGAAAGTTACTTCTGGGTTGTCAGAAGGTTTTATAAAAGAGGTAGCGGATATAATTGTGAAAGGTAAAGTCACTGACGGTGAAACGCCTCTTATTGGCGTCACCGTTGAAGTAGAAGGGTCGCCCTCTAAAATTATAATGACAGCTGCTGATGGTAATTATTTAATCGAGGTTCCCGGAAACGCTACGCTGATTTTTTCATATACGGGATATGTACGAAAGAAGATCCCGGTAAATAATCAAACCCTGATTAATGTTACGTTGGAAGCTGATCTGAAACAACTTGATGATGTAATCGTAGTAGGGTATCGTACGCAAACAAGGGGTACGATTACAGGCTCAGTTGCATCAGTAAATGGTACTGAACTTAAAGATGCACCCTATGATAATCTTTCCAACTCATTAGCCGGCAGGTTGTCCGGTGTAACCATATCTCAATCAGCAGGTACACCAGG
Source organism: Chitinophagaceae bacterium (assembly GCA_036675745.1). Lineage (GTDB taxonomy): Bacteria > Bacteroidota > Bacteroidia > Chitinophagales > Chitinophagaceae > Terrimonas_B. Next base: position 5,164 of record JAKFEJ010000002.1, on the reverse strand, counting down.
AATGGAATCATCAATCAGGATCCGTGCACAGGGAACATTTAATAATGCAGATCCATTGTATGTCATTGATGGTATAGTAAGTGATAAGTTCGCATTCGACGGGTTAAGCCCGAATGAAGTTGAAAGCGTGACGATATTGAAAGACGGGGCCTCCGCTGCTATATATGGATCGCGGGCTGCGAACGGTGTTGTGCTGGTTTCTACCAGGAGAGGTAAGGTAGGAATTCCCAAGCTTTCTTACAACGGAATATTTGGGTTTCAGAAGGCAACTAAAATTCCTGAAACACTGAATGCGTTTGAGCATGCTTCCGCTATTAATCATAAATTACATTATACGAATGTTCCTGAAACAGATGCCAGGTATTATACCGCTGATGAACTGGAATATTTTAAAACTAATTCATGGAATTGGGTTGATCAGATGTGGAAAGATCCCATGACCACCCAGCATACATTAGATGTAAGTGGCGGAACCAAAAATGTAAAATATTTTCTTGGCGGATCTTATAATTATGCTACCGGTTCTTTTAATGACCTGAGTTATCAAAAATTCAACTTGCGGGGAAATGTAGATGTTTCTGTAACAAAGGATCTTAAAGTTTCACTCGATATAAATACCGATGAACGAAGTACTAATGGCCCAAGCTTGCAGGTTACTAACTGGCGGCAGGAAGACCTGTACAAAGCGCTTTTATTCAGATCTGCCATGGTGCCACCTTTTGTAAATGGTTTGCCCGTTGGCAATTGGGTGGAATGGCATCCTGGTGTAGTTGTTCAACCTGATTTAGCGGGATATAACAAAAGAAAATGGAACGGGCTCAATACCACTGTAACCTTGAATTATTCTATTCCGTTTATAAAAGGATTAAGCGCCAAGGCTTCCATCAACAGGTATAATCGTAATCTCTATACCAAGCAATTCAATCTTCCTTATAACATGACATTGTTTAATACTACTGGTGGTCATAATCATATAGTGGGCGACCAGGCTACAGGTATACGGCCCCGTGCTGCGGATGAATTTTTATTGTCACGGGAAGACAAATCAAAAAGGTATCAATTTAATGCCCAGCTTAACTACAAACATAGTTTTGGAAAACATAACCTGGATGCCTTGTTGGTATATGAACAGGCTGAAGAAGATAATACCTGGTTTAGCGGAAGGCGTGATAATTTTATTTCTTCTTCTATAGATCAGTATATCGCAGGAAGCACAGTTAACTCAACAGTAGATGGCCGCCAGAATCAGTCTGCAAGAATATCTTATGTCGGATTGGCCAGTTATAACTATGCTCAGAAGTATCTGCTTGAAGCTTCTTTTCGTTATGATGGCTCAGTAATTTTTGCACCAGGCCATCGTTGGGGATTCTTTCCTTCCGTATCTGCCGGATGGCGAATTTCTGATGAATCATTCTTTAAGAATATTCAATTTATAAACGATCTTAAATTGCGGGCCTCTGTGGGTTTACTTGGCAATGATGATGTAGGCGATTTTCAATGGCTGCAGTCCTATAACATTGTTAACGGAGCTATTTTTGGGCAGCCAGCGCTTGGCCTTCAGCAGGGCGTTCTTGCTAATAAGATTATAACATGGGAAAAATCGCTTAACTACAATGCCGGTCTTGATGGCCGTTTCTGGAAAGATCGGATGAGTTTTAAACTGGATCTGTTTTACCGTCATACATATGATATTCTTGGTTCCAAACAATTAAGTACTCCCAGTACGCTGGGAGCCGACTTGCCTGATGAGAATTACCAGGAAATTGATGCAAAAGGTTTTGAAATTGAATTAGGATATAATAGTAAAACCGGCAATTCCCAAAATCAGGTTAGTTATTATGCAAGAGCCAATTTTGGTTTTGCTACCAACAAGGTTATCACGATAGACGAAGCCGAGAATATCCGGGGCTACCGGTCACAGCTCAATCACAACACGGGGCGAATCTTTGGATACACTGCTGTTGGTATTCTTCGTTCACAGAAGGACCTGGATGCACTGCCCGCGGGCTATACCATTTTAGGAGTTAAGCCGCAATTGGGAATGTTGAACTATAAAGATCTTCGCGGTGTCAATACAGATACACCGGATGGAAAAATTACTTCTGATGACCAGGATTATATTGCAAAGTATGACGACCCCCCAATGAATTTTGGTCTGTCTCTTGGGGGCGCCTGGAGATCATTGAGCATTGATGTTCTTTTCCAGGGAGTGGCAGGAGCGAACGCCATGCTTCCTACAGCAGGCAGGGATATCCAGGCAAGAGCCGAAGAAGCTTCTTTTCGTTACTGGGCTGATAGCTGGTCGCCTGAAAACCCGGATGGGAAATACCCGGGATACCGGGTCACAGGCTATCGCACCCGTTATGACGCTTCTTCCTTCTTTTTGGTAGATAATTCTTTTTTGCGTTTAAAAAATCTTACTGTCTCTTATGCGCTGCCACAGAAAATGACAAGCCGCATCAATATTAAAAATGCCAGGGTGTTTTTTACAGGTTCCAACTTACTAATGATTTATAATGGGAATAAAATTTATGACCCTGAAATGAATAGCATCACGGCTTATCCAATGATGAAAGCTTATTCATTTGGCTTAAATATCAGTTTATAAGAATTAAAATTTTGAAAGCATGAAACTATTTAAAATAATATACCTGTTTGCTTTTTGCTATATGATGTGTAGTTGTACAAAGATCCTCGATAAAAAAGATCTGAGTGCGGTAAACGAAAAAGACGTGTGGAATGACCTTGATTTATCAACGGCATATGTGAACAGAATATATGCACGATGCCTGCCCGGTTGGAGTACAGAATGGGCTGATTATTCCGAAGAATCAGACGGCGGTGGTAGCTTTATGTATGGTCAGTTGACTGAAAATTCTGTTAACTACTGGCCTTATGATGATATCAGGGATATTAATGTTCTCTTAGACAATATTGATAAAGGAACACTTGACGGGAACAGCAAAAAAAAGCTAAAAGGTGAAGCCTTTTTCTTCAGGGCCTGGCAATATTTTGAAATGGTCAGGCGATATGGAGGAGTACCACTGATTTTGCATCCCCAGGATTATTTAAAAGAAGACCTTTTCGTAGGGAGAAGCACTACATCGGCCTGTATGCAGCAAATTGTTACTGACCTGGACAGTGCAATTGCTTATTTGCCCGTTATTACTGCAGCTTCAGGAGCGAATGATGGTCATGTTCATAACGGAACCGCACTTGCAGTAAAAGGACGTGCATTATTATACTATGCCAGTCCCCAGTTTGATCCGAACCAAAATGCAAGCGGACGATGGCAGGCTGCATACGAGGCAAATAAAGCTGCAAAAGAAATGCTGGAATCCCAGGGTTTTGGACTCAACTCCAGCTTTTCCAATTTATGGTTCAATGAAATGAATAAGGAAGTCATTTTTGTAAAACGGTACCAGTATTCGTCACTCAATTCAGAAAGTAAACATAATTGGTCGGCGTCCACACGTCCATTGGATTTATCGCAGGGTGCAACTGGTGGCAACCGGCCGGCATTGGAAATAGTGAATGCTTTTCCAATGAAGGATGGGCGTTCTATCAATGATCCCAATTCAACTTATCAGTATGATCCCGATTATTATTGGAAGAACAGGGATCCGCGTTTCGCACAAACAATAGTTTATAATGGGGCTATATGGGGATTAGGCCTCTCCGGCCCTCAATCCGGACGTATACAGTGGACGTATGTTGGCAGTGAGCAGAATAGTCCTACCATCACCGGTTTCTATATGCGAAAAGCAGTAGATACAACCCAAAGTTCCATTGATGCTTTTAATAGCAGCACCGATTGGATAGAACTTCGCTTTGCAGAAGTATTGTTGAATTTTGCTGAAGCGGCTAATGAGACCGGTAATACGGAAGAAGCCTACAGCCAATTAAAAACGATCAGGGCTCGTGCGGGTATTGATGCTGGCGTCAATGAGATGTATGGCCTCGATGCTGGTATGAGTAAGGATCAATTGCGGGAAGCCATTTTGCAAGAAAGGAAGATTGAATTGGCATTTGAAGGTAAGCGCTTCTGGGATCTTAGAAGACACAGGTTATTTGAAAGCCTGTTAAACGGAACCAGGCGCCATGGGTATACAATTACATTGAAAGTTTCGGAAAATGAGTGGGAAACGCTTAAAAATTCAATGACCACACAACAGCTTGTAAACTATCTGAACCAGAATTATACTACTTATTTTGAGGACAAATCAAAACTGCTCGATACGCAGTTTGATATCAACTGGAAACCTGAATATTATTTCTTCGCTATCCCTTCTGAGCATTTACAACTCAATAGCCATTTAGAACAAACAATGGGATGGACTGGAGGGACTTTTGATCCATTGAAGTGAATAAGCAGATTATAGTTTTAAAAGAAGACAGTACGGCTTAAGGACGATTCAATAATACATTGGACACGGAAGAAATTATTACAAATGCGTTAAGCTATGAAAATAAAACTGACTACCTGTTGCCTGCTTGCCTTGCTATTTGCCAGCTCTGTTGTAGCTGTTGACACCACCTATATTCAAAGTCCTGACAAGAAAGTTGTATTCAGATTATTTCAGCAAAACAAGCAACTTGCTTACAGCGTTGGTTTGCTGAATCAAACGGTCATTGAACCTTCGGTGTTGCGGATGACGATTGATGGAAAACCTGTTTCGGAAGGAGCAGTTGCCGGTAAACCTCTTTGAATATTTATGCCGGATTGATTTTATCAATGAATAAATAACCCATACTGCATATATTGCCGGCAAAATATGCAGGATTTTAGCCGTCAATAGATTACCCGAAATACCGAATACGATTGCAAATATGAGATAGGGCATAATAAGAAAATAATATACTCCCTGGTACGCATGAAACCGCATTTCTCCAGGCCAAAAACCTTGTACACATAATAGGGAAACCTAAAACTTGAAAACCAGCAGGCTTCTTTGAAGTTATTTAATCAGCAAAAAAACTCCTTTCAAAAAAGGAAGTGGAGCCCCGATTGCATCAGTCCCGTTGAACCACGTTTTAAATTTATACTTATTTGCTTAAATAATTCCGATTTATTATATTTGAGTAACCAACCTATAGCAAAATGGCTTACTCAATCGCTCTGTCATCAGTAGAAGTTATTGAATTAAAGAGATTAAGGCGCAGT
>JAKFEJ010000610.1:0-2270 GCA_036675745.1 Chitinophagaceae bacterium | reverse complement strand
AATTTAGCAGCCCCTTTGATCATATCGCTGCGGTATCCATAGTCAGAGCCGATTGTAAAATTTTTAAATGTGCGGCCACTTGTAAAACTGAGTGGAATACTCAATCCTATTCTTGTGTCCAGTTGATCCCATTCTTTTAGTTTATTATTTATAAGGTCAGTGCGGTTAAAAGTGTACTGTGTTCCGATATTCAGGTAGGGGAACCAGCCGCTGTACACTGTATTAAACCCAACCGCATTTGTATTTTCATTCTCATTGTAGAGATAATACAATTCCGTTTCTAATGTATTCAACACATTCTGACCGTATAGGGAAAATGAAAACTCCGGGTCTTCATAATAAGGGCGCCAGCTATGAAAATTCAGCAGCCTTGTCCCTTTCCTGTATTTACGCACAGGAAAATTTCGTTTTGAAAGATCGCCTGAAAGGATTTCGGAAATAGGGTTACTATGGCTTACCGGGTATGCCGTACTGGGTTTATCATTAACAGTAAGACTTATTGTATCAGCAACAAGTTCAATTTTATTCTTTTGCTGCAATTGATAACCTTCAGCAGAAAAAGCCGACCAGGTTATTTTTTCGTTCGCAGCGTTCACAAAATAATTTCCCAGAATCCCGTTTGTTATTTTATATATTTTTTTTTCATCCAGCTTAACAGCATATACATTATCGCTGCCATCATAAGAAGCAGTGAAATAAACAATATTGCCATCGACGGAAGGATAACCAACCACGTTAAATGACGGCGGAGTAAGCCGCATTGTATTACCGGCTTTCAGATCAATGAGAATAAGCGCCATTTTCCCGTCGCGCAACCTGGCTGCAGCAACTAAAGAATCTTCCGAAATGAATTTAGGATCGGTAAACAGGCTCACTTCATTGTTACTGATCTTGTTTTCTATAGCACCACTGGCAACATCAAGAATATGTAATTCGCTTTTTCCATTGATCCCTATTTCTACCGCGGCTATTTTTTTGCCACTTGCTGATATATCCGGCGAAAAATATTTCGACTTTTTTGTAATGCTTCTTTCCTGACCCGTTTGTATATCTAATAGCTTTATCACACTATAATCTCTCCATCTCCACCGGGCATCATTTTCATAAGCCGCATATACGATCTTTCCATTACGATAAGAAAATTGATCATCAATAGAAATATTCTTTACCCGTAGTTTATGTTCCCCGGTTGCATCCTTTATATAAAAAGCCGGCCGGTGGCGGTAACTGGTTTTCAAATACAATAATGAGTCCGGCGATATAGCATAAGGAAACAAATAGTTTGTAACATACTTTTTATTAACCGGGAAAATAGTAGTGGAGCCAGCTTCAGTTCCCTGATTGGGCTTTTGTTGCGACGCTCCGTTCAACTGTATATCGCTGCTCAGCTTTTTATAATGATCTAATGCATCATTACGGAATTTTTTATAACCCACTCCCGCATGATTCCTTATTGCTTTCTGAAATGGGTAAACCAATCCCTTGAAAGCACTGGCATCTTTTGTCACTTTACTCCAGAAGTCCAGGCCATACTTTTCATAGCCATAGTTAACCAGCAGGTAACCCAGGTTATAATGATCAGGTACATAATCTTTCCATGATCCATTGCGCAGTTTCATCCAGGAATAGTTTTTTCCTGCTTTCCAAAGCGATGGATAAGCATTCATAAAAAGCGGCAACCTGCCCCTGCCCTGTTTTGAAAGAATGGTTTCATGATACACCGCATCCCCTTCAAAAAACCAATCCGGGATGCTGGCATTAATTGCCAATGCATAACCTTCCTCACCAAATAAACCGCCCATTAAACTACTCAACCCGTTATGAAAATTATTGAATTGTTGCACATGCCTGTATTCGTGTATGGATAGTTGATCAATCCAGGGAAGACTGCCCTGGTCAAAATTATTCATAAACGGGGTGAGATAAAATTCGCTGCGATAAGGACCAAGACCAACATACCCATTGGCGATCGTAGTTTGATTTTGCAAAACAATATTGATCTTTTTTATCCTGGTTCCTAAAGCTACAGGGTTTTGTATAGTTTGCAAATGCACCAGCGAAGCCACCCGTTGCGCCTGGCTATCAAGACCTGCCGGAAATATAACTCTTGCCGTATCAGTATTGATCTGTTTCCATTTTACAGAAGGAGGAGTACCGCCAAAACGCTGGGCCAATAAATTATTTAGTGATAGTAAACAGGAAAGAGTAATAACAAACTTTACCATGAAACCAAGATTTCGTGAAAGTTACGTAGTAAAAAATAGTATGCC
>JAKFEJ010000672.1:0-2270 GCA_036675745.1 Chitinophagaceae bacterium | reverse complement strand
ATAGGGGTAAACCATTTGCCGGTTGTCCTATTTATAAACCATCTTGACAGGGAATAGCCATATTTTAGCACGATACCAGGTAGTAAAAGTGGAACAAAGAAGTACAGCCATTGTCAGGTCATTGGCACCAACGGGTGAAGCCGCCTTTGAGCAGTTATTTAAAACGCATTTCAGGGGTTTGCATGCTTATGCGTTTACCATACTGAAAGATGAAATGATGGGAGAGGAAATAGTGCAGAATGTATTTTTTAAGTTTTGGGAAAAAAGAGAGCAGCTGACCATAGAAACTTCGCCCAAGGCTTATCTCTACAAAGCCGTTTATCACGATTGCCTTAATTACATCAAGCATACAAAAGTAAAATCAGCTCATGTCATGCATGTGGTTCGTCAATCAAATGACCGGGTGGAGAATGCTTCCGGAAAAATTTTGCAGGGTGAATTGAAAGAACATATTCATGCAGCCATGAATGAATTACCGGAACAGTGCCGTACTATTTTCCAGATGAGCCGGTATGAGGGATTGAAGTACCAGGAAATAGCCGATGAAATGGGCCTGTCTGTAAAAACGATAGAGAACCAGATGGGTAAGGCCTTGAAATTATTACGGGCAAAATTAGTTGAGTTTTTACCGTTGTTCATTTTATCATTAATCAATATTTAAACCGCAGGAATATTGGAAAACTTTACACACGATAAGATGGATGAATTGCTGGTGAAATGGCTGGCTGATGAAGCTACGCCACCGGAGCAGGAACTGGTGCAGGAATGGATCAACTCCAGCGAAGCCAACCGCCATTATTTTCAGCATTTTCAACAGATATGGAATGAAAGTCAGCAGTTAGCAGTTACAGCTACGGTTGATGAAAATAAAGCCTGGCAAAAGTTTCAGCGCAGAATAAAAAAAGAAGAAGCGAAAAAGAATCCGGTCAGCCGGTTTGGCTGGTGGCAGATCGCTGCAAGTATATTGATCGTAGTTGGCGCTGCATGGTTTACAAGTTCTTTATTAAATAAAGGAACAAGAGAGCCGGAAATGCTAACTATAGCGGCTATTAATGAAGTAAAAAAAGACACGCTGCCTGATGGTTCGGTTGCTACGCTGAATAAACGTTCTGTTTTGTCGTATCCATCTTTTTTCAAAGGCAAAACAAGAAAAATAAAATTAGAAGGTGAAGCTTTTTTCAACGTAAAAGCAAATAAAGAAAAGCCGTTTATTATTGATGTAAATGATGTGCAGGTAAAAGTAGTAGGCACTTCATTCAATGTAAGAAGTTATAATGGAGCTACAGAAGTGATTGTTGAAACCGGGATTGTACAGGTAACAAAAAATGGGCAAATAATAGAATTGAAAGCAGGAGAAAGAACTTCTTTATCGCAGGCTGATACAGTTGCTGCAAAACAGGTATCCGACGACAAGTTGTATAATTATTATGTCAGCAAAACATTTGTTTGTGATAATACGCCACTCTGGAAACTGGTGGAAAAACTCAATGAAGCCTATGGCACCAATATCAGGATCGAAAGGGAAGAATTACGAAAACTACCACTTACGGTAACTTTTGATGAAGAATCGCTTGACACGATCTTAGATATCATCAGTCAGACACTGATGATAAAAATTTCCCGTAACGATAATGAAATTATTTTACGCTAAGTTTTTCCAGGCTATGATAGACAGGAAGGAAATATTAACTGCATGGATGATTTTGTGTATGATCTTATGCTCTTTTATTTCAGATGCACAAAGTATTCTTGAAAGACGGGTTTCTTTTACCGCTAATCATCAGCGGCTGGATGATGTGCTTTCCATCATCAGCAACAGCGCCGGTTTTAGTTTTTCTTATAATAGTAATATCGTAAAAAGAGATAGCCTGATTAGCTTATCTGTTAGCAATAAAACAGTCCGCCAGGTATTAAATCAACTTTTTAATGGTAATTATGAATACAAGGAAAGTGGTAATTATATTATACTCCGAAGAGTAAGTCTCCAGGTAACAACCGTCACCAAAACAGCGCCGGTGAAAGAAAAAACATTTATCATCTCAGGCTATGTTGTAAACAGTGAAACGGGAGAACGGTTGAGTGATGTAAGTATTTATGAAACCCGTCATCTTACTTCCACATTAACGGATGCCAATGGCAATTTTACTATCAAATTAAAAGACAAATACAAGACCTCTTCACTGGCAGTGAGTAAAGATTCGTTTGAAGATACGACCGTCAGCATTCCTCAAAAATTTGACTTGCAACTCGTCATTGCTATCGTACCCGTC
>JAKFEJ010000574.1:0-2272 GCA_036675745.1 Chitinophagaceae bacterium | reverse complement strand
CGGAATATTTTTTCAATACTTTCCGCCAGTTTCCGGATCAGCATCAGTTGTTCACCTGATAATACAGCGCCGGGAATAGATAAAAGTTTTAATTCTTTTGCCAGGTTCAGTATATAATCATTTGGAAAGTAGATGCTGTTTTGTATCAACTGCCTGTATTCATGGCTTTGCCTGAGTTCGGTATCAATAAAGTCTTTGCGGGTATGAATACGCAGTTGCTCCGCTCTTGTACGGGCATGATCGGTCTGGCAATAAGCTGCCAGCAAGGTTTTCACCTTATCAAATTCCAGTTGAAAATAAGCTGATTCCGGATAAAGTTTCATAGATGATTTCTTCTATATCAATTTGATGAACTGCAAATTTCGGGATTTGGCACTTTATCCGGAGATAAGAAATAAACCAGGATCCTAACACAAATAAAAAGGCCGGCTGCAATTACAACCGGCCTGAAACAACTGCTTAACGAAAACTTAGTTGATAATAAGAATTATTATTAATGTTTAGCCCACCATAGTGGTGTTAATACTTCATCGGGACCACCAAGAAGTGATACTGCCTGATCGTAACCTGTAGCATTACTATTTTTCAAACCTGAAGGATATCTTAAGCGCTGAGGGAAAAACTTAACATTACTGGTCATGTAATTAGCTGCTGTCAGGGCTGGCAAGTTTACTAAAGGAACTTCGATTGCTGGGTTTTCGAAGAATGGCAGACCCAACCTCCTGTGATCATTCCATGTTTCTAAAGGCAACCATGGTGTTTGCGCAATAAACTTCTGAGTGATGATCTTTGTCAGGTGATCATTTTTTACAGCACCTGCTTTGTACAGATCATTTTTAGGATAAAGAATAGTAGCAACGCCAGCTGCGTTTGTATAACCGTCTTTATAATCCATGCTATAGCTTGCAGGTGGCTCAGCAGTATGATTCCAGCTTACAGACGTTCCTGCTCTGTTGTAATCCTGTGAACTAAGGTAAGCTGACAACTGTGATGTTACACCCCAGTATTCAAAACTTGCCTTGACACCTTCTTCATAGGCCGCTTGTGCAGCGATTGGAGCAGCCCAACCTCGTACCGCGCCTTCTGCTAAAAGGAAATAAGTTTCACTGGGTGAAAAAAAGACACGTTTGTTACTACTGTTTCTGAATTGATTGGCCGTACGTGGAATTGTACCATTAAATGCCCTGACCCCGTTTTTGGTTCCCTTCGCACCCCAGCTACCTGTAACATAAGCATTATAAGTATACTTGGCCTCTATTTCCTTTACTACGGTATTTGCAGTAGTTCCATCAGTTAAATTTGCCTTTGTTGTTTTAGCAGTATTATCCCAGGACGGATATGAATTAAAATTAGGGTTACTAAAATCTCCCGGAATGATAAACGTTTTATATGCACGGGGATCTATAGCATTAGGCAAACCATCTAACCAATAACCGGCTGAAGGATCATTGGTCATAGTTGTAAAATGATCAGCGAATTTCAAACCCATCCAGTTAGCTGGTTTAATATATGGATCAAAATCAGCAGCCAGTTGATCTGCGGATTTTATACCACCCAGGCCTATATACAGGTTTCTAAGTGTAGTAGTCATCCAACCCGGATTCCATTCGCGGCTCATATCAGCTGTTAACGCATCCCATCCGCCTTTTTCAGCTACCTGGAATGTATGATCAGCAGCGGTTAATAACTCGCCTGCTGCAGCTGCCTCAAACTCAGATTTTGCTTTGGCGGCATCCACTTCTGATAAACGCATTGCCAAACGCAAACGCATAGAATTAGCATACCTGCGCCATTTACCATAATCATAGCTATAAGCCGGATCCAGTTTTTTTACTTCATCCGGGTTTGTAACCGCAACATCAAGCTTACTGCTTGCATCTTTCAATTCGTCCAACATGAAATAATAAACATCTTTCACGCTTGCAAACTCGGGGTTAACACCCTGGAATCCATTGATAGGAATAGGACCAAAATTATCAGCCAGTTCACTCATCAGGTAAGCTCTCCAGATACGGGCAACCTGTAATAAGTTATTGGTATATGCCTTTGTATTTCCAGCAGCGATTTTTTCTTCGGCTATCTGGATGGCAGTATTAGCCGTGTTTAACCAACCTGACATATAACCACCACCATAGTAATCGCTTGACCAGCCATCGTTGTAGCCTCCTACGTTTATGGTGTTTCCCTGGAATGCCTGGTGTCCGCCTGTTTGCCAGTATAGAACAAAAACCCTTTCAGCAATATGCGGATCCATTTGTGCTCCTATGATAGA
>JAKFEJ010000692.1:0-2273 GCA_036675745.1 Chitinophagaceae bacterium | reverse complement strand
AATGTTGACCACAGACTTTCGAAACTGCTGTTTGAATATATATACCTGTCTTCTTCCGTGTACTGGATCTTTGCCCAGTGTTGTATAAAAAGCAGGCTTGAATTCATATTGTTGCTGGTGCCCCAATAAGCATCTGTCGCTGACCTGATAGCTGAGGTTAACAAATAATCCGGTTGCGCATTTTCAGTTGCATTTGGATTGATATTGGTTTCATCCAATTTTTTTGAGCAGGACGAAATAAATAGTGTCGCCGTAATGATGAGTGTATATTGAATAGTGAGCTTCATTGTTAATCATTTAAAATTTTAAAGTGAGATTAAATCCATAACTGCGTACAGTTGGCAGTGATAAACTTTCAAGACCCTGTGCATTACCCGTATTAAAAGCTGTTTCAGGATCAATATGCGGTGTGTTTTTGTGAATGATCCAGAGATTGCGTCCAACGGCCGAAATAGTAGCACTTACCAGTTTCAAAGAACTGATCCATGCTTTGGGTAAATTATAACCCAGTTTTATTTCGCGAAGTTTTACAAACGATGCATCGAAAACATTTGCTTCATTTATCGTCCTGAATGATTTGTAATACTGTTGTGCGGGTAGAATTTTTGCATTGGGTTTATCATCGGCAGTTACACCGTCAAAGATGATCCCGTCGTCATACACCACTTCTCCATTTGGCGCCGTTGCTCCATTTGCCAGTTGCACCGTACCATTTGCTTTCACATTGCCCGGATAATAATAAAACAACCCGCCATTTTCAGCACCTCTTCCTGGAAGAGTAGTGGAGAGCACACCGGTATAAGTGCCGGTAGCAAACGTTCCGTTATAAAGTGATCCACCAAAACTCGCATCAATCAATACACTTAGCGAAATGCCTTTGTAGCTGAAACTATTTGTGATACCGCCGATCCAATCGGGAGTGAATTTTCCTAAAACTCTTTTTGTCGGATCAGTTGATGGTATTCCATTTGCATTTACAATGACCTGTCCATTATCATTCCGCAAAAACGCATTGCCGAATAAAGTCCCGTAAGGCTGGCCTACCGATGCAATTACCTGCGCCCCGCCTGTACCAATAACATAGGATTCAAGTCTTCCTTCTTCATCCAGTTCTAAAACTTTGCTGCGGTTGCGGGCATAGTTCACATCAATATCCCAGGTAAAGTTTCCTTTTACAGGAGTAACACCCAACTGTACTTCGATACCTTTATTATTGATCTTACCTGCATTCAGTAATTTCTGGCGATAGCCTGTTGTGGGGCTTACATCCATGCTCAGTATCTGGTTGTAACTATTGGTATTGTAAACACTGAAGTCAATATGTGCACGATTTTTAAACAATCCCAGTTCAATACCGAGCTCTTCTGAGGTTGTTGTTTCCGGTTTCAGGTTCTCATTCAGGTCAATACCAGAAGAGGAAAGTTGAGGATTGGAACCAAACGGTGCGTTGAAAATAAAAATATTTCTTAGCTGGTAGGGATCTGCATCTTTGCCAACCTTTGACCATCCGGCACGGATCTTTGCGTAGGATAACACTTCGCTACGGATATCAAATGCTTCTGTCGGAATAAAACTTGCATTGAAGGATGGATAGAAATAGGAACGGTTTTGTGCAGGTAGGGTAGAAGACCAGTCATTTCTTGCCGTAATATTCAGAAATGCATAATTCCTGAAGCCAACCTGTCCCGATGCAAATAAGCTATAAACTTTCAACTTGCTGTAGTAGTTGGAAGAGACTAATGGATCACGGGAATTGGCCAGCGTATATAAATCCGCTACAGCAAGCCTTGGAGCTATCTGCACATTTTCTTCATAATATTTTGAGCGTACATTTCCACCACCCACAACATCAATACTAAAATTGGAATTGAGTTTGCGTTTGAAATTAATGGTTGCTTCCGTATTATTTTCATGTACGGTGTAACCATCTTCTTCATATGAACCATAAGGCGTACCGTTGGTGCCATAAGCTACTTTGAGTTTTCTTCGATCATTGTAATAATCAGATCCGGAGAAAAAGTTAAGATTCAATCCATCAATGATCTTATAACTGAATCCTGCTTTACCGATGAAACGGCTGCGTCTCTGCTGAACCGTATTTTCATAAGCGATAAAATAAGGATTGCTGTAATAACTATTGTTCCAGTTAAATGTATTGCCTTCGGCATTGCGGTAATTCTTCAGCCGGTTGATATCTACCTGTCTTCCAAACCAGGTGAATTGAAGCATAGTACTTGTTGCTCTTCTTCCCGCTGATCCGGGGATATTATCAC
>JAKFEJ010000054.1:0-2276 GCA_036675745.1 Chitinophagaceae bacterium | reverse complement strand
GTACATAGGTGTAGAGTCTAATACAGATTTAGTGAAATCGGGTTCATATTTTACAGCACTCCTGGTCGTTGTTTTCGGGATAATAATTTTACCAGGCTTTGGCGGCTCTTTTTTAATTACCGGTTTAGCAACTGGTTTTATAGAAACCAACGATTGCGGATCATTGGCACCCGGTTTTTTAACCGGAACGACTGGTTTTGACGCCTCCTGAACAACAGGTTTGGGTTCAGGTTTAACCTCCACTTTCGGAGATGGTTTTACAATTTGCTTCTTAACTGGCTCAACCTTTTTTGCAACTGGTTTTGCCGCAGGTTTAGCTGTCTTTTTAGCTACTGGCGCTTTTGCCACTTTTTTAGGAGCTGGGGCCGGCTTTTTTGCAGCAGGTTTTTTTGCAGCAGGCTTCATCACTTTCGAAGCCGGTTTAGCTGCTGGTTTAGCTGCTTTTTTGGGGGCTGGCTTTTTAGCAGCCGGTTTTTTCTTAATAGCCATAAAAATTAGCCTTTTTTTGAAACAATCACATTTAGCGAAACATCGTTAAGTTCAATTGTGGTACCACCTTGTATTTCAGGCACTATTTCCAGCTTATCTGCCAGAATTTCGGCGCAAATATAGGTATTATACGTTGCCAAAGAATCTTTCATTCCATTTGGCGCAGCTACAATAACATTTATCCGGTCAGTAAGTTCAAATCCACTGTCCTTTCTAATTTTTTGAATCCGGTTTACAAACTCACGGGCATTTCCTTCGGCTTCCAATTCAGGTGTAATGGTAACATCCAACGCTACTGTCAGCGAGCCTTTATTAGCCACTGTCCAGCCCGGAATATCTTCACTGCTGATATCCACTTCGTTAATCTGTAATATTACGGGTTCGCTATCAATTGACAAATTATATTGTCCTTCTTTTTCCAACCTTGCAATATCCTCCTGTGTGAATTTTGCCAAAGCCGCAGATACAGCTTTCATCTTAGGTCCCAGCTTTTTTCCTAAAGCCACAAAGTTGGGCTTGATCTTTTTGCTGATGAAAGTATTGTCCGGATTTAAATATTCTATCTCTTTTACATTTACTTCCGCCTTGATAAGATCTTCCACTTTTTGCAATTGCTCCTTCATCGAATTACTCAACACAGGTATCAATACTTTTTGCAAAGGTTGACGAACTTTTATGTTTACTTTTTTGCGAAGCGACAATATCAACGATGATGCATCCTGTGCCAATTGCATTCTTTCTTCAAGCGATGAATCAATCACCGCTTCGGTTGCAATCGGGAAATCAACATGATGCACCGACTCAGCATTAAATCTTTTTGTGACAGCATTCAGATTTTGAAAAATAGTATCACTGAAAAATGGCGAAATGGGAGCGATCAGTCTTGTAATTGTTTCCAGGCATTCATACAATGTCTGGTAAGCGCATATTTTATCCTGTTCGTATTCACCTTTCCAAAACCGGCGACGGCAAAGACGTACATACCAGTTGCTCAAATGTCCATCTACAAAATCTTCAATTAGCCGGCCAGCTTGCGTTGGCTCATAGTCATCCATGAATTCATTCACCTTTTTCACCAATGTGTTTAGTGAAGAAAGTATCCATCGATCAATCTCCGGCCGCTCGTTTACCGCGATATATTTTTCGTTAAAAGAAAATCCATCTACGTTTGAGTAGAGAGCAAAGAATTGATAAGTATTATAAAGCGTACCAAAGAATTTCCGCTGTACTTCTTTGATACCTTCACTATCAAATTTCAGATTGTCCCACGGTGATGCATTCGTGATGAGATACCAGCGGGTAGCATCAGCACCATAGGTTTCGATGGTTTTGAATGGATCTACCACATTACCCAAACGCTTACTCATCTTGTTCCCGTTTTTGTCCAGTACAAGTCCGTTACTCACTACATTTTTGAATGCAACTGAATCGAACAATAAGGAAGCAATGGCATGTAGGGTATAAAACCAGCCCCGGGTTTGATCTACACCTTCACAAATAAAATCAGCAGGGAATGAATTTTTAAAATTTTCTTTATTCTCAAAAGGGTAATGCCATTGCGCATACGGCATGGCGCCACTATCGAACCAAACATCAATGAGATCAGGAACCCGTTTCATTGGCTTACCTGATTTGCTTACCAATATGATATCATCAACATAAGGTTTATGCAGGTCAAGAATGCCTTCATGCAAATAATGTTTGTTGACATCGCCTCCTAAAACTTCATTTGCTCTGCGAATTCCTTCATTCAATTCTTCAATGGAACCAATACAGATTTCTTCATC
>JAKFEJ010000447.1:0-2284 GCA_036675745.1 Chitinophagaceae bacterium | reverse complement strand
GAATCAGCCACCACTTTTGCATCCGTAAATGGCTTCCCGGTTATGAAAACAATCACTTTTGGATTAAATGTTTCGTTTTAAATCAATCGTGCCAAACAGAATAAAAAATTAATTATACAATCATGAAGAAATTAATATACACCGCCCTTTTATCGCTGCTTACCGTTGCGGGCTGTAAAAAGGGTGATGAATTTTTAAAAGAAACACCCGGCGATTTTTTAACACTTGATAATGCCTTTTTGAATTTCGCCCAGTTTAAAACCGCGTTGAATGAATTATACAGGCAGGTAAGGTATAATTATGATAACCGCGATAGTGGCGAGGATTTTTTCCATTTCGGTTCCGGTACTGAAAGCATCTTTGTACCTGTACCTGCTGCAACCCCTTTTACAGACTGGTCATTAATAAATGCCACGCGGGGGATTTTTAATGATGTCTATTCACGCCATTACCAATTGGTTTATCATGCTAATAATATATTGGCGCAATCGGAGAACCCTGATGTAAAAATGACCGATGCCGAAAGATTAACTGTCCAGGCCGAAGCCCGTTTCTTCAGGGCTTATGCTTACCGCTACTTATCATTTCTTTTCGGGGGTGTTCCAATTATTGACAAACCCGTTACTGCACCAAGGTTAGATTATATCAGGAATACAAGGGCCGAGGTTTATGATTTCTGTGTGAAGGATTTTGAATTTGCTTCCACTAATTTACCCAAAACAACTACTGAAGCAGGCCGTCTTGTAAAAGCAGCAGCCGATCATCACCTTGCCGAAATGTATATCGCATTAGGTGATGAATCTAATAATACTGCGCTGTACACAAAGGCAGTAGAAGCAGCGACAAGAGTGATAGATGGAACTGACGGGGATTACCGGTTGATGACACAGCGTTTTGGCTGGCGTAAGGATGTAGCCGGCAAAAATGTTTTCTGGGATATGTTTCAAATGAAAAGTACCAGCTCGCAATCCAATTACAACTATCAAACGGGTAATAAGGAAGCGATATGGGTAATGCAGGTTGATAAATACCTGACAGGTGGACTAAATTCAACAATGCCGCGTACCGACCAGGAACGTGCTTTCTGGCCAAGTTTTTGGGCATTGGAAAAATTTGGTTATTCCGGTCCCGCCCGTGACTGGATGGGGCGTGGTATAAGTATGGTAAGGCCTACGGATTACTTTACATACCAGTTGTGGAATAATTCCGGCATTGATGATATGCGTAACTCGCCGGTAAATATTCAGCGTGTTTTTTATGCTCCCGATCCAATTATTGGTGGCAGAGAGGTTCCTGGCTATGATACGGTATATAAAACCAACGTTACACTTTTCGATGGTTCAAAGATCGTTGTAGAATTAAGACCCGGCGATCCCATACAGCCTGAATGGTTAACCTCACGCCAGGATACAATGGAAAGGGTATTCCCAAGGGTGATGAAGATGGGCTCAGACTGGCATTATAATGCTGATCCAAGTAATGGCTTTGTGCAGGAATCTTACGCCATTCGCTTAGCTGAAACTTACCTGGTAAGAGCTGAAGCGAATATGAAAGCCGGTGATAATTTAAAAGCGGCAGATGATATCAATGCGGTTAGAAATCGTGCAGGCGCTATAGCTGTTACACCCGGCGAAGTTACTATTGATTATATTTTGGATGAACGTATCCGCGAGTTGTTTGGCGAAGAATTGCATACCCTTACACTTACCAGGTTAGGACTTTTGTATGACAGAACGAAGCGCTTCGGACAAGAAACTTCACGACAAACAGTTTCAGAGAAAAATAACCTGATGCCGATTCCGCAAGCGGTAATTGATGCAAACTCGTTAGCTGATTTTCCACAAAACCCGGACTATAATTAAGAGTGATGATTAAAATGAAATGTGCTCAATATTTGATAATAGGCCTTGTTCTGTTTGCAGAACAAGGCTTTTCGCAATCGATAAGGTTATCAAGCCCGGATGGAAAAATAAAAGTAAGCTTCACTTCCGGAACCCGTATTCAAAACCTGTTGACCTATGATCTTCATTCTTCCGGCCAGGCAATTTTAAAAAATGCCGCTGTTGGTATAAATGTAAAGGGAGTAAATGATAACAGGATTCTCTCTCCACTGGTGGAGCGGAAAACTGTTTCAACAAAATGGCAACCGGTATATGGGGAACGAAAAAATATCACCGATAAATACAACCAGCTTTTATTCCTGTTCAAATCAGCAGATGATCCTTCTTTTCACCTGGCTGTTACCTGCAGGGCCTATAATGAAGGGTTTGCTTTCCAATATAAG
>JAKFEJ010000038.1:0-2289 GCA_036675745.1 Chitinophagaceae bacterium | reverse complement strand
GGTGTAAAACCTCTTTCTTCCATTGCCTGGGCATACAACAATGGTTTGATAGTAGAACCTACCTGCCGTTTGGTTTTAAGATTCGCATGATCAAATTTGTATGTTTTAAAATTGATACCGCCTACCCATGCTCTTACTTCGCCTGTTATCGGGTCCATTACCATGAAAGCCGTTTGTATCATCTGGCGATGATACTTGATAGAGTCATAGGGCGTCATGATAGTATCTGTTTCACGGTTTTTGTTCCAGGCAAAAATTTTCATGGGAACTTTCTTGTAAAACGTAGCTTTTATTTCCTTATCGGTAAGACCGTCATCAGCAAGATATCTCCAGCGATCACTTTTTTTCATTTCGGCCTGCAGCACATTCTCATGACCTTTCCATACGGTGCCATTTTTTATTTTAGACTGCCTGTTCAGGGCTTTTTGCAAAACAGGCATTTGTGAGGCGGCGGCTTCTTCCGCATATTCCTGCATGCGTGGGTTGATGGTAGTAAAGATCTTTAAACCATCCTGGTAAATATTATAAGTACCGCCACTGGGTTTTTCAAGGCCTTTCAACGCTTCACGAACTTCATCTTTTAATACTTCACGGAAATAAGGAGCATAGCCGGTATTTTCGTCCATTTTTCTATACTTGAGCTTGATAGGCGATGCTTTCAATTTGGCAGCTTCGGCTCCACTGATCTTTCCATTTACTTCCATCTGGCCAATTACTATATTCCGACGATCCAATGCCGCTTTGGGATTGCGAACAGGATTATAGATAGTATTTCCTTTCAGCATCCCTATCAGTAAGGCGGCTTCTTCAATATTCAGCCGGTCAGGCTCTTTTTGAAAAAAGGTACGGGAAGCATTACGGATACCATAAGTATTATTGCCAAACGGGACAGCATTAAGGTATAAAGTAACTATCTCTTCTTTTGTAAAATTTCTTTCCAGCTTTACAGCAATGATCCATTCTTTTAATTTCTGGATGACGCGATAAAAGGGGTTTTTAGCCCTTTCATTAAAAAGGTTTAGTGCCAATTGCTGGCTGATCGTACTGCCGCCTCCCTGTCCTCCCAGGGTAATCACAGCCCGCAATGTAGATCTGAAGTCAATACCGGCATGTTCATAAAAGCGTTCATCTTCTGTTGCAATAAGTGCATTGATAACATTGGGAGAAATATCCCTGTATTTTACATTACTGCGGTTGCCCCGTTCAGTATAATATTTTCCCATCAGGGTACCGTCATTAGCTATTACTTCCGAAGCTTGTTGTATGGAAGGATTTTCCAATTCCTGCAAGGAAGGCATTTTACCAAATACTCCAAAATTGGCCAATACTATCAACAGAACAAATGCAAGGAAACCAAAAAGGAAAATACGCCAGAATATGCGGACTGATTTTTTCATAAAAGATTAATGATTAGGGTCAGCAAAAAACAAACCGAAATTAGTTAAAAGATAGTAGTTCACAACTTGCGGAAGTAGTGTTTTTCAATCTTTAATTAAAATCATATAAAAGTTAACAAAAATACAGGCGTTTACCCTTCATTGTTGATTACTGGCTTAATCTTCATAAGAATAAAACATGTCGCTAACTAAATATATTAAACCAACTGGTATATTCGTAACTAAGTTTGAAATGACAGAACTTTTCAATGCGGGCCAAAATTTATTATTACGTGTAGCTAATAGGTAGAATGGTAACTCTATAAAAATCGAACAAATAGTAAAAATTAATACGCCAATTGCGAACAATGATTTTTTTACAACTCCTGTTTTAAAACCAAACCATTGATCATGAAAGTAATAATCAATGGTTTGGTTTGTTAAATAAACTCCTATAAATAATGATGTGTATTCTGCCAATATTACAAGCAATAACGACACCGTTGTCCTTGAAATATTTTTTAAGATAGAAAGATCAATCTTTATGAAAACTAAAGTGATAAAAAGAATGTGAAAGAAAGCTAAAATTGTAACGTTCATATCAAAGCTTCTATTCTATAAATTTAACTATTGAAATGATTCAGATTGCTGCAACTTGCAGACCTGATGAAAGCGGACTTATAAACTTTACAACTTAGAACTTAAAACTTTCCCGGAACATTACTATCCAAAAACTGCTTGTACTTCTCCAGGTCTTTACTATTCTTAAGCAGTTCCAGGTTTTTATCAGTAATAATTGAATAACTATACTTACCGCCTTTCAGCCAGGGAACGATCTCATTAGCTGTCTTGGGTTTTGTCTGGTCTACATAAACTATCGCTTCTGCTGCATTTTTAAACGGACTGATCAATA
>JAKFEJ010000678.1:0-2290 GCA_036675745.1 Chitinophagaceae bacterium | reverse complement strand
TTATTTCACTTCCTGCATCTCCACCAGCTTTCTATAAAAACCATTTTGTATAATCAGTTGATCGTGTGTACCACGTTCTACAATTTTTCCTTTTTGCAATACAATGATCTCATCTGCATGACGGATAGTAGATAAGCGGTGTGCAATAACAATACTGGTTCTGTTCTGCATCATGTTATTGATGGCGTCCTGCACTAATCGTTCGCTTTCCGTATCAAGAGAAGAAGTGGCTTCATCAAGGATCAGTATCGGGGGATTTTTAACCACCGCCCTTGCAATAGTCAGCCGTTGACGTTCGCCTCCACTTAATTTGCTTCCGCGGTCGCCAATATTTGTAGCATACCCGTTTTCTTTTTGGATAATAAAATTATGTGCATTGGCCACTTTAGCGGCTTCCATAATTTCTTCATCTGTTGCATCTTCTTTGCCCAGGCGGATATTGTTGGCGATGCTGTCATTAAATAAAATAGGTTCCTGCGTTACAATACTCATCTGGCTGCGGACAGCATGCAGCGAATAATCTTTGATGTTCACTCCATCAATTAATACTTCTCCGTCTGTTACATCATGAAATCTTGGAACCAGGTCGGCTAATGTAGACTTACCTGCCCCCGATGAACCTACCAGTGCAATTGTTTTTCCTTTTTCAACAGTAAGGTTCACATTGTCTAATATGACAGCATCATCGTATGCAAAGCGTACATTTCTGAATTCAATTTTATTATCGAACGATGATAGCTGTTTACCCTTTAAATTGTCGTCAATGGTATTGGGTGTATTCAGCACTTCATCAATTCTTCCAATAGCGGCACTTCCTTTTTGCATATTGCTGAACGAAGTAGAAAGCGTCTTTACGGGGTTAATGATATTATAAAATAAAGCGAGGTAAGCCAGGAATACAGAAGGATCCAGGGCAATTTCTTTTTTTAGTACCAGCTGTCCGCCAAACCAAAGTATAGAACAAAAAATTACCACCCCCATAAATTCTGATAAGGGCGAAGCCATATCCCTTCTATAGCCAATTTTATTTTTTGCAATTAATAAATCTTCGTTAGCCTTAAAGAACCTGTTTCTTAATAAACCTTCTACATTAAATGCTTTAATAACCCGTAAGCCGCCGAGTGTTTCATCCAATACTGAAACGGATTCACCGTGTTTGGCGGCTACTTCTCCCGATTGTTTTTTAAGCGACCGGGTAATTCTCCCGATCACAAAACCAATAACCGGAATAGCTAATAAAATAAAAAAAGTTAGCTGTGGACTGATATAAAATAATACCGTAAAGTTGATAATGATCGTAAGAGGATCTCTTACAAGGCCTTCCAGCGTTCCTACAACGGATGCGTCTACCTCTGCTACGTCATTGGTGATACGACTAATAAGATCTCCCTTTCTTTTTTCAGTAAAATAACCAATAGGTAAATGAAGTATTTTGTTATATAGTTCTGATCTGAGATTATTTACAATCTGATTTTTTAGCGGATTAAGAATGTAGAAGGATAGATAAAGAAAAAGATTTTTTAAAAAAATGGCGACAACGATGATGATACAAAGTAACCCGAGTACGCCGAGTGTACCGCCAAACATGCCAGGCGAGTCCATTTGCCTTATCATTAAATCCTGGATATGCTGGAAGGCAGGGTTGTTACCTTGCATATCACTGCCGTCCTGCATAAAGATCAGCTTAAAAAAAGGAGCAAGCATTCCAAGAGAAATGACGGAGAACGCAATAGAAAGGAGGACACATAAAAAATAAAGAGCAATTTTTCCTTTATAAACGGTCAGGTATTTAAAAATCCGTGAATATTTCTTCATTGAGCTATGATAAATGCTTAAACGGTGCAAAGTAACTAATTTTACATCGTCCACCGGCATGTCTGCCGTAGTTTTAACGAAGGCAGAAGCTTTAGCGAAGGTGGACCGCAAATAATATCATAATTATGGAAGAAGGAAAAAGACAAAAGCAGATAGCCGGGTTGCTGCACGAAGAAATGAGTACGATTTTTCAACGGCTCGGTTTGAATATGATTGATGGCGGGATGGTTTCCATTTCATCCGTAAAAGTGACGCCTGATTTACTTGAGGCGAGATTTTATCTGAGCCTGTTCCAGGTAAAAGATGTGGAAACGGCTTTGAAAAAGATCGAAGAACGGCATCATGAAATAAAAAAAGAACTGGCAGCAAAAGTGAGGCACCAGTTACGCAGCATACCCGTATTACGTTTTTTCCAGGATGATACCCTGGATCATGTATTCAAAATGGAAGAACTGTTTAAAAAAATCAATGAAGA
>JAKFEJ010000465.1:0-2298 GCA_036675745.1 Chitinophagaceae bacterium | reverse complement strand
CAATGGTAGTGGCAGGTGTGCATGAAGGAAAAAATGAGATCTGTGCAAGAGTGGGTTATTTTAAACTGGGCATCAACCTGGCGACAGAAAAACCAACACCGGTACAAATTAAAAATGCTGTTGAAAAAATACTGGCGAATACAATGTACAGATCGAATGTTGAAAAGCTCAACAAAGAGTTCAATCGTTATAATCCCGGGGAATTGTGTGCAAGGTATATAGCAACTGTATTAAATAAACCGGGAAAAAGCAAGACTGCTGTTATCGTCAATGACGTGGCGGCATAAGCTTTCAGTTTTTTTATTTATAGAAAGAATTGTTAATCAAAGTTGCAAAAGCAACGATCAAACTAAATTATATGTCACGATTCAATATTTTCAACCCGATTCATAAAGCTTTAAGAGCGATGTTATACGATACATCATTAACGTTGCAGCAAACTTATTTTGGTGATGCCGAAGAAGCGGAAACAGCGTTGGAAAAAGTAAGACAGGCAGTAGACATTTTTGATGAGCATTCCGTTCACGAAGACCATTTTGTTTTCCCGGCTATTCGGCAATACGAACCTTCATTGGTGGATTTTTTTGAACTGGAGCATGTAAAGGACCTTGCTTTATCAGAAAAACTCAGGGGATTGCTGACCGTTTATAATCATGCTGTCAAAACAGAAGTAAAAATAGAAACAGGGCAGGCTATCAACAAAGCATTTCTGGAGTTCATGATCTTTAACCTGGAACATATGGCGAAAGAAGAAACAGTACTGAATAAAATATTGTGGAGATATTATTCCGATGCTGAGATAATAGCTATCTATCAACGGATCGGGGCTTCCATATTACCGGAAGAAATGGCTGTTACCAGCGCCTGGATGATGCGGGGAATGAGTAATGCTGAGATCAGCGGATGGCTGAAAGAAGTTGAAAAGAAGGCTCCCGGGCCGGTGTTCACCCGGCTTTTTAGTATTGCGGAAAAGGAATTGCCGGATGATCGTTTCCGCAAGCTGCTGGAAAATCTGACAGAAGGAACGATGGTAGCGTGAGCCTATCGTTGAACATTGGAAATTGAAAATTGAGCATTGATAATTTTTCTACGCCGGATTAAATGTTCAATGTTCAACGCTCAATTTTCAATGTTCAACAAAAAGAACTTGAGTAAACGGAGAATAACCAGCAATGGCTTATGATTCGGTTTAGCTCTGATAAGTCTTCTGCAGGAAATTATTTTAAACCAACAACCTGATAAATATTAAAACCAACTATTTATGAAAAAGATTATTCATTTTTTTGAGATTGCGGTCTTTGCGATCCGTTTATCTGTAATGAACAGTGACGCAAGAAGAGCATTCTTCACCAGCATACGACCAGTGCTGTAAAGAAGCTGTTAAGCAATGGTAGATTTAAGTGATGGCTTTAGCGGGATCTGCAGCGGTGCCGTTAATAAGCCGTCACTTTTTTATTTCTAACTACTTCTTTTTTTACGAAAGTCAAAAAGAATTCACTTCTTCGATGCTAAATGGGAGCTTAGCTCCGGGAAGTTTGTAAATTCGGGAATCTGAAAATCGTATCATGACGGAAGATGAATTATTTCAAAGAATTGATAACGCAATTGATCGTTTTAAAAGGGCTGATGGATATCAAAAGCGTATAAAAGTTTCCAAAGATCCGCATAGTGAGTGGCTTACTTTTAATTGGCGTCAACTGACATGGCGGGAAAATGGCATTGAATACTTAATAGAAGTTTTCCCAAATTTTGATGAAAGAGAAGACATTTCTTCTTGGACAATGTATACTGCTGCATCTTATGATTTGGACCGAAAGAGGTTTAATTTAAAAAAATTGTTGGCAGAGAAAGCAAGTCTTAAGATTATTGCAGAAAATATTGATCAGTTACTTGTTTCAGGTTATAAATTAGTAACCAGTATCACAAAAGATGAAATACCATTTGCAGTTAATTTGAAATAAGAGCGGTATTCAGGATTTTGTTTTCACCATTTCTAAAAAATACTGTATACAGCATAGATATTAAATAAATGAACATTCTCGAAATACAATTACTATCTACCAACATTCCCCAAACCAAAAACTTCTACCGCGAAATTTTAGGTATGGAAATTCTTCATGCCGATGATTCGTCCATAAAATTTTCTGCAGGACAATCAACATTGATCTTTAAAAAGACTGCTATCAATAACCCTTTTTATCATTTTGCTTTCACTATTCCTTCCAATAAATTTGAAGAAGCCCATGCCTGGGCAAGCCAGAAAGTTCAATTGCTTCCCATCACTCCAGCAAGCACTAT
>JAKFEJ010000347.1:0-2299 GCA_036675745.1 Chitinophagaceae bacterium | reverse complement strand
TTTTTTATTAATGAAAGCAATGATATTCAGTGCCGGTCTTGGCACAAGATTCAAACCCTGGACAGACAAGCATCCTAAAGCCCTTGCGGAAGTAAATGGCAAGCCTTTGCTGCAACATAACATTGAATACCTTGCCCGATATGGCATTACAGATGTAATTGTAAATGTCCATCATTTTGCCGATCAGATCATAGATGCAGTAGTAAAAAATAATGGCTGGGGAAGTAATATTATCATCAGCGATGAAACAGACGAGGTACTGGAAACAGGCGGCGGTTTGTTAAAGGCTCAAAGTTTATTTACTCCCGGAGAAAAATTTATTACCTGTAATGCTGATATCCTCACCGATCTTGATATTAATAAACTTATCGCTTTTCACGAAAAAAATAAATCCCTGATCTCATTTGGCGTAACCCAAAGAAAAACTTCCCGCAATTTTTTGTTTGATGAAAAGGATCGCCTTTGCGGATGGATAAATAATACCACCGGTGAAGAACGTATTTCTATTCAAAAACCTGGTCTTGTTCAAAAAGCTTATAGCTGCGTAGTCGTTTTTGAGTATGATGTGTTTCGTCTCACTCCGTTCACTGGTAAATTTTCCCTGACTGATTTGTACCTTGAACTGGCGAAGCAACATACTATTCTTGGTTACGATCATACCGGCGATAAATGGGTGGATGTGGGCAAAACGGAAAGTGTGGCTGTGGCCGAATCATTATTCCATTAACTTGCCGCTCTACAGCCTTGAATTTCACATTTTCACATTCGCATATTTTCACATTTTTCATTTTTTCCATAAGTATTCTTAAATACCACACAAACGGTAAATCCATTGTACGCATTTTTTATACCTTTCCGGCTTGTTCAAAAATAATCCCGACATGAAAAAATTCGTTTTCAGTATTGTTATTGTTCTGGCGACAATCTGTTCTTTTGCCCAAAGCAAGTATGATGCGAAAGAAGCATTCAACCCCCAGTTTTATCCTTATCCCGGTAATGATTTTCGAAGTGCCAGCGGTGAACCAGGACCTAAGTACTGGCAAAATCATGCAGACTATACTATCAACTGCATATTGGATACTGCGAAGCATGGTATCAGCGGTGATGTCGCCATCACTTACACCAATAACAGTCCCGACAATCTGAAATTTTTGTGGTTACAATTAGATCAGAATATTTATAAAAAAGGTTCCCGTGGATCAGCCACTACAACAGAAGCCGGCGGCCGTTGGGCCAATAATGCTTTTACCGAAGGCTATACGATCAAATCGGTTTCCGTGGAATATAACAGTAAATCTTATGCAGCAAAATATACGATAACAGATACACGTATGCAGGTTTGGTTGCAGGACGCATTGAAATCTGCTGGAGGTAAAATCAAACTATCCATTCAATTTGAGTTCCAGGTACCTCAATATGGTACCGATCGCATGGGAAGATTGAGTACAAAAAATGGTTGGGTATATGAAATAGCTCAATGGTTCCCGCGTCTTTGCGTATATGACGATATACAGGGATGGAATGTATTGCCCTATCTCGGTGCCGGAGAGTTTTATCTTGAATATGGCGATATAGCATTTAATGTTACAGCTCCGGCAGATATCATTGTAGTGGGTTCGGGTGAACTACTCAATCCGCAGGATTGCTTTACACCTGGTCAGTTAAAAAGATACAATGAAGCAAAAGGCAGTGATAAAACCGTTGTGATCCGCAGTGAAAAAGATATTACGGATAAAAAAGCACAGGCTAAAAAAGGAAACGCCACCTGGAAATTTAAAATTCAAAATACCAGGGACGTAGCATGGGGCGCATCAAAAGCATTTATATTGGATGCGGCTAAGATCAATTTACCCAGTGGAAAAAAATCATTAGCGATGAGTGCCTATCCTGTAGAAAGCACAAAAGATAAAAAAGGAAATGACTGGCGCCGATCTACAGAAATGGTAAAAGGCTCTATTGAACATTATTCCAGCAAATGGTATGAATATCCTTATGCTGCCGCTGTTAATGTAGCAGGCATTGTTGGCGGTATGGAATATCCCGGAATTGTTTTTTGCAGTTATTCATCAATAGGTAGCAGCCTTTGGGGTGTTACTGATCATGAGTTCGGACATACCTGGTTCCCAATGATCGTAGGAAGCAATGAAAGAAAATACGCCTGGATGGATGAAGGCTTCAATACATTTATCAATGATCTTTCTACCGAAGCCTTTAATAAAGGCGAATTTAAACAGGAAAGTTTTTTTAATGACCCTACCTCTTCTTTTATGATCAAATATACTTTTGGTGATAAGATGGA
>JAKFEJ010000261.1:0-2301 GCA_036675745.1 Chitinophagaceae bacterium | reverse complement strand
GTTACATTGCCTGGATCAAGGCCAAATCCTTTTTCTTCCGAAAGGCTGATATCTTTTAACCAAAAATGTATTTTCATTATTATTCGTTCCAAAAATGGCAGCTCGTTATCCTGGCTTATATATTTTTCCATAACCATAAATTGAAAATCACCAACGATATTGCTGCTGGCCAGGCTCTCATAACGACTGACGATATTTACTTCCTTATTAGCTACCAGGTCTTCTACAACTTTTCTGAACATCAGGTTAAGTCTTTGTTCCACCCGAAATCCCAACCGAAAGTCAATACGTATAATATCATTGGGAATAATATGCTCTACTTTGTATTCACTTGTGTAGGGATCATCCATAGTATCTACATGCACAAACCAATAAATATCTGCCCGTTTTGGTTTTTTATTAAGTATTGAATAAATGATCTTGTGTTCAATTTCTTTAGGGTTATCGGCACTGGTCAGATACACCAGGTGAGTGGCGTATTTGGGAACAGAACGATCATTACTTAGTTCCTGGATCTTAGGGATATAATGTTCAAGCCGTACAAATTCTACATAACGGTTTTTTATTTTTCTTGCTTTGAACCAAACATACATCACCAAAAACAGCAAACCTCCTACGACAAGGGCTACGTATCCTCCATGTGGGAACTTTTGAATATTTGCAAACAGAAAACTCAGTTCTATCGTTAAGAAAACTGCTAAATAAATATAGATAAGCAGAGGTTTTGTCCTTTTAAGCACCAGGTAATTGGCAAAAAGAATAGAAGTGGCAATCATGCATAATGTAATTGCCAATCCATAAGCTGCTTCCATATTTGCAGCCTTTTGGAAATAAAGCACGATACCTATACAGCCGACATAAAGCATCACGTTTATGGCTGGAATAAATAGTTGACCCCTTGCCTCGGTTGGATAATTTATACGAAACTTGGGCCATAAGTTTAGCCTCATCGCTTCACTGATCAATGTAAACGAACCGGAGATCAAGGCCTGGCTGGCAATAATAGCAGCCGCTGTGGCAATCGCGATACCAAAGTACAGGAACCATTCTGGCATAACTCCATAAAAAGGGTTAAAGCCTGCATTGATCATATCAGCTGTGATAAGCTGGCCATGATAATGACTCAGCAACCAGGCACCCTGTCCTAAATAGTTAATGATTAAACAGGTTTTTACAAAGATCCAGGAGTACCTGATGTTCCATTTTCCACAGTGGCCCAGGTCAGAATAAAGTGCTTCGGCACCGGTTGTACAAAGAAAAACTCCTCCTAGTATGTAAAATCCATTCGGATATTTAATCAGCAGCTCTATACCATAGTACGGATTAAATGCTTTTAGTATCCGAAGATCATCCGACAGATGAACAATACCTAACACTGCGAGCATGATAAACCAACAGGCCATTATAGGACCGAAAAACTTACCGATGAAAGCAGTTCCAAACTGTTGGATAAAGAAAAGAACACTTAGAATACCTATGACGATGTAAATAATCGTGGTCTGCGTGATGTTGGATAATACGGGCACTTGTTTTAATCCCTCAACGGCGGAGGTTACAGAAATAGGTGGTGTTATCATACCATCGGCAAGCAATGCTGCTCCGCCAATCATGGCCGGCACAACCAACCACTTTTTTCTCCGGCGAACCAGGGCAAACAACGAAAAAATACCACCTTCCCCGCGGTTATCAGCATTAAGGGTCAGTATAACATATTTAATTGTTGTCTGCAGGGTCAGCGTCCAGATTATTAACGATAAAGCCCCAATGACAAGCTCTTCCGTAATAGTTTTACCGCTGGTTATAGCGTTTAAAACATATAGTGGTGAAGTACCAATATCGCCGTAAATAATTCCTAATGCGATGAGAAGCCCTGCAAAAGATACTTTGTTATGTGAAAGCATTTGAATGAAATAAATTGCGGAGGCAAAAGTAGAGTCGTAAAATATAAAAGACATAAAAAAAGTCCTTCTTTGGATAAATCTTTATAAAATCTTTATACGCATCTTCTCTTCCTTTGTCTTTTCCTTGTGCACTGAACCTACATTTGTCAAATAATTTTTCCTGAATGATTTGTTTTTTCACGAGGCAGGCCAGCAAACAGAACCAGTACATAATCAGCTTACTGCTGGTTGTACTTGTTTCAACGATTTGTTATGGAGTTTCTGCTTACCTGGGTTACCGGGTTGTTGCATTTATATTACTGCTGACGGTTTCGCTGATTGCTATTTCTTTTGACATATTCCCGGTATTGGTTTCCGCAACAATAAGCGCTTTCATCTGGGATTTCTTTTTTATTCCGCC
>JAKFEJ010000349.1:0-2304 GCA_036675745.1 Chitinophagaceae bacterium | reverse complement strand
GCCCGGTCTTTAGTGGAATTGCATAAAGGAAATCTATACCTGAAAAACCCGGAAGCAGGAATGAATGTTTTTGAAATAGTTTTACCCTACCATCCTCACAATGCTAAAAGAAAAAATATACCGGAAACTGACTTGCAGGAAATTAAAGAAAAATAAATTAAAACCGATATGCTGCCTACAATTTTATTAGTTGATGACGAAGAGGAAATACTGGAATTCCTTGAACGGATTTTAAAAATCAAATACACAATCTTTAAAGCGGAAACAGGACAAACTGCTTTAAAGATATTATCCACTGAATCGGTTCAGTTGGTAGTAAGTGATGTAATGATGCCGGAAATGGATGGCTTTGAATTATGCAAGATCATCAAATCCAATTTTGAATATTCGCATATCCCTGTGATATTGCTTACTGCCAAAAACACGATCCAATCCAAAGTAGAAGGTTTGGAGTTAGGAGCCGATGCCTATATTGAAAAGCCATTTTCCAAAGAGCATTTACTGGCGCAGATCGCCAGTTTAATAGCCAACAGAAGTATGATCAGGGAATATTTTGCCAGTTCCCCGCTGATACATATAAAAAGTATGGCCCATTCCAAAGCGGATGAACGTTTTTTGGAAGTATTGAACGAAACAATTGTTAAGAATATTGAAGATGCGGACCTCGATGTTGAAAAGCTTGCCTGTATATTAAACATGAGCCGTATTACCTTATACCGGAAGATAAAAGCCATATCCAACCTCACTCCTATTGAACTGATCAATATTACCCGTCTTAAAAAAGCTGCAGAATTGCTGGCAGAAGGTGATCATAAAATTTTTGAAGTTGCCTATATGGTAGGTTTTAGCTCACAAAGCAATTTCGCAAGAAATTTTCATAAGCAATTCAATATGACGCCAACTGATTATATGCATTCAAAACAAGGCGAAAGAAAAAAATTTGAACATTAATGTAAACGATTACCGAAACGATATTGCGCAGAACCATCTGCACTAGGGTGCAGGGGCTTTGCAGATTGTTTTATATAAAAGAAAAATATTGGCAAAACCAGGTGGCACTTATTTATGCTAAAAATTGAGTTTGTTACTTTAAGATAATTTATAACAATCCAGCTTTTCTGCTAAACTGATATGTGCATTGATCAATGCTTCATTTACATTGATTGATCTGATTACTTTTCCGGCATCTAACTTTTTAAAAGCAATTTCATATAACCTTGCTATTTCTCCATCGCTTACAATTGTTATGGACTTAATGGATTTTTGAAGTAAGCTGTTTATTTCTGTACCCACCAATAAACCACTTAAATACCAGTAATTCTGGCTTTTCGTCAGGCGCTGAAACAAATCATTTGTACGGATCATAAAACTTTGATGCAACAAGTTGCTGTGCAAGCTATCTGAAACTCCTTTTTCAAAAGCTGACTCATTCAATTTTTCATCAAGTGTACCTTCTGCCGAAATACTTTTGGATAAAATACTTTTTTCAGAAAGCAGGTGAAAAAATTCTCCGGTCATATATGTTTCAAACCCGGAGACCTGCCCGTTTTCAACAACAATATGTTTGGAATGTGTACCGGGAAAGATAAATACCTGTTGTTGTTCACTTATTTCAATAGAACAACCAAGCAACTGTACTTCCTCTCCTCTCATTATATCAGTATCGGTTTTTAAGCCTGATATAATTAGCACAGTATGATCAAACTCTTTTGTTCTTTCAATTCTTTCAATAGGAAGATCACTGATATCTGTAGAAACAGGTAATTGCTTATAGGGCAGCTCCATTATTCCGATAGTTGATGACGCCATGCCCGATATAATAATGGGTATTCCGTTTAAAGCAACCTTTGTTTGATCCTGAATTTTGGAAATATGTTTTTTTAGAACATCTGTATAAAAAGTAAACCGGTCTTTCTCTACACCCTTTTTTTGAAGCCAGCAATCATATACTTTGGCTACGCCTTCGTCAGAATAAGATTCTCCTATATGTTCAGAAGTAGTAGTATTTATTAACCGAAGACGAAAAGATGATGTCCCCCAATCGCAGCTTAAAAATATTTTATCCATTTCTCTTTTTAAATTTACAATTCAGCCACACTTCCATCTTCATGCCGCCAAAGCGGATTTTCCAATTATAGCCGGTTTCAGCCATCTTGCTGACATGCTCTTCTATATTCATCGGATCTTTTCCCGTTAAGTATTCCATCAATTCGACGACAGCCGCTTTTACTATAGCCGCCTTTCCATCAATAACAGGCTCGCCCCAACTACGATGCCTTCGTCCGTTTCTATTTTCAGAAAGAG
>JAKFEJ010000372.1:0-2316 GCA_036675745.1 Chitinophagaceae bacterium | reverse complement strand
CATTAAGAAAGCCTGCGAGGAATACGGCATTCAATATATAGAATATAAAAGGGTACGTACGGCTGTTGCATCACATGTAGCTTTTTTGAAAGAGATGGGCAAAGGTCCTCATCATCATGTACATGCTCATTAATTTATTTTAAAAACTCAACTAATATAAGCGTCTCTTTGGGGGCGTTTTTTTTATGAATCTATTCCTCAAAATACTTATTGAGTAAGCTTATTTTTACAACTCAAATAAATATACATGGCAAAAGTAAAAGTTGGAATTGTGCAAATGAGCTGCTCTGCTGATAAGCAAGCCAACCTGCAAAAAGCAATTGAAAAAGTAAAAGAAGCCGCAGTCAAGGGCGCCCGGATCGTTTGCCTGCAGGAACTGTTTACCTCGCTTTATTTCTGCGATGTGGAAGATTATGATAATTTTAAATTAGCGGAACCTATACCCGGCCCTTCTTCTGAAGCACTGGGAAAAATTGCCAAAGAACTGGGTGTTGTGATCATCGCTTCTTTATTTGAAAAAAGAACCCAGGGACTTTATCATAATACAACCGCTATCCTGGATGCCGACGGAACTTACCTGGGTAAATACAGGAAGATGCATATTCCGGATGATCCGGCGTATTATGAAAAATTTTACTTTACGCCCGGCGACCTGGGTTATAAAGTTTTCAATACCAAATTCGCTAAGATCGGCGTGCTGATCTGCTGGGATCAATGGTACCCCGAAGCATCAAGAATCACCGCCCTGATGGGAGCCGAAATACTATTCTATCCTACGGCTATCGGTTGGGCCACATCGCAGGATGAAGACACGAATATTGAGCAATACAATGCGTGGCAAACGATTCAAAGAAGCCATTCAGTCGCTAACGGCCTTCATGTTGTCAGTGTAAACCGTGTGGGACTTGAACAGGAAGGTGCCATGAAATTCTGGGGCGGTTCTTTTATTACCAATCCGTTCGGAAGTATTATTTACAAAGCCTCACATGAAAATGAAGAAGTGCATGTTGAGGAACTTGATCTTGACAAAACAGATAGGTACAGGACGCACTGGCCTTTTTTGAGAGATCGCCGGATAGACAGCTACCAGCAGATCACTAAACGATTTATAGACGACTAAGTAATTTTGTTAATTAACTCAATATCAAATTTATATAAAGATTATTGGATTATTTGTTTATGATAAAAAAAGCTTTATCTCCAAAACAACTCGGTTATTATTTTCCTGCAGAATTTGCCCCACATATTGCTACCTGGTTGAGCTGGCCTCATAAAGAAGCTTCTTGGCCGGGAAAACTTGATACTATTTTTCCCTACTACGCTCAATTTATAAAAGAGCTAACCAAAGGCGAGATCGTACGCATCAACGTAGCCGATAAAATGATGATGCAATTTGCTGTCATGCATTTAGAAAATATAAATGCGGACCTGCGTAAAATAGAGTTCTACTTCCACCCTACTAATGATGCCTGGTGCAGGGATCATGGCCCGGCTTTCCTCGTAAATCCGAAAGCGGAACACAAGAAAGTAATTGTTGATTGGGGTTATAACGCCTGGGGTGATAAATATCCACCGTATGATCTGGATGATGTTATACCTACTTTAATAGGCAAAGAATTCAATACACCCGTATTCAACCCGGGAATTGTAATGGAAGGCGGCTCGGTAGAATTCAATGGAGCTGGTACTTTACTTACCTCTATCGCCTGTCTTTTGAACCCCAATAGAAACCCGCATCTTAACCAGCAGCAGATTGAAGAGTACTTAGTCAATTTCTATGGAGTAGAACAAATTTTATGGGTTGATGAGGGAATAGTTGGAGATGATACAGATGGACATATTGACGATACAATACGATTTATAAACGAAGATACTGTACTGACTGTCATAGAGGAAAGAAAGAATGATGAGAATTTTGATTTACTACAGGGCAACCTGAAGCAGCTACAGAAAATGAGGTTGTTGAATGGCAAACAATTAAATATTGTTGAATTACCTATGCCCGATCCGGTTATCTGGGATGGACAGCGATTACCCGCATCTTATGCCAATTTTTATATTGCCAATAACTCCGTTATCGTTCCTGTATTTCGTTGCAAAAAGGATGAAAAAGCTTTACGGATCATCCAGGACTGTTTTCCGGATCGGGAAGTTGTTGGTATTGATTCTACCGAAATAATCTGGGGCCTGGGCAGTTTTCATTGCCTTAGTCAGCAGGAGCCGGCTGTTTAAAACGGAACACGGATTTCAGGGATTGGATAGATTTACACGGATTTTTATTTGTTGAGCCCTCATTGGTCAAAGCAGTCTTTAATG
>JAKFEJ010000718.1:0-2321 GCA_036675745.1 Chitinophagaceae bacterium | reverse complement strand
AAGAATAAAAAAACTGGACGAACTCAGTACCGGTTTCCTGTATGCTGTTTCTTCTTCGTCTACTACCGGCAGCGATAAAAATATGACTGACGTTAACAGTTATTTACAAAAACTCAAAAGCCTTCAGCTTCGTAATTCTATATTGGTAGGATTTGGCATAAAAGACAAACAAACATTTGATACAGCCTGCCGGTATGCTAATGGAGCGATTATCGGAAGTGCTTTTGTGAAGGCACTGGAAAAAAATGAAAATTTGCAAATTGACGTTAAGAATTTTATGGCCAAATTTATTTCATGAGAAAAGTATGGTTTCTTGCTGCGTTATTTTTGTATAGTAGTATTGGTATACTTGGATTAATGGGAAGTGCATATACAGAAGTAGAGAGCTTGTCAAAAAGTATAAACGATAAAATTTTTTTTCTGATAATTCTCTCTGTTTTACTTGGTATCTCTTTCTTTTATTTTTTTAAGAAAGTCTTTCCGAAAGGGTATACGAAGCAAATAAAATTCGTAAAAGTTCTCCTGCCAGTTATATTTATAGCTATTTCATTTTCGCTTAATCGCGGTTGTGCGAAAATGCTTAATACTATCGGCTACCAAAAAAAACTGGTAATTGCAGGAACTATCAGGGGAAAAAAGATAGAGAGAAGCGGGAAGACGAATTTTTATTATTTGAGAATTTCAGATGACCTGTCCGGACGAGAGTATAAATTTCAGGTCTGGAAGTCGGTTTTTCAGGAGGTTGGTAATGAAGGTAATAATTTCAATAAGGAGTTTTTACTTGGCTCTTTAGGAATTATTTATCGATCCAAACCCTGAAAAGGTAGTTCTTCTGTTAAACAATTCCTTAAGTCGGTCATTTAGCCAGCCAGCTTACTTTTCCCCTCTAAAAAAAGAAATTATCTTTGTCAATAGATCAAAAAAAATGTGAATGAAAAGGTATTTATTGCTATTGTTTGTTTTTCCTGTTTTCGTAATGGCGCAAAACAAATTAACCGTTACCGGAAAAATGAAGGGGATAAAAGAAGGAACGATTGTTTCATTGATTGATGTAAACAGACCAACTGATACTATAGCCAAAGCAAAAGTAAAAAATGGTGTTTTTATCCTTCAGCAGGAATTAAAGGAACCCATGCTTCTTAATCTCAACATGGGAGCTGATAAAACCCTGATGACCTTTCTTGATAATTCTTCGGTCAAAATAACAGGAGATATAACCCAGGTAAAAAAATCCAGGATCAGCGGATCAAGGACACATAATGACTTCAGGGATTTTAAAAAGATTTTTGACCCGAAGTTTGAAAAGCTGATGAAAATAAATCAGCAATTCCAGATGGGGCAGCGGTCGGATAGTCTTGTCACGCTAATGGGTATGATAAGAGATACGATACAAAAAGAGATCGATCATTTTATAAAAAAACGTAGGGCATCCGCAGTCAGTGCGTTTGTACTGGCGGCTACATTGCAACTGAATGAGGATGTTTTGTTGACAGAACAACGTATGAATAGCTTAAAGCCATCAGCCCTTGAAAATATGTATGGCAATTTCCTGAAACAAACCGTGGCGGAAACAAAGATCAATGCAGTAGGCAGTATGGCGGCGGATTTTACACAAGCCGATACTTCAGGAGTTCCTGTTTCACTTTCTTCTTTTCGTGGTAAATATGTGTTGCTTGATTTTTGGGCAAGCTGGTGCGGCCCTTGTCGCCAGGAAAATCCCAATGTAGTAGCTAATTATCAAAAGTTCAGTCCAAAAAATTTTACTGTCTTAGGCGTATCCCTGGACAGACCCGGTCAAAAAGACAAATGGCTGCAGGCAATTTATAAAGACAACCTTACCTGGACGCATGTCAGCGATCTGCAATTCTGGAACAACGCAGTAGCGCAACAATATCGTGTGCAGGGAATACCGCAAAACTTTTTGATCGGCCCCGATGGAAAGATATTGGCTAAAAATCTTCGTGGCCCTGCGCTGGAACAAAAACTTTGTGAAGTATTAGGCTGTAATTGAGGATAGAAGTCAGAGGTCTGAAGTCGGAAGTCAGACCCCGGATAACAGAGTTTTTCTTTCTGACCTCTGACTTCCGACTTCTCAATTAGCGTCTTTCCCTGCTTTCAGTTTATCAATCATAGCAGTTACATTATTTTTATTGTTGTTGTCACGAGCCAAAGGCAAAGCCTGGTTAGCATATTTTAAGGCATTTTTATAATCAGCGTTTGCAGAATAACCTCTTACCAATCCCATCAGCGTAGTAAACTGGTTAGGGTTTTTCTGAAAATTATTTTTAAAAATTTCCAGGGCTTCTTTATTTTTCTTTTGT
>JAKFEJ010000395.1:0-15903 GCA_036675745.1 Chitinophagaceae bacterium | reverse complement strand
GTCATCCGTCCTTCCCAGAAAGGAGAGTTTGTACTTAATGCAAAAATATGTGGCAGGAAATAGCGGGTGGAATTAGCAATATGGTTCGCCATTTCGCGGCTTTGCATACCAACATGTACATGCAAACCAAAGATCAGGTTGCTTCTCGCTGCTTCCTGCAGTTCATTTACAATTTCATTGTAACGGGCATGATCGGTTATCAACTGGCTTTCCCAATGACTGAAAGGATGTGTACCCGATGCTCCCATTGCAAGATCAAGGCCGCCAGCGATATCTGATATGGTTTTTCGCAAAAGCGATACATCGGCAAAAGCTTCATCGGCATCGGCACAGATATCCGTTCCTACTTCTACTACGGCCTGGTGCATTTCCGCCTTTACTTTATCCTTTATCACTTTCTGGCCTTCCTGTACTATTTTTTGTTCATGGCTTTTTAGCTCCTTTGTTACGGGGTCAATGACCATGTATTCTTCTTCTACGCCAAGGGTAAAGGTTTTATAGTTTAATATCATAGCAGTTATTGGGTAAAAATTTCTTTTGTGTCAATGATCAGTCCCGGTATAGCAGCGCTGGTTATCTTATCTCTTCCGGCATACAAGGAAGCGCCATTGTATTTTCGACTTTCATTCAATATAAAAACAGCAAGGCTTTCTTCTTCGGGGTATATGATCCAGTATTCTTTTACGCAGGCTTCTTCATACAGTTCAAATTTCAATTTAACTTCTTTGTGCGAATTGCCGGGAGAAAGAATTTCAACAACAAGATCGGGTGCGCCGCAGCAGCCCCTTGTATCTATTTTTGATTCATCACAAACAATGCAGATATCAGGTTGAACAACCGTTGTGACTTCATTATCTTTTTTCCTATTTTTTACCGGCAGCCTTACATCAAACGGGGCACTGAAAGCCTGGCATTTTTTATTTTTTAAAAACGTGGCAACAGGAACAAACAGGTCTCGTGATATTTGCTGATGCCTTGTATTTGGAGCAGATAATCTAAAAATCCTGCCACGGAAAAGTTCCAGTCTTTCTTCAAATTTCCATTGCAGGTAATCTGCATAGGTATAGGAGACCGAGGGATCTGGTTCTTCCACATTAGTGAAACATTCATTATCGGTATCGTAAACAGTAAACATCAGATCAAGGCTGTTTTTGCGCTGCTTCTTTTTACATATTCACCCCAGGTAAGGTTATCGCCATTCCCATTATTGCTTAAAGCTTTTTCAATAGCATAGTTAGCGGCAGTTTCTACTACCCATTCAAAATTTTCTTCACCTACACTGGTTCTTTCAGCATCAGGAGCAGGGTTACAAAAATCTATCGCATAAGGTATACCGTTTCTTAATGCTAATTCAACGGTATTAAAGTCATAACCCAGGTATTTATTAATACGCAATACGATATCTGTCATTTGTTGCAGGCGTTCAGGTGAAGGAACAAAGTCTGCTACATAACGCAGATGATGAGGATTGCGTGGTTCGTATGGCATGATGCGGACATGCTTGCCGCCAATACAATAGCAACGATAATATTCATCAAATACAATTTCTTCCTGTAGTAGCATTACCAACTGACCGGTCTCACTATGTTTTTTAAAAAAATCCTCAGCGCTGTCTAGTCGGTATACATGCTTCCAGCCGCCACCTGCAAAAGGCTTCATATAAGCCGGGAAGCCTACATAATTAAAGATGCTATCCCAATCCATAGGATAGGCAAGGTTGCTGAATGATTCATCGGTTGTATCATCGGGCAGATCCCTTGATGGAATGATAGCTGTCTTTGGCACGGGTACATCCACTTTTGTCATCAGGCAGTTATTGAAATATTTATCATCGGCGCTCCACCAAAAAGGATTATTGATAACGGCAGTGCCGGTAACGGCTGCATTTTTAAGCCATGTCCGGTAAAAAGGAACATCCTGCGAAATCCGGTCTATAATTACGGTATAGCCGCTGGGCTCGCCCTGCATAGCCTTATCTATACGAACTGATTCTGCTACAACACCCGGTACATTTTTACTGTTGACCCTTGCAACAAATGTCTCAGGGAATGAGCGTTCTTTGCCATGCAGGATTCCGATTTTTTTCATAAATAAGTTTTTGTTGAGTATGATTTAGATTAACTGCGCTTTTCAAACTCCGGTGGATTTGATATTCCAGGTAGCCCTTGCCAAATTTATTTTTTCAAAGCCACATAAACAAATTAATAAACCCGTTTTGCCGGTTCCTGAAAAGAATGTTTGAAGTGTAATTTCAACCCGAATCCTTATTTTTGAAATTATGCAACCGGTAAACGTGTCTGGTATTCTTGTAGAAAATAGATCTGTATTGTCTGTGTTTCTTGGAAGAGAGGTAAAACTTGATTTCTACCTTCCCAAAAATGTGACGGAACCCTCCGGAATGAGCCTTTTGCTGATCAATGATGGTCAGAACATGAAAGAACTCGGGCTTGAAAATATTTTAGAAAAATTATACACTGAAAATGCAATAAAACCTTTGCTCTGTGTAGCCATTCACGCAGGTACACAGCGAAAAATGGAATATGGCATCGCTTCGCAGCCTGACTATCTTGGACGCGGAAACAAGGCGGGCTTTTATACTTATTTTATAGTAAGGGAACTACTTCCATTTATCAGGGATACTTATAAAATAGCTTCTTTTAAAGAAAGAGCTTTTGCAGGATTTTCATTAGGCGCTTTGATGGCTTTGGATATTGTATTGAATAATCCTGAAAAATTCACGAAAGTTGGATTGTTTTCTGGTTCGTTCTGGTGGCGCAGTGTAGACCAGGTAGAAAAAGAGTATGATGATGACAAGCACCGTATCATGCAACAGGTAATAAGAAATGGTAATTATCACAAGGGCCTGAAATTCTTTTTTCAGTGCGGTAATATGGATGAAACGCTTGACCGCAACAATAATGGCATCATTGATTCAATAGATGATACGTTGGATGTGATCAAAGAATTAGTGGCAAAAGGTTACGACCGTGAAAAAGATATTCATTACCTGGAAATGCCGGATGGCAAACATGATATTGCTACCTGGGGCCGGGCCATGCCGGAGTTTTTGAAATGGGGATGGGGGGAGTGAGTCGGAAGTCAGAAGTCGGATAGTGGCTGACAAGTCAACACGCCTTGCTATTTAAAAATACTCTTCATTTTTCTTCTTTTATAAAAATCTAAAATAATAAAACTGTTTTCTGTTAAACGAAAAGCACTCACCGCACGTCACTGCGAGCCACCGTTGAGTGTTTTTGGTTTTAATAAAGTTGTGTAGCGAAGCAATCTGCTATACGCAACCCGAGTCATTTTGTGAGATTGCTTCGGCACTCTATCTACTGTTATTACAAACTGTCCTATATGCCACGCAATAACTGGCTTGGGTACTATGTTACTTTATTGCCTTTATGGCATGTCCTTCGCAAAGACGTGGCTGATAAGTTCCACTATTTCGTTTAAGGCTATTCAGCCTAATCCCGGCTCGTTACTTATTTTTTGAAAGACATAGGGGTAAATCATTCTTCAGTTGTTATACTGGAAAGCTTTTCATTATTGCCAGTAATTAACATATAAACGACTTGCAGATCCTGCAGGTAGTTTAGTAAAATGCCTTTTCCTTCACACTTTTTATTTAAGTAAATCATAAGCCTTTATTATGCCATTCAGATCTTTTATTTTTTATTTCCTGTTGCTGTTATCTTTTACAGCCAATGCACAACAAACCACTTTGTTTACCCAAATCATCAGAGGCACGGTTGTAGATAATATTTTACAAACCCCGATAGCCGGTGCTACCGTTACATTACAGGGATCAGGCAAATCGGTATCAACAGATGCCAACGGTAATTTCAGGTTTTCAGGCGTGCCACTTACTTCTCAAAAACTGCTCATTTCACATACCGCATATAAAGAAGTTTTTGCAGAGAATATTATTGTTAATGCAGGAAAAGAAACCGTAGTAATTATTTTAATGGAAACAAATGTGCATAATGAAAAGGAAGTTATTGTAAAATCCAATACCAAAAAGAACAGGCCGCTCAATGAAATGAGTGCGGTAAGTGCAAGAGCTTTTACGGTAGAAGAAACACAGAAGTATGCAGCCGCGGTAAATGATCCGCTGCGCATGGCTACAGGTTTTGCAGGTGTAATGGCTGCCGACGACGGCAACAATAGTATTGTAATAAGAGGTAACTCACCGGCCGGGTTATTATGGCGGATGGAAGGAATTGATATTCCGAATCCCAATCATTTCAGTAATGCAGGAACAAGTGGCGGTGGCATTTCTATATTGAGTTCGCAACTGCTTTCCAATTCCGATTTTATTACCGGCGCCTTTGCCGCTGAGTATGGTAATGCATTGAGCGGTGTTTTTGATCTGAAACTAAGAAAGGGAAATAACGAACGGAAAGAATATTCATTTCAGGCAGGCGTATTAGGATTGAATGTGGCTGCAGAAGGGCCCATATCGGCTTTTTATAAAGGCTCTTACCTGGTGAACTACCGGTATTCAACGCTGTCCTTGTTAAATAAGGTAGGAGTTTTAGCCGATGGAAGCGTTACTAATTTCCAGGATCTTTCCTATAATATTCATTTGCCAACCAAAAAAATGGGCGACTTCGCCATCTTTGGCTTTGGAGGATTGAGCAATGATAAGTTTGACGCTAAAAAAGATTCAGCAACATGGAAGGAATCGGATGACAGGGATATTTCAAAATTCATTTCCAATACAGGTATGACTGGTATTACACATAGTATATTACTCGGAAATAAAACAAACCTGAAATCGGCTGTTGGCGTTTCTTATAATACCATCAGTTATAATGAAAAATATGTTGAAGATGATTATACCGTTTCCGATGAATACCGGGCTAAGTATGATACCAGGAAATGGACGGTCTCAACAACATTGAATCACCGGTTTAATACCAAACATAATATCCGGATAGGGGCAATCACCAATTTTATTCGTTTCGGCTATAACCAGGTATCAAAAGAAAATCCCAATGCACCACTGGAAGAAGTGATCAATACAAAGGGCACTACGCAATTGTTGCAATCATTTGCGCAATGGCAATACAAACCTTCCAATGATCTTACTTTTAATGCAGGGCTTCATTATATCCAATTATTATACAACAATTCGTCTTCTACCGAACCAAGAGCCTCATTGAAATGGGATATGAGTAAAAAAAGCAGTTTGGCATTTGGCTATGGCCTTCATAGCCAGGTACAGCCGCTGGGTGTTTATTTTGCGAAGACCAACGATGGAACAGGCAATATGATCCATCCAAACAAAGAGCTTGGCCTTACCCGTGCACATCATTTTGTAGTATCGTATCAATATAGATTAGGAAAAAATCTTCGCCTGAAAACGGAAATATATTACCAGCAATTATTCAACGTGCTAATAAGCACATTCGACACAAGTTCCTTCTCTGTGCTGAATGTAGAAAACGATTATGTCACCGACCCGTTGATAAATAAAGGCAAGGGAAAGAATTATGGAATAGAAATTTCGCTGGAAAAGTATCTTGATAATAATTTTTACTATACACTCAGCAATTCTTTGTATCAATCGAAATACACAGCCGCAGATGGTAAAGAAAGAAATACCCGGTTCAATGGGAATTATATTGTGAGCTTCCTGGCAGGAAAAGATTTTTTGTCCGCTAATAAATTGAAAACCTTTGGCATTAATATTAAAACAATTTATGCCGGTGGTTATCGCGATACACCCATTGATAAGGAAAAATCAGTTCAGGAAGGTTATACCATATATAAAGAAGAGCAGGCTTACAGCTTACAAAACCCCGCTTATTTCCGTACCGATCTGCGGTTAAGTATAAAATGGAACCGCAGGAAGGTTACAAGTACACTGTCTCTGGACATACAAAATCTTACCAACCGTTTGAATTTTTATAATCAGCAATTTGATGAGGAAAAAGGTAACGTTATTACTAATTACCAGACCGGGATGATACCGATATTAAATTACAAAATTGAATTTTGAGTAAGTTCGGTTGTATCGAAGAAGAGAATAGAGACCTGGTTAATACCGGGCTTTATTTTTAGTGAATGAATTTATGCACTTGTTTTTAATAACAACCTGGCAATAACGTTAGGACCCAATATTAGCGGCAGTTTATTTT
This sequence comes from Chitinophagaceae bacterium, assembly GCA_036675745.1. Taxonomy (GTDB): domain Bacteria; phylum Bacteroidota; class Bacteroidia; order Chitinophagales; family Chitinophagaceae; genus Terrimonas_B. The sequence continues at coordinate 9,754 of JAKFEJ010000395.1, read as the reverse complement.
GGTCTAGTAAATTTCTTCTTGCAGTCCGCTCAATCTAATTAGAAAAACTCCCAACTTTTTGTAGTCTCCGTCTGGACTGTGATAGTCGACGAAGTGATATTTATTGTTTAAATGTGCCTCAATAATCCATTGTGCGCCGTCAGTACTTCCATCGTCAATATTTGAAGGCAGTTTCCAGAAATTAGCTTTTACTAAGAGTTGCTCATACTGATTCCATTCTTTCTCTGAGAGAGAAATGTGCTTGTTGTAAATAATATTGGCTTTTCGGTCAGCGGTTCTTACCAACAAATCAGGCTCTTTTTTGTCAACAAAATATCCTTCTTTGATATATTCTTCTTGTTCTTCTTTTAGGATGCCACCGATTCTGTCGTCAAGAAAACGGGGTTGTCTGTCCAACATTTTTGTGTTTAGCCATACTTCACCTTCTTTTTGATGTAATGTGAAAACAACTGGTCGATGAAACGAACGCAACCACAAAAATCTATAAATGTTACGGCCAACGAAATTTTTGGATAAAATCGGCTCTTTAAAACTATAAAGTGCGGATGAAAACCAATTTTGAACGAAACTATCCGATGAAGGTCTATCTGAAAAACTATTAACAGGGAAATAAAATGATAAGCTGTCTTTAGGTAAACTAAATGTATCAGCAAATTGCATTGTTCCCAGAGCAGGTCTTGTCGTTGTTTTGCAAGAAGCAAACAAAAATACAAAGCATATAGTCGATAGTAATTTCATATAAACTGTATGATGCAAGCTTCGGGAGTTTCCACAAATTGCTGCTAACAATCTGCCCGCTGATGAACGATCAGGAAAGTTATCAAAAAAATCAGGAAACTATTGTGATGCCGTTAGTCTTTTGCATGAAAAGGATCAGTTTCCTTTTATTCTTTCAATAAAAGAAATAATGGTCTCACGGTTCCATTTTTCAAACCTCCCTCTTTGCGCCACTATTTCATTACTACCCGGAAGATCGAGATAATAATAAAAAGCAAATTTTTCTTTCGGATCATGCCAGCCAATTACCTGGCCAAACCGGATCACGTTAAACACAGTGGTATCATATCTTTTTTCCACTGTATAAAACCCATTGGCAAAAGTGAGCATATCCTTTACTTCCTCTTTGTTTTTTACAAAGTTCAGCAGTGAATCGTTTTGAGGAAAGTATTGAAAGCTCATTCGCTTTTTACTGTCGAATACAGAGCGATAGGAAACGTAATACCCGTTTCGGTCTTTTGCTATTGCATACCAGAGCCAGCTATTAAAAGGTGTTGGTGTAGTAAAATAATTTTCGGTGGAAATTTCCTGCTCTGTAAGGTTTTTTCGTACAGCTCTTTCAATGATCTGTTTATTGGTTATGGCATAACAAAGGTAAAGTGCACTGAAGCCAATGCCTATCCGGCACCAGTTTTCTCTTATGCGGTTGGTTGTTTTTAAAATGAGCAATGCCATACATGCCAGGAAAGGCCATATAGAAAACAACGGATCTGCGACAAAAAGTACATGAAATGAAAAACGACGATGAGAAAAAGGTTCAAGCCAGCCAATTCCGTAAGCATTGAATCCGTCAATAAGAATATGGGTAAAAATGTTCAATCCGAAAAGCAATAACCAGGTTGACCAGGAAAGCTTTAGTTTACGAAAAAAAAACCTGCACAGCCAGGCAAAAAAGAAAGTAGCAGCAATAGCAAAAAGAATAGAATGAGTGATGCCCCTGTGTGCTACAATATCTCTTGAATCGCTTAACCAAAACGTTGTTATAAAATCAATATCAGGGATACTTTGCGCCAATGCGCCGATAAGCAAAGCTTTTTTACCCAGTTTTTTTCCTGCTACGGCTTCACCTATACAGGCGCCAAGTACGATATGAGTCAGCGAATCCAATTTTTGGTTTTTTACTAATAATCAAAAATGATGCGCATTAAATATATAGCAAAACTGTTTGCCATTTGCATGCCGGGAATAATCAGCGACCTGATGATACCAAAAAACGATATTGACAATTCGGATTATTACAGGCCCAATTTTATCAGTCTGCTGCAAAGCAGGCAATCCAACGAGGTGCTTAAATCGGTAGGCCGTATAGGCGTTTCGCCAAACTATCCAACGCCATTTTTATTAATTAACCGGAATAATCTTTCTGATCCAATATTATTAAAAACAATGCCAAAGGTGAACTTTGGCTGATGATTGGCACAGATTCAGGCTTTGAAGGGATTTCAACTCTTTTTTATAAATCAATTACGGTAAAAATGAAATAAACGAAGTTTGAATTGGACAAATATGTTTGTTCTTCCCTAGCTTTTATTAACTTAAAACAATGGTAACCTCGTTAAGAATAAATTTTTTCAGAGTGTTTTGTTCAAGAGCTGATACTGATTTAATGCTGATGGGAATTGGCTATTCTGTAAAAAATGAATGGCAGAAAAAATAATTTTCCAGACTAAGGACAGTACAGGACAGTTTAAAAAACAGATACAGGTACTTTACTTAGTTTTATAACCTTTATGTCATTCAAAATCAAAGCTTGCCAGTATGAAAAAAATATCTCTCATCGTATTAAAATTTCTTTTGTTTGTACTCCCTGTTTCCGCGCAGGTAAAAGTTCAAAACCTGCTTACTGAAAATCTCAGCGATCCGATTGGGATTGATTCACCGCAACCACGGTTTAGCTGGCAGTTATTTAGTGATCAAAGAAATGTTCTTCAAACTGCTTACGAAATAAAAGTAAGTTCAGGTAAAAAAAACACCTGGAGCAGCGGTAAAATTCTATCAGGTGAATCTGTGCAGGTGGCGTATAAAGGAAGCCAATTGCAATCAGGCACGAAATATAACTGGCAGGTAAGAGTATGGGATAACAAGGGAAAAGTTTCTGCCTGGAGCAAGCCTGCTATATTTCAAATGGCTTTGCTTCATAAAGAAGATTGGAAAGCGAAATGGATCGAAGTGGGGTTTGCAGAAGATTCAGTGAACAGACCTGCCCAGTATTTCCGGAAACAATTTTCGACCAATAAAAAAATTCAATCCGCTTCTGCTTTTATTACCGCACATGGGATATATGAAGCTGAGATCAATGGAAAGAAAGTAGGGGATCATTATTTAACGCCAGGCTGGACAAGCTATAATAAAAGATTGCAATACCAGGTGTATGATGTTACCAACCTGCTCAACAATGGTAAGAATGCGATTGGAGTAGCTGTCGGAAACGGATGGTACCGCGGATTTTTGGCCTGGGAAAATAATAAAGATGTTTATGGAAAAAAGTTAGGGTTGCTATTGCAATTACAGATCATTTATAAAGATGGCACTACTGAAACAATTAGTTCTGATAATAGCTGGAAATCATCAGCCGGCGGTATACTTTATTCAGAGATCTATCATGGCGAAACTTATGATGCAAGAGCAGAAAAGAATGGATGGTCAACGCCAGGGTATAGTGATGCTGGCTGGAGTGGCGTCAAAGAACAAAATTATTCCTTTGATAATTTAATTGCCACTTACAACGAACCAATCAAAAAACACGAAATATTCAAGCCGGTAAAGATTTTTAAAACCCCAAAAGGCGAGCAGGTAATTGATTTTGGTCAGAACCTGGTAGGATGGGTTACTATAAAAGCCAAAGGAAATGCAGGTGATAAGATCACTATTCAACATGCAGAAGTATTGGATAAAGCCGGTAATTTTTATATTGAAAATTTGCGTGCAGCCAAAGCAACCGCACGATATATTTTAAAAGGTGGAGAAGAGGAAACTTTCGAACCAAGGTTTACATTTTATGGTTTCCGGTATATCAAAGTAGAAGGATTTCCCGGTGAGCTAAGTCCTGAAAACTTTACAGCAGTGGCATTGTATTCGGCGATGAAGCCCAACGGCACATTTACTTCATCAAATGCACTGATCAATCAACTTCAGCATAATATTCAATGGGGACAGCGTGGCAATTTCCTGGATGTACCAACCGATTGTCCGCAACGGGATGAGCGGCTTGGCTGGACAGGTGATGCGCAGGCATTCTCCAGGACGGCTGCATTCAATTTTGGGGTAAATAATTTCTTTTCAAAATGGCTGAAAGATGTAGCCGCTGACCAGGTTAATGGGGGTGTTCCCCACGTTGTTCCAAATGTATTAGGTGCAGGTTCTATAGGGTCTGCTGGTTGGGCTGATGCCGCTACTATCATTCCCTGGAATATGTGGCTGGCCTATGGCGATAAAAAAATATTGGAAGATCAGTACGAAAGTATGAAAGCATGGGTAGGTTTTATGGAAAGAAACAGCAGCAACTATCTTTGGAATAAAGGATTTCATTTTGGTGACTGGCTTTTCTATCGTCCATTTGATGATAACGATGGCCGCTCTGCCGTCACTGACAAATATTTGATTGCTCAATGTTTTTTTTCTCATTCAACAGAGCTTGTTATCAAAACGGCTAAAGTGCTTGGAAGGACAGATGATGTAACAAAATATACCAACCTGCAGAAAAATATTAAAGACGCTTTTGTAAAAGAATATTTAACCCCGAACGGGAGATTAGTTTCAAGTACCCAAACAGCTTATGTTCTTGCGTTGAATTTTGATATGCTTCCCGAATCACTCCGGGCTCAGGCTGCGGAAAAGCTGGTTAATAATGTAAAGAGTTATGGTAACCATTTAACCACGGGATTTTTAGGTACGCCATATTTGTGTCATGTTCTTAGCCGGTATGGCTATACGGATGTGGCTTATACTTTACTGATGCAGGAAACGTATCCATCCTGGTTATACCCGGTAAAAATGGGAGCTACTACTATCTGGGAACGTTGGGATGGTATCAAACCTGACAGTACTTTTCAAACACCGGGTATGAATTCATTTAATCATTATGCGTATGGCGCTATTGGTGATTGGATATATCGGGTTGTTGCAGGTTTGGATACAGATGAAGATATGCCGGGCTATAAAAAAATAAAGATCAAACCACATATTGGCGGAAAGCTGACACATGCCGCTGCAACGCTGAGCACTTATTATGGTAAACTGCACAGTGGATGGAAACTGGAAGCTGGAAAATTAATTTTGGAAGTAGAAGTGCCTGCTAATACAACTGCAACGGTTTATATCCCTGCCGCTGATATTTCATCCGTTACAGAAAACGGAGTTGCTTTAAATAACCTGAAAGATATCAAGGTAGTTGGAACTGATAAGGAGTATGTTCAGGTGACCATTGGGTCGGGTAGTTACCGGTTTACAGTTGAGAATAAGGAGTAGTATTGTACCAACTATAAATTGCGATCTTTTTAGCAACAGATGCACCGAATAAAAGGTATAGTGCACAAGGGGTAAAAAAGTGATCATGATAAACCTTAGTAGAAAGAGAATACATCAATGATTTAACCTTATTGACCTTATTTATAATTAATTTGAAGTGTTGCAGTAAGTCCAAATAAGGTCAATAAGGTTGTAATTATATTATAAAGCCATTTCTACTAAGGTTAAAATACCGACTGGCAATGCTCCTTATCGTTAGAGAAATGGACAGACAGAACATAATTTTTCGAAATGGAACAAATTAAAAAAGTCACTGATTTGTTCCTGTTCTATCGAAATATTTATCAACGGATCATCAAATTATATGAAATACTTTCCAAAATTTTCGTTACTATTTATTTGTCTTTTGATAGCCGCGAATATTTATGCACAATCCATCGGATCTTCTATTTTAAAAAAACAATGGACCGCTTCCTGGATAGCTGTCCCCGGTGAACAGGCCAATGGCTATGGCGTTTATTTATTCCGTAAAAATGTAGAGCTTTCTGCTAAGCCTGCTTCTTTTGTCATTCATGTATCGGCAGATAACCGCTACAAATTATTTGTCAATGGAAAATTAGTATCGCTGGGCCCCGCAAGAGGTGATCTTACAAACTGGAACTTTGAAACAGTTGATATCGCTTCTTATTTAAAAACAGGAAAGAATAGTATCGCAGCCAAAGTTTGGAATGAAGCTGAATGGAGACCTGAAGCACAAATTACATTGCGCACTGGTTTTATTTTGCAGGGAGCTACTGCGGCAGAACAGATCGTCAACACCAACGATAGCTGGAAATGCATCCGCGACAACAGTTACAAACCAATTAAAATTTCTCTTCCTGCTTATTATGTAGCAGGTCCCGGCGAGCAAATAGATATGCATACGCATATAAGAAATTGGGAAGAGACTAATTACAATGATAATTTATGGAAAAAAGCACAGCCTGTTTTCCAGGGATCGCCCAAAAACATAATGGGTGGATATGGTACAATTGATGGCTGGATGCTTGTTCCTTCCGGCATTCCTCAAATGGAATTAAAGCAACAACGCCTGGCACAGACACGAAAAACAGAAGGTGTTACCATTTCTTCTGCTTTTCCAGCTACAAAAACGGCTGTTACCATTCCTGCGAATACTGTTGCTACTATTTTGCTGGATCAGTCTTTTTTGACCAATGCATATCCAACACTTATTTTCAGTGGCGGTAAGAATGGAACAATCGCAGTAAGTTATACCGAAGCTTTATTTTCAAAACATCCGGAAAAAGGAAACCGCAATGAAGTGGAAGGGAAAATATTCATGGGCAGAAAAGACAGTATTATTTCGGACGGAAGTAAGGAGCAGGTATTTACAACGCTTTGGTGGAGAACATACCGGTATATTCAATTAAGGATTGTAACACAAGAAGAGCCACTGACAATTGATGATATCTACGGTACTTTTACAGGTTATCCTTTTGAATACAAAGCAAAATTGGAAAGTGAAAACCCGGAGTTGAATAAAATGCTGGATATAGGATGGCATACCGCACGGCTTTGTGCGGTAGAAACCTATATGGATTGCCCGTACTATGAACAATTGCAATACATAGGTGATGGAAGAATACAGGGATTGGTTTCTTTATACAATAGTGGCGATGACAGGCTTTTGAAAAATGCTATTAACCAGGCGGATCATTCACGGCAACCCGACGGTGTTACGCTTAGTCGTCATCCATCTTATACGCCACAGTACATACCAACTTTTTCTCTATGGTATATCGGTATGCTGCATGATTACTGGATGTATGGTGCAGACACTAATTTTATAAAAAGCAAACTGGCGGGTGAAAGACAGGTATTGAATTATTTCCACAAGTATCAGCAGGCAGACGGTTCTTTGAAAGGAGTTCCTTACTGGATGTTTACGGATTGGGTCAATGAAAAGGGCTGGGATGCAGGAGTAGGACCAATGGGTAAAGATGGCTCTTCTGCATTATTAGACCTGCAATTATTATGGGCCTACCAACTGGCAGCGGATTTGGAAAACAGAACAGGCATGAAAGAGTATGCATCTCTTTACCTGCAATATGCAGCGCAACTGAAAAAAACTATTCATAGCAAATACTGGGATGATACAAAAAAACTTTTTGCAGACAGACCGGAGAAAGATTTGTTCTCCCAGCATACTAATGCGCTGGCAATCCTTACCGGGATGGTTGACAAAAGTGAAGCTCTTGCTATAAGTCATCAGCTTCTTACCAATACCACATTAGCTGCCGCTACTATTTATTTCAAATATTACCTGCATCGTGCATTGATCAAAGCAGGTTTGGGAAATGAATACCTGAACTGGTTGGATAAATGGCGTGAAAATATAAATATGGGTATGACCACCTGGGCTGAAATGTCGGATGTGAGCAGAAGCCGGTCCGATTGTCATGCTTGGGGATCAAGCCCCAATATCGAGTTTTTCAGAACGGTGCTGGGCATAGACAGTGATGCTCCCGGTTTTACCAAAGTGAAAATAGAGCCGCACCTGGGCACATTAAAAAATATCAGTGGTGAAATACCGCATCCTTTTGGTAAGCTCTCTGTTGAGTATATAAATAAAAACGGCAAGTGGTTTATTGAGGTCAACCTGCCCTCAAAAACAACTGGCTCGTTTATCTGGAAAGGAAAAGTTTATCCATTGAAAGAAGGAAAAAATTCATTACAGGTATAGAGGCGGTAATAATTGTTTAAGATCAACTATGCGGATCGGTGTTCTGCAACGATAAATACATCAGACACGCTAAGAAACTGTTTAAAAATGAAAAATCAGAACACGGATAACACAGCCTGTCCCGCAGCAGCGGGAGATTTGAAAGATTTACACGCCTGCCCGACTATGTCATTCAGGCGGGGGGTTTATCTGTGCTAATCCGTTTGATCAGTGTTATCCGTGTTCCATTCTATGAAATTTAAACAGCTTCTAAGGACAGTGCATGACAGTTATAAAGCCTTTCGGATTTACTTTTATTTTTAATTGCCATATAGAATAAATCTTTAACGAATGCAGGTTATATTAGGTGTTATTTTTCATTTCATCGGTGGTTTCGCCTCTGGTAGTTTTTATATTCCCTATAAAAAAGTAAAAGGCTGGGCCTGGGAAAGTTTTTGGATAGTAGGCGGGATATTTTCCTGGCTTATCGTACCGCCTTTAGCTGCGTATCTTACTATTCCGGGCTTCACAGAAATTATAAAACAATCCAGCGCCTCTACCTTAGGCATTACTTATTTATTTGGTGTGTTATGGGGTATTGGCGGTTTAACTTATGGATTGGGTGTACGTTACCTTGGTGTTGCTCTGGGTAGTAGTATCATACTGGGTTTATGTATGGTATTCGGAGCCCTCATTCCATCTATTTATTATGATTTTTTTCCCAAAGAAGCTAAAGACACTTTTACCATGCTGGTTTCCTCTACCTGGGGAATAACTGTTATGGCTGGTCTTGCATTATGTATTATCGGGATTATAATTTGTGGCAAGGCTGGTGTAATGAAAGAAAAGCAACTTAGCGCTGTTGCCACCGATCCGCATGGTGTGCAGGTAAAAACGGAATATAAATTTGCATTGGGCATGCTGGTGTCAATTATTTCCGGTGTATTAAGCGCCTGTTTTAATTTTGGTTTGGAAGCAGGTAAACCAATGGCTGATACAGCCAATAATTTATGGAAAGTTGCCAATCCCGGGGAAGGTAATTTTTTATACCAGAATAATGTAACCTACGTAGTAGTGTTATGGGGTGGGTTGACAACAAACTTTATCTGGTGTATGATATTGAATGCCCGTAACAAAACCTTTGGTGATTATGCTAATAAGAAAACGCCGCTTTTAAGAAATTATATTTTTTCAGCGCTGGCCGGAACAACATGGTTTCTTCAATTCTTTTTCTATGGTATGGGTGAAAGTAAATTGGGGAATGGAGCCAGTTCCTGGATATTGCACATGGCATTCATTATACTCGTAGCGAATATGTGGGGACTGGTGTTGAAAGAGTGGAAAGGTGTGAGTAAAAAAACAATAACAACTATACTTATCGGAATTATTACCATCATCCTGTCAGTGTTGTTGGTGGGTTATGGCAATTCTTTGAAATGAAACCCCCTGTCTCCGCCGCGGCGGATAACTTAGGTTGGGTATTCATTTTTTATTCGAAAGCTCTTTTATTAGTTAGTTGAGTGATTGTATAACCAACTTCAGTACTACTATCATCGGTTGTTGCGTCGCACTCTTCAGCGTTCGGTAATTCTATTGGGCAATAATTCTTATAGCATTTAAGAAAAGAAATAAAATTAGCTTGAAGCAGACACAAAAAGATAAACAAAAAAATAATTGATAAATGAGTATTCAAACAAATGTAAAGGTTCCTAACCCCCCTTTAGGGGATGGGGGCTTTAAACATGTCAGTTACTTGTGGGAGGAAAGCAAAGCTGCATCAATGGCAGG
>JAKFEJ010000586.1:0-2352 GCA_036675745.1 Chitinophagaceae bacterium | reverse complement strand
AATTCTTTTATTATTTTTCATACACCAAATATTCCCATGCCTGCATTTCAAAATCTTTTTTACTTGTAAAATCAATCCTGGCCCCTGAAAAAACATTTTTGAAATCACCTGCCAGGTGCTCATCAGTAATAGAAAAACGCAATGGTACATTGGCTGAAAAATTCAGCACTACCAGTATTTCCCTGTCACCGTTTTTACGCAGGTAAGCCATTATATTTTCATCGCTGGTTGTTTTCAGGCGATAAGTTGTAACATTGGGGTCACCTGCCCGCAAAGCAGGATGATCACTATGAAGATTCAATAATGTCTTATAGAAATCATGCATTTCATATTTGCCGGTCCATTCAATAGGATCTTTTTCAAAAAACTCTAACCTTTTCCTATTCGGCAATTCCTGCCCGCTGTACAGCAAAGGAATACCGTTCCAGGTAGCGCTGAATACAGCCAACGCTTTTGCCATTTCCCCATATTTTTCATACTCGGTTCCATTCCAGCTATTCTCATCATGATTGGTAGTAAACCAGGCCCGCATAGATGCATCGCCGATATGGCTGTATCGTTGCAACAAAGAATCCAATACATTTAACGGTAAATGATTTTGATAAAAATCTTTTGTTTTATGCATCCATGTCCAGGTATAACTGGCATCAAATACTTTTCCGTATTCAGGACTTTCAAGTTCATCAAATTCACCCAGCCATAACAAATGTTTTAAAGAATCAACCTGCGGTCTTGCTTCTTGCCAGAAATCCACTTCTACCCAACTTGCCAGGTCACAACGAAAGCCGTCAATATCCGTTTCTTTCACCCAATAGCGCATAGCTTCTATCATCGCTTTGCGCAGAGCCGGATTTTTATAATCCAGCTCTATGATATCATCCATACCACTGGCAATTTTAAAATCATTGGTAGCCGTATCTTTTAAAAAATAATCCGGATGTTGTTTTGTCCATACATGATCCCAACCCGTATGATTGGCTACCCAGTCAATGATAACTTTAAATCCTTGCCGATGTGCTTCTTTTACCAGGTTTTTAAAATCATCCAATGTGCCAAATTCCGGATTGATTGAAGTATAGTCTGAGCAGGCATAAGGACTGCCCATCGTTCCTTTTTTATTTTTCTGTGCAATCGGCGTAACAGGCATGAACCAAATAGTTTGCACACCCATTTCTTTTAAACGTGGCAATTCTTTTACAAATGCGTTAAAAGTTCCTTCAGGATTATATTGCCTTATATTAACCTCATAAATATTAGTCGAATGCGACCACTCCGGTGATTTTGATGTTGTCATATTTCCCTTTTCAGTTGTTTTTGTTTTTTGAGAATCGTTGGTGCAGCTTGCCAAAAGCAAAACAGCAACAACGACCATATTGTTTCGGATCATAAATACCGTTTGTAGTGAAAATAAGAACTTGATACGTCACTGAAAAATAATGTTTCTGCTATGCAGACTATCATTTATTCATTTGTTAACAGGAACGAACAGCCGGTTGTCTTTTAAAAAAGAGGTAACTTGCGCATACATTTTCCACAAAATCATTATAATCCGGAAAATCTTAGTTCTGACATGAAAAGCTTTGATGTACCGATCATTTATCGCAGTCCGCTTATTTCAGCTATTAAAAAGAAGCGGAAGGAAATGGATAAGATGAAAAAGGATTTCACCCCTACCCTGCTTGATTTTGGCCCGCTGCATATTTACCTGGCCCGGCATTTCGGATTTTGCTACGGCGTGGAAAATGCTATTGAAATTGCTTTCAGGACAGTGGAGGAGAACCCCGGTAAACGGATCTTTTTATTAAGTGAAATGATCCATAACCCACAGGTAAATGCAGACCTGCAGGCACATGGGGTTACATTTTTGCAGGATACATACGGTAAGCAATTGATTTCTTTTGATGAACTGAATGCTGATGATGTAGTGATCATTCCTGCATTCGGTACTACTTTAGCTATAGAAGAAAAACTGAAGGGTATTGGCATTCAAACCGAAAAATATAATACCACCTGCCCTTTTGTAGAAAAGGTTTGGAACCGCAGCGAAGCGATAGCAAAAAAGAAATACAGTATTGTTATTCATGGTAAACCTAATCATGAAGAAACAAGAGCCACATTTTCCCATGCTGCAGAAAATGCTCCTTCCGTAGTAGTGAAAGATATGCAGCAAACCATAGAACTGGCAAAATATATTACCGGTGAAAAAACAGCAGCCCAATTTTATACTGAATTTAAAGGCCAGTATTCCGAAGGATTTAATATTGAAAATGATTTGCAGCGGATCGGCGTAGTCAATCAAACTACGATGCTGGCCAGCGACACACAGGCTATTTCTGATTTTTTGAAACAGGT
>JAKFEJ010000094.1:0-15945 GCA_036675745.1 Chitinophagaceae bacterium | reverse complement strand
TGGATCAAAACAATAAACAAAGTTCCCGGGAAGCTTATTATGAATTTCAAAAAGCACTTGCTTTGAAACCGGGCGACCTTTCCATAAAACAAAAAATGGAAGAATCTTATGCAAATGCATTAACCCACGTCGTTATCCTGCCGCTTACCCGGTACGGGTACCAATATGGTTCTTACAATTTTGATTATCAAAATTTCAATTATAATATACTCCGTTACCTGGATAACAATAGTCGAAGCCAGTTTGTAAAGTATTATTCGCAATCGGGTCCGGGCAGCCAGGATATACAACCAGATAATGTTGTTGATATGCGGTTTAGCGATGTGAATATCGGACGTTACCGTGACCAACGCAGCACAAGGGAAGTATCAAAACAGGTGGTAGCAAAAGAAATAGTTATAAAAAAGGATTCTGTCGTTAAGGAATATATCACAGTAAAAGCTAAGATCACAACTACAACAAGAACTATACAAGCTAACGCTCTTTTACAGGCAACAGTTCGTGATTATAACGACCGCCGCTTATGGAGTGATACGTACAGGGGCGATTATAGCTGGACTTATTCTTTTGCAACTTATACCGGCGATGAAAGAGCATTGAGTGAAGAAGATAAAAAATTGCTCAATCAAAGAGAGCAATGGCCGCCATCGAATGATGAGATCATCCGCATCATTATGGATGATGTACAAAGAAAAACTGAATGTGGGATCAGTGAGTATTTTAATCGGATGTATTAATTTATCACATCGCGTTTTTATCAAATAATCAGGGGCATGTTGTACGTGCCCTTTCTTTTTGTTACTAAAAATAACAATGCCGTAGATTAACCCACGGATTTTCATAATTTCACCGTCACAATAAAATAAACATGCAAAAGCAAAACCGGCGAAAATTTATTACTACTGCTGCTGTCTTAGCTGTTGCCCCGGCCATTATTGGCCAAACTGATCTAACTAAAAAAGAATCAATGATACATCATGTTTTTTTCTGGCTTAAAAATCCGGGTTCGCAAGCCGACCGTCAACAACTCATAGAGGGTTTAAAAACCTTGGCCGGCATTAAGGAAGTAAAAAAATTATTGATCGGTACACCTGCGGCTACAGAGCAGCGCGGCGTTGTAGATAATAGTTATGATGTATCTGAGCTGATGTACTTTGATAAACTGGAAGATCAAAGTGCTTACCAGGTTCACCCAATACATAAAGCATTCGTAGAAAAGTGTAGCCATCTTTGGGAAAAAGTAGTAGTGTATGATATGCAGGTTATATAGAATATCATCTTCCCTTGTTGATGAATGTTGTCATTGAATATGCAAAAAAATACTGTCAAAAAAATAAGGAAATGGCTGCTGCTTGTTATTACCGTGTATGTCGCAATTGGTGCAGGCCTGTATTTTTTGCAGGAAAAAATTTTATTCCATCCTCAAAAATTATCGCCAGAACATGTTTACAATTTCCCCACTCCGTTTAAGGAGATCAACCTGGCTGTAAACAACGAAAAGAATCTTAGTATCGTTCAGTTCACTGTTCCTGATTCAGTTTGTAAAGGAGTTGTTCTATATTTTCATGGCAACAGGAAGAATATTGAACGCTATGCTTCCTATGCCACAAATTTTACAAAATATAACTATGAGGTGTGGATAACAGATTACCCTGGCTTTGGCAAAAGCACCGGTAAACTAACAGAGCAAATAATGTATAACGATGCTGCAACACTCTATCAAATGGCAAGAGCAAGGTTTTCAAAAGACAGCATCATTATTTATGGAAAATCCCTGGGAACAGGTGTGGCGTCTCAATTAGCTTCGGTAAAGGATTGCAAAAGGTTGATCCTGGAAACGCCCTATTACAGCATTGATGCTTTGATTGGACATTATGCTTTTATTTATCCTGTAAGCTGGATGGCAAAATATCATTTCCCTACTTATAAATACTTTAAGAAAATAGAAGTGCCTGTTACTTTGTTTCATGGGACAAAAGATGAAGTGATTCCTTATAGCCAATCTCTCAAACTTGTAAAAGAAAACCCTGTCATTCATCTTGTCACTATTAATAAAGGAAAACATAACAATCTCAATGATTCTCCCTTATTTCATCAGCAATTAGATTCATTACTACAGTTACCCTGATCCTTTAAATAGGCAAAACGTGATCCGCTTTATTCTTCCTGATCTTATCGGGAACAGCAGCTATAATTTCTTTTTTTAAAATTTCCACCAACCGTTTTTTTACAAAATCCCGATGTACTACCAGGCTCACTTCCCGCATAGGCGCTGGTCTTTTAAATTGTCGTAACTGACCCTGTTGCTTTCCGGAAAGTTCCATGCTGGCCAGTTCAGGCAGAATAGTGATACCATCACTCAATTCTACCATCCGGCGAAGCGTTTCAATACTGCCCGCTTCATATTCAAAAGATTGCCCTTCCTTACTGGCCTTTTGCAATTCACAAAGATTCATGATCTGTGAACGGAAACAGTGACCTTCTTCCAGCAGCCACAACTTATGTGGATCAATATCCTGTGCCAGCACGTAGTGTTTTTTGAAATCGTTATTTTTTTTGGAAACGTATACGAGCAACTCTTCATAAAAAAGAACATGTTCTTTAACTCCGTATTCCTGCAAAGGGGTTACAAGAATACCTGCGTCTATCGTTCCTTCGCGAAGGCGATTGACCATCAGGTCCGTCATCATTTCATTCACGATCAATTTTACATGCGGGTATTTTTTGGTAAACTGCTGTGCAAACAACGGCAGAAGATAAGGAGCCAGGGTTGGGATGATGCCCACTTTCAATTCACCGCTTAAAATACCTTTCCGTGTATGCAGCATTTCATTCATCGCATCTCTTTCGCCCAATATTTTCTTAGCATGTTCAATGATGGCAAGTCCTGCTTCAGTGGGCATAACGGGTTGTTTGCTGCGATCAAAAATCTTAAATCCTAATTCCTGTTCAAGTTTATGTATCTGCATACTTAACGTAGGCTGCGTAACATAACAATTCGTTGCTGCCAGGGCAAAGTGACGGAAACGGTCCAATGCGACTACGTATTCCAATTGTATCAAAGTCATAATATAGATATTGTCTATGAGAATATAAAATTAATCAATTAGGTTTATACTGCTTATTGTCACATTTTTGTAACCCACTTACACTTTAAACTTCTTTATTTTGTGAATTATAAATGTTCAATTATTAATAACGCTTATTAAAAAATGGAAAATAATACTACCGACATTAGCAAGTGCCCATTTCATAATGGAGCAATGAAAAAAAACGTTGCCGGCGGCGGGTCACAAAACCGTGACTGGTGGCCGAATCAATTAAAATTAAATGTTCTACGCCAGCATTCTTCCGTATCTAACCCGATGGGCGAAGATTTCAATTATGCTTCAGCATTCAAGAGTTTGGATTTGGAAGCTTTGAAAAAAGACCTTCATCAATTAATGACTGACTCACAGGATTGGTGGCCGGCAGATTGGGGACATTACGGACCCTTATTCATCCGTATGGCATGGCATAGTGCAGGTACATACCGGACAGGTGATGGCCGTGGTGGCGCCGGAGCAGGACAACAACGTTTTGCCCCGCTTAATAGTTGGCCTGACAACGTTAGCCTCGATAAAGCCCGCAGATTGCTTTGGCCCATCAAACAAAAATATGGCCGCAAAATATCCTGGGCAGACCTGATGATCCTTACCGGTAATATTGCACTGGAATCAATGGGCTTTAAAACTTTTGGGTTTGCCGGCGGACGTGAAGATGTTTGGGAACCTGAAGTAGATGTTTACTGGGGTGCTGAAACCAAATGGCTGGGTGGCGATCTCCGCTATGCACATGGTTCTGAAGGCGTGGAAAAGAACGGCGCTGTGGTTGTTTCCGACGACAATGCGGATGGCGATATACATAGTCGCGAACTGGAAAACCCACTCGCTGCTGTACAGATGGGTTTGATCTACGTAAACCCCGAAGGCCCGGATGGAAATCCTGATCCAATTGCAGCAGCAATAGATATTCGTGAAACATTTAAACGTATGGCCATGGATGATGAAGAAACGGTTGCGTTGATTGCAGGTGGTCATACATTCGGGAAAACGCATGGCGCTGCCGATGCTGGTAAATATGTAGGCCATGAACCAGAAGCGGCTTCTATTGAAGAACAAGGTCTCGGTTGGAAAAACAGTTTTGGTTCAGGTAAAGGAAATGACACAATTACCAGCGGCCTCGAAGTTATCTGGTCAAAGACACCAACTCAATGGAGTAATTATTTCTTTGATCACCTGTTTGGTTGCGAATGGGAACTAACCAAGAGCCCTGCCGGCGCACATCAGTGGGTAGCAAAAAATGCAGATGTTGTAGTGCCTGATGCACATGATTCATCAAAAAAGCATGCTGCAACCATGCTTACTACCGACCTTTCTTTGCGCTTTGACCCTGTGTATGAAAAAATTTCAAAACGCTTTCATGAAAATCCAGATGAATTTAAAGATGTATTTGCCCGTGCCTGGTATAAGTTAACGCATCGTGATATGGGCCCCCGTGCAAGATATTTAGGTCCGGATGTGCCAAAAGAAGAACTGATCTGGCAAGATCCTATCCCGGCTGTTGATCATAAATTGATTGACGAAAAAGATATTGAAACATTAAAGGCTAAAATATTGGCTTCAGGATTATCGGTATCTCAATTTGTATCTACAGCATGGGCGTCGGCTTCCACTTTCCGTGGTTCCGATAAACGTGGTGGCGCAAATGGTGCCCGCATTCGTTTAGCTCCTCAGAAATTTTGGACCGCTAACAACCCAACTCAATTAGCAAAAGTGTTGGAAGCACTCGAAGCTATCCAAAAAGATTTTCAATCTGGCGGTAAAAAAGTTTCTTTGGCCGACCTTATTGTATTAGCCGGTTGTGCTGCTGTTGAAAAAGCTGCAAAAGATGCAGGTTATGCTATAAAAGTTCCTTTCGCTCCCGGTCGCATGGATGCATCGCAAGAGCAAACTGATGTAGAATCATTTTCGGTGTTAGAACCAATTGCTGATGGTTTCCGTAATTATTTAAAAACTAAATACAGCGTATCAACAGAAGAGTTGCTGGTTGATAAAGCGCAATTGTTGACATTAACTGCTCCTGAGTTGACGGTTTTGGTTGGCGGTATGCGTGTATTGAATACAAATTTTGATAATTCCAAACATGGTGTTTTCACTAAACATTCTGAAACGCTTACCAATGATTTTTTTGTTAACCTCCTTGACATTGGTACAACATGGAAATCAACCGATGAACATAAAGAAATATTTGAAGGGAGTGATCGTGTAACAGGCAAACCAAAATGGACAGCAACCCGTGCCGATCTGATCTTTGGTTCAAATTCAGAACTTAGAGCAATTGCCGAAGTTTACGGAAGCGAAGACGCTAAGGAAAAATTTGTGAAAGATTTTGTAGCGGCATGGAACAAAGTAATGAACCTTGATCGTTTTGATCTGGCTTAATTTTTTAATATGCTGCGAGCTATACGCCAAAGTAGTATTGAAGACCTGAAAAAACGAGATCATCAGCGGTTGTATCATTTCCTCCGTGCAGATATTGGCCTTGGAATGGCTATTGCACAAGGATTAGGAATTAATCCTGAACAGGCAATTCCTAAGCAGCATTCAAAGGAATCACCTGCATTGGCTTAAACATATTCCAGTGAAAATTTGAAACCGTTCCGTTTTAAAAAGGCGGGGCGGTTTTTTATTATAAGAAACTTTACTATTTCGCATTATGTGGTAAACACTATAATCACACCTCTTGCAAGCATTATTTTAGAAGTTGTTCATTAATATTGTTTAGCAATAGATGCCATGCTAATACTCTTTTTTAGTCACCTGTATGTATAGTCATGTCAATAACGAAACTATGTTTGAGTTTATATTCTTCACTCCATTTACCGGGGCTTACTTTCCTTCTGTTCTCATCTCTATAAAATGGATCGTTGCTATTACGATCAGGTAGTGTGTAAATGAATAATGTAAAAGATTTGTTTAATGGAACTTTTCCCCAAAAAGCATCACCTTCTACAATTTGATAGTCAGCATTGTTGTTTACGTTATATGCTATTGGGATCAGTTTTGTAGGCATCCTGAATCCAAAGCATACTGTGTTGCTATCTATTTCTTTTCTATACAAAGAAAAAACAAAAGAAGAATCCTCAAACGAAGTGAATTTTGCATATTCATTTATGGGCTCTTTTGAAAAAATGTTTTCCTCATTAATCTTTTTGCCCTCCTTGTATTCTTTAATTGTAATTGAAAATAATGCAGTGTGCAGGTTTTTGTCATCTATAAAAAAAGTGCTTCTTTTGACAGAGTCCGCGTAATCATATATCATTTTCTTTTCACCCTTGTCATCAATTTCATATTCAGACTTTGATATTGTTACCTGGCTATAAATCTCTGTCCGGATGCTGCCCGTGCTATCTATTTTTTGAGCATTCCCGGTAATTAATAACAAAAGGCTGGGGATAAAAAACATAATGGCTTTTAGCATTATAATAGGGTTGGTTATGTAAGCAAAATGGAAGTTAGGTTCGCTTCTTGTAATTTTTCAAACACTAAAATAAGTAATCACTCTTTAAATATGTTGTTAAAACCCTTCTCTTTCATACTGATTGCTATTCTTCCAATAACACTTTACTCTTCCCAACCTTCAACTTATATCCCGCTCCTATCTTCAACGCATAATTTTCTTTATCGTGACTTACAGGAAAACCAAAACAAACCGGGTAATCATATCCTTTTACCAGGTCATGAATGAGTTCATATACTGTTTTCCCAAAAGGTCTTTCGGTATCTTTCATATCCGTAAAGCCTCCGATAATGAGGCCGGCCAGTTTGGCTAACTTACCACTCCGCTTTAATTGATAAAACATGCGGTCAATATTATAGAGGTATTCACCAATATCTTCAATAAACAGGATCCGACCCTTCGTTTTTAAGTCTGAATCTGTTCCTACAACATTTGCCAATAAAGCAAGATTACCCCCAATCAACTCACCAATAGCTTCCCCTGTTTTGTTCAGCTCATGAGGCTCACAGGTATACTTCGCCCATTTACCTTCCAGTGCATTTTTTAATGATTGTACATAGCGGTTAATATAACCTGCGTCATTAAAAGCTGCAGCCATAGGCGCATGAAGCGATGAAATATAATAATTGGAATAAAGATGTGCATGCAAAACAGTGATATCACTATAACCAATGATCCACTTGGGTTCCCGTTTGAATTTTTTGAAATTGAGCTGATCAATGATTCGCCCCATGCCATAGCCACCTCTTGCACATAGTACAGCATTCACTTCATCATCATCTAACATTTGTTGAAAATCATTCAATCTTTCTTCATCCGTACCGGAAAAATAAGTGGCCGACTCACTACCAACTGTTCTACCAACTTTTACTTTATAGCCCCATTCATCCTGCAATACACGAATGCATTCAGCAACTTTTTCCATTGCCATATAACCGGCAGGGCAAATTAATCCTATTGTATCGCCTTTTTTTAAGTAGGGCGGGGTTTTGATCATATTCAGATTCCTTTTATAATTTCGCTTAGCTCCTTTGTTGTTACTATATTTTTAAACTCTTTTCTTCTAAGCCCTTTGTATAGTTTAAAATCACCTGTCCACAACAAAGCATCAAATGCAAAACAAAATGCTATATACAAGGTATCTTTAACATCAACCGATAATGTTAATTTATTGGCTTTTTCAATTTGAATCGCACTAATACTTTCCGACGAAAAAACAAAAACACCCGACAATAACTTTTCCTGCAATTTGTCAAAATCGGGAGCCTGCATTTTGGTTTCTTTACAAATTCTTGCTTTATGTAATGAAATTTCTTCAAGGGCATAGTCAGGAACAATAAAATCAATCTTTGGATTTTGCAGGAGTATTTGAGGTATGAGGCCATAAGGGTTGATAATACCGCTTATAATGATATTTGCATCAACGACTACAATCATTTGATGCCTTTGGCTTTCTTAAATTTTTTCCACGCAGCCTCATTTATTTCATCTGCCAGCTTATTAATCACAGATTGAGGCACTTTTTTCCGCCGGGGTACGCCGCTTTTTTCCAAAAATTCAATATAATCTTTTATACGTGCAAACCCTTCTTTTCCCACACTCCCGGAAAATGAGATGGTTATCTTATCCTTTGTTTTTTCTTTTACTATCATGTTTTGACCTTTACTCAAATTTAATAAAATGATTTTACTTTTCTGAACAGTTTCGTAAGTGGCGGTTAAATACCAATC
Source organism: Chitinophagaceae bacterium (assembly GCA_036675745.1). GTDB lineage: Bacteria > Bacteroidota > Bacteroidia > Chitinophagales > Chitinophagaceae > Terrimonas_B. Next base: position 7,654 of record JAKFEJ010000094.1, on the reverse strand, counting down.
GTTTTAAAAAATTTAGGCACTACCCTTTTTTTAGATGCCTGCTCATATGCATAAGCTATCTTCAGCAATTCATCTTCTTTATAAGCACCAGCAATGAAGGAAAGACCGACAGGAAGTTCATATAGAGTGCCCATCGGAACAGTAATATGCGGATAGCCGGCCATAGCAGCAGGAGGACAAAAATAAAATCCTGTACCATAGTCTCCGTTTACCAGATCGGTACAGTTTGCCGGTCCGATACTGGTACCAGCTATTGCATCCAGTCGATGCTCACGCATCATATTATCAATTATTTCCCGCGTACTCAATGATATCTTTAATGAATCTATATATTCCTTGCTATCGAGCCCGGCCTTAGCTTCGCTTCTTTCCAATGTTTCCTGCTTAAAATAAGGCATAACCTTAGCCTCATTATTCTTATTAAAAGCAATTACATCAGCTAGTGTTTTCACCCTGGCATTGGCAGTAGCAAGATACTTGTTTAAACCGTCCTTAAATTCATATAGTAAAACGATGTATTCACGTTCGTCAAAATCATTGCATTGTTTTAAAAGTTCTACTTCGATAATGGTTGCTCCTTTGCTTTTTAATAACTCTATCGCTTGTTTGTAAAGAGCTATTACTCCTTCATGTCCTTTAAGAAAAGACTTTTCTACACCGATCCGTTTCCCCTGCAAACCATTCACATCAAGAAACGGTGTATAATCCTTTTTTACTTTATCCCTGCTTTGAAGTGTTACATTATCTGATTCGTCAATACCTGCAAGCACACCTAATAATATGGCCGCATCTTTTACAGTTCTCGTCATTGTACCTGCCGTATCCTGTGTTTTAGAAATAGGAATGATTCCTGAACGGCTCCACAAACCTACCGTTGGCTTTATGCCAACAATACCATTAAATGACGCGGGAGCTATTACAGAGCCGTCTGTTTCAGTACCAATGGCAACAGCACAAAGATTGGCAGCCACAGCAACACCTGAGCCGGAACTGGAACCACAGGGATTGCGATCCAATATACAGGGATTCTTTGTTTGACCACCCCTGCTGCTCCAACCACTCGATGATCTGCTGGATCTGAAATTGGCCCATTCGCTCAAATTGGTTTTTCCTAAAAGCACCGCACCTGCATCTCTTAATTGTTTTATTATAAAGGCGTCTTTTGCTGCTTTATGTCCATCCAGCGCTAATGATCCGGCTGTAGTCATCATCTTATCTGCGGTATCAATATTATCTTTTATTAAAACAGGAATGCCATGAAGCTGACCGCGAACCTTGCCCGCTTTTCTTTCTTTATCCATTTCATCGGCTATTGCTATTGCATCGGGATTTACTTCGATCACTGCATTTAATACAGGTCCTTTTTTATCAATGGCTTCAATCCGTTTTAAATATAATTCTGTAATAGCCCGGGATGTATAAGCACCGCTTTGCATTTTTTGTTGCAGTTCATCAATTGTTATTTCATTTAATTCAAACTCGTCAGCAATCTGCTTCAACTGATCTTTGCTTTCCGTTTTATTTTCTGAGCTGTCCGGCGACTGGCAACCAACAAAACCAAGTGTAGTTACTGCAAGCCCTGTCGCAGAACCATTTTTAAGAAAATTTCTTCTGTTCATCATAGCGTTTCAGTTAAGGTGCATTGCTGCTGTTGTACAATCAGTTTATGTTTTACGCCACACTTCAAAGCAAAATTATTTTTTTGATGCCCTACGGGAAAATCAAAGCAAACAGGGTAATTGTATGGCCTGATTTTTTCCAGAACCACATTCTCCAATGTTTTACCAAAATCATCTACATCATCATCCACTTTCACTTTAAACCCGCCAATGATCAATCCTTTTAATTGTGAAAGTTTGCCGCTTCTTTTTAAGTTCCAGAACATCCGGTCAATGCTGTACATATATTCACCTGTATCCTCTACAAATAATATTTTTCCGGCCGTATTGATATCCGATCCTGAAGCGGCTAATGATTCCAGTGTTTTTAAATTTCCACCTACTAACACTCCTGTTGTTATTCCGGGTTTGTTTTGACTATTAAAATGAATGTCATATTTCATCTTTTCCCCACTCAATGCCTTTTGAATAGAACTGATCGTTTCTACCTGCACGGCCTCTGCTCTGCTCCAATCATCAGGAAAGCTATTACACATTTTAGAATGAATAGAAGCGATACCTAATTTTCTATTAAGATGAGAATGAATAACCGTTACATCACTAAACCCAATGATCCATTTAGGTTTGGTTTTAAATTTTTCCCATTTCAACCTATCAATGATCCGAACGGCGCCATAACCACCTCTTGCACACATGACAGCTTTTACACTTCTGTCATCCAGCATTTGTTGAAGATCCATAGCACGATCTTCATCGCTACCTCCAAACGTAAAATCTCTTTTGCCGATGGTTTCCCCGATCCTGATCTTATAACCCCAACTTTCTATCAATTGTATGGCGGGCTGAATTTCTTCCAAAGTAATATACCCGGCTGGGGAAGTAATGCCGACTATATCTCCTCTTTTTAAATAGGGTGGAATTAGTGGTATAACAGATTCCGTGTCCTTTTCATTCTCAAAAGTCCTTTCCGCAAAATAAGGTAAACTGGCGCCGGCAAATAAAGAAACCGAGGAACTTAAAAAATCTTTTCTCTTCATTTTTTAAAGTTATTGGAAATAGACGAAAAAAAAATCCGCACCATTGCTAAACAAACCCGGATTAATACACCGTTGTTTGGGCAATGCCATTCAATCCGGTATTTTTGCAGACTATTAATAATAAACATGACTGATTTTAAAAGATATTTAGTTACAGCCGCCCTTCCCTACGCCAATGGCCCTCTTCATATAGGCCACCTGGCAGGCTGTTATATTCCTTCCGACATCTATGTACGTTACTTGCGGGCACAAAAAAGAGATGTAAAATTTGTTGGTGGTAGTGATGAACACGGTGTGCCCATCACGATCCGTGCGATGAAAGAAGGTGTTACGCCCCAACAGGTGGTAGATAAATATCATTCGATTATTAAAGATAGCCTTGAAAAGATGGGCATCTCATTTGATATCTATTCCAGAACATCCAATAAAGTGCATCATGAAACAGCATCAGCATTTTTTAAAAAAATGTATGATGATGGTTTGTTTGAAGAAAAAGAAACAGAGCAATATTATGATGAAAAAACAAAAACATTTTTAGCTGACAGATACATTACGGGCACCTGCCCGGTTTGCGGTAATCCTAATGCATACGGTGATCAATGTGAGAAATGCGGCAGTTCATTATCACCTGAACAACTGATCAATCCACGCAGTACGTTGAGCGATGCCATCCCGGTAAAAAAGAAAACAACGCACTGGTATTTTCCATTACAGAATTATGAACCTTTTCTGAACAAATGGATACTCGAAGATCATAAAGAATGGAAGAACAATGTATATGGTCAATGTAAAAGTTGGTTGGATAAAGGTCTGCAGAGCCGCGCCATGACAAGAGATAGTAACTGGGGAATAAAAGTGCCGGTCAAAGGTGCGGAAGGAAAAGTTTTGTATGTATGGTTCGATGCACCGATCGGTTATATCAGCGCTACCAAAGAACTGACGGAAAAATGGGCCGACTATTGGTGTAAAGAAGATACGAAGCTGGTGCACTTTATCGGGAAAGACAATATTGTTTTTCACTGTATCATTTTCCCGGCGATGTTAAAAGCACATGGTGGCTTTGTATTGCCCGACAATGTACCCGCCAATGAGTTTTTAAATATAGAGGGTGATAAAGTTTCTACTTCACGCAACTGGGCTGTATGGGTAGATGAATACCTGAAAGATTTCCCCGGCTGCGAAGATGTATTGCGCTATGTGCTTTGTGCCAATGCTCCCGAAACAAAGGACAATGATTTCACCTGGAAAGATTTCCAGGACAGGAACAACAGTGAACTGGTTTCCATCTTCGGCAATTTTGTAAACAGGACCTGGGTATTGATGCATAAACTCTGCAATGGGAAGGTTCCTGTATTTCATAACGAACTTATTGATGATACCGATAAACAATTAATAGCGGATATTGCTTCTTCAAAAGAAAAAGTAGAATCGCTTTTGGAACAATATAAATTCAGGGATGCATTATATGAAGTAATTGATCTTTCCCGCAAAGGCAATCAGTACATGCAGAAGAAAGAACCTTGGATCGTTGCGAAGAAATTAACGGAGACGCCGGATGTTCAGAAGACTATTGACAATTGTTTACATCTTTGTTTACAATTATCAGCTAATCTCGCCGTTCTTATTAATCCCTTTTTGCCCACAACAGCGCAAAAAATGCTGCACATGATGAAAGTGGTAGATAAAATGCTGGATTGGGAAAATGCCGGTAAATTAAAACTGCTGAGTGTTGGTTATAGTTTAAGAGAACCGCAATTATTATTCAGAAAAATAGAAGATGCGGAGATAAGTTTACAAGTTGAGAAGTTGAGAAGTGGATTAGTGAAAGCAGATACCGGAAGTCAGAAGTCAGAAGTTGGAAGTCAGGCATCAGACATCAAACCTCAAACTTCAAACCCCGAACCTCAAACCCCGAACCTCAAACCCCAAGTTCAGTACGACGACTTTGCAAAATTGGATCTGAAAGTAGGCACTATTATTACTGCAGAAAAAGTGGAGAAGGCTGATAAATTGTTGAAACTGGAAGTTGATCTTGGTTTTGAAAAAAGAACGATTGTATCCGGTATAGCATTACACTTTGAACCGTCAACTATTGTAGGCAAACAAGTAGTAATAGTAGCTAACCTGGCACCGCGTAAAATGAGAGGAATTGAAAGCAATGGCATGATACTGATGGCGGAAGACGCCGATGGTAAATTAAAATTTATAAATCCGGATGAAGCGACCTCCAATGGATCTTCAGTGAGCTAATCTTATTCCGGTACATAAGGCATTATTCATGTCTACGATTGAATTTGTTCAGGCTTATATCCACCGTTTATGCAGAGACATAGGCACTCATGCCGATGCTATTTATAATGCGAAAACCTGCGCCTGGTATTTTTCAAGAGGGTCTTCTACCATCGAAGTGTTTCTGACCAATACGGAAACTAACGATGGAACAGTCCGTACTTTCATACGTTGCTTTGCTCCTCTTTACCCGATTCCCGTTAACCCCATAACGCAATTTGAAGTTTTTCAAAAAGCGCTGGAGTTAAATACACGGCATATGGGAATAAAATTTAGTATTATCCCCGATAAAAAATTATTGTGCGTCATTGCTGAAAGGGATATCGATGGAATGGACTACGATGAATTTCTATCAATGATCAGTGATATCTCCTATTGGGGCGATCATTTTGATAATTACCTGCAAGAGCATCATGGAAAACTTTGAATAGCAAAAAAGTAACTTTCTCCGCCGCTTATACGTTTCTATGATAGCTTATAACGTATTTAACTGATTTTGTGTTTTTTACCTCGCCTATTTTCATTAAATTCAGGTCTTAATTTTTCCGCACCTTGACGGCGCAATTCATATCAAAAAAATTTCTGAAGATCACCGCTTTTATACTGGGCGGTATCCTGGTATTGATGACGTCGTTCCATTTCTGGTTCATAAACCATGCAGAACGATTGGTAGAAGACATGGTTAGTTCACAATCCAATGGTAAGCTGCAACTGAAAGTTGATAACTTTAAATTCAACTGGTTTAATTATAAAATGGAGTTGCGCAAAAGTGTTTTTTATTCTTCCGATACCGCCGCAGCCACTTCCTACCAATTCAGTGTAGACAGGATCAACATCAGGGTAAGAGAAATCTTTCCCCTGGTTTTTGAAAAAAAGATATTGATCGACTCCATACATCTTTTCAATCCCGATATCAGGGTTACCCGGTTACGATCCATAAAAGATACTACAGCAACATCAGATACCAGTTTGTCGATCCCCCAGGAAATGGGCCGCATATATAATTCTATCCAGGATGCCCTGAAAGTATTAAAAGTAAACCGCTTCCAGATCGAAAATGGCAGGTTTTCCCTCATTAATAAAATAAGACCTGAGGAACCTCCTGTTATCATTACCAATATTGACTTTCACCTGGATAACCTGCAGGTAGATACCAGTCAGCCTGTTGGTAAACAAAAAATATTATTCAGCGACAATGTTGCTTTACATACCCGCAATCAGAATATTCTATTCCCCGATGGAAGACACCGGTTAAGTTTCAGCAATTTTCGTATTAATATCCTTAACAGGATGGTTGAATTTGATAGTTGTACGGTTGTAGCTACCAAAGGTGATAGCGCTACTAATTCTTTCAGTATTTTCTTTGACAAACTACAAATGACAAATATTGATTTCAGTACCCTTTATCATAGCGAGATCATTAAAGCAGATTCTGTTTATTGTATAAACCCCCGCTTCCGCCTTGATGTAGACCTGGAAAAAAGAATTGGGCCGGCTAAATCTCTTCCAAAACTTGATGAATTGATACAGGAATTGACAGGAGATATGCAACTGGCATTTGTAGTGGTGGAGAATGGCTCTTTTGACATCAATACAATGCGGGAAGGAAGGCCAAGCTCTTTTACTTCCGATCATAATAATTTTGAATTGCAGGGATTACAGATAAAAAAGAACAATCCCAAACCATTAACAGTAGAAAAATTTGTAATGGCTATCCGCAATTACGAAAACTTCTTAAGAGATAGCAGTTATTCTATTCAATTTGACAGTATACTTCTTTATAACAACAGGATAAGTCTCAGCAATTTTACTTACCAGGAACTTAAAAATAATAAACCATTCAATAGCCTTCGCATGCCACAATTTGAACTGCAAGGCTTATCCTGGGATGAACTTGTTTTTGAACAAAAGCTAAAGGCTGAAAAGGTAACATTGTACCGGCCGGTCATTGACTATAAAATAGCAGACAATAAACGTTATAATACGCAGGATATTTTTCAAACCTTGGCAGGGATTGGCAGCTTCATGCAATTGGAGAATCTGAATATCAGTAATGGACAGATCAACCTTGTTTTTAAAAACAATGCCCGGCTGCAACTTGAAAACGCAAATATGTCTGTGCTTGCCAAACAACTGGTTGGTTCAAAAAAATTACAGAACATTCAACGTTCTGTGACTGAACTTTTCTTTAAAAAAGGTTCTTTTCAAATGGGAGATATAACTGCTGATCTTACCGATGTTAACTTTACCGGTGGTGAACAGAACAACCATTTTCATGCAGGAAATATTCATGTAAAAAATAAAGATGTACTGGATATTAATGCGGGATCAGTTGCTATCAATTCGATGATCATCAATGATAAGATCCAGCATACGGCTATCAGCGGTATCAGTTGGGACCAGGCTACTATAAGGGTGGCTTCTTTTCCTGGTCAGGCTAAAAACAGCGTCCCTGTTTTTAATTTAAAAAAAATAAAAGGGAGAAATACAAACATCGTTGCCAATGAAGGATCTAAAAAAATTTCTTTAATTTTTCAGCAACTTGAAGCGGACGAACTTTCAACGGGTGCTGATCAAAAGCCCTTTATAGCCGGGTTGAAGGCCAGTGGAAATGATCTGCATATAAACAATGGCTTAGCGGCATTAACTATAAAAACGCTGCATCTTTCCGATCATCAGCTTTCTTCATTTGAAAATATCCGGTACAAC
>JAKFEJ010000724.1:0-2360 GCA_036675745.1 Chitinophagaceae bacterium | reverse complement strand
CCCTGGTTGATATTGGTAGCGGGAGTACATACATTACTCATTTATAAGCATAGCGGCCATTCGCAGCGATCAACTTATTTGTTTCTTTTCCTGACATTCATTTTTATACTTTACTCTACATTTCTTACCCGAAGCGGTATTCTGGGCGAAGCATCCGTACATGCCTTTACTGACCTGGGAATGAATGGACAATTGTATTTGTTGCTCTATGTATTTACGTGGCTGCCTGCTTTCCTGGTAGCAACTACATCCAATCAAAGAGTGATAACAGGAGCCTGCGGTATTGTTCTTCTTTTGGCTTCTTATTTTATTAATGTTCCTGCTATCGCATTCCTGACAATTATTATCGGCCTTGGATTTATTATTTACCAGATACAAAAACAAGTACCGGCGATCACCAAAGAAGAAAGCGGTAACTCCCGTGAATTCTGGATGTTCATTGGCGCATTGGTTTTCTTTTTATCCGCCATTGTTATTATCAGCAAAACATCGTTACCAGTTATCAATAAAATTTTCGATATAAAATTAGCAGCACCGGAAGATGAAGAAATGGCCTATAACCAGATACAGATCTTCGTTGCTATTATTATTGGAATATTGACTGCTGTTACCCAATATTTAAAATATAAGAGCACAACCGGCAAAGCTTTCTGGAAAAAAATAGGAATACCTACAGCGGTTGCGGTTGTACTGGCTACACTGGTGCTTGTTTTTGGCGATATTAATTATGATAAACACGGCGCTGGTTATCTCGGCGCTATCTGGCTGGCTGTAGCCTGCAGCATTTATGCTGTTGTTGCGAATGCAGCCTATATCTGGCTGGGCATGAAAGGAAAATTAAAATTGTCCGGCGGTTCTATTTCCCATGTCGGTTTTGGCCTGGTATTACTGGGCATATTATTATCTTCTGCAAAAAAAGAAATACTCTCTCATAATACCAGCGGCATTGCCATTGATTTTGGCACGGAAAGCAAAGAAAAGACCGGGGAGAACCTGACACTGATAAAAGGTTTGCCCATGAAGATGGGAAAATTTGATGTAGAGTATTTAGGTGATTCAGCGCATCCGAAAAAACAACAGTGGTATTATAAGATACACTTCAAAAGCCGGACGGATGATGAAGAATTTACATTGCGGCCTAATGCATTTGTAAATTATAAAGGCAATGAAGGATTGATGGCGAATCCTGACTCAAGGCATTATTGGGATCATGATGTATTCACTTATATATCAGCATTACCCAATCCTGAAAAAAACCAGGACACTGTAAGCTTTAAAAGTAACCAGGTAAAAATTGGCGACAGTATTTTTTATTCAAAAGGGTTTTTGGTGCTGGAAAAGATCGCTACCAAAGACAATATGCCGTTTGAAGGGTTTCAGCCGGGTGACAAAGCGACTGTTGCCAGCCTGAAGGTTCACTCCTTTAATAAAACCAGTTATACAGCCGAACCTTTACTGATCAGCCAGAAAGGAAATTCATTCGCCATGCCGGACACGGTTATGTCGGAAAGCCTGATCGTTCGTATCAATAGTATTAAAGATGATGGCACCGGTGCGGATATTGGCGTCAAAGAGTCCAGCGCCATTTTAGAGTATGTAACCCTGAAGGCTTATAAATTTCCTTTTATCAACGTATTATGGCTGGGCATCATTATTACAGCTATCGGCATTATTATCAGTATGGTCCGCCGTATACAGGTAAACCGCCTTCGTGCAGAAAGTTAAAACTTTCACATATTCAAAACAGCGATAAATCTTGTTTTGCTGTCTTGTTCAGCATAAATAGTTTTCCTAAATTTAGGCCGGATGCGCCGTATTCAATTATACAGATCAATAAGAATAGCTGCCCTGTGGATACTCCTGCTTTTGGCAGGGGCACAATTACCTGCACAGATCACGCCTGTTGAAGTTCCTGTAGACACTATTTCACCAATGCCTTCTTTTACCGAAAGGTCAAAAAAATGGGGACCCAATGATACTATTATGGTTGATGCCATCTGGTATCAGCAGGAAATGCAATCATATAAAGAAGAAGGGATGGTATGGGTATCGAAATTACCACCCAAAAAACTCGAAAAGCTGATCGCTGAATGGACAAGATTGCGCAATGCAGTTTATGTAACCTACCCCTATGCCAGGGTAGCGGGTCATACAATTAATGACATTAATGCAAAACTGGCAACGGTAAAAGGTAAAAAACAAAGAAAAGAATACATTAAATCCAGGGAAAAAGAGTTGAGAAAAAGTTTTTCTGAACCTCTTTCTAACCTGTCTGTTTACCAGGGACGGGTGTTGATGAAATTGATCAATCGTCAAACAGGAAATAACTGTTATGAAATAATAAAAGAATATAAAGGCGG
>JAKFEJ010000728.1:0-2361 GCA_036675745.1 Chitinophagaceae bacterium | reverse complement strand
CAAAAAGAGTTGCGCAAAGGAATTGATAAAGGAAGAAATGTTTTTAATAAAGCCAGATCAAGAATATCAAAGCTGGGTGGAAAATAATTAGCACCCTGTGAAGCTGTCTAAATTTCGATATTATTGCCACGGATACACGGAAGAAGTTTTATTTTCTTGTATTCCGTGTATCCGTGGCATATTTATTTTTGCTATGGAAGTTCAAAATCATTTTTAGACAGATTCTGTGATATTCATTTATTATTTTCAGGTAATGCCGCTATGCAATCAATTTCAATTCCGCATCCACGGTTCAGCAGGTTGCAGGGCACTACGATCCTGGCAGGGCGGTGATCACCCATGATCTTTGCAAATGTTTCATTGAATTTGGCCCAGTTGCTAATATCGGAGATGAACACACTTACTTTTAAAACATGATTCAGATCGCTGCCACTTGCTTTTAATATTGTTTCCATGTTTTTCATGCACAGTGTAGTTTGCTCTTCTATGTTTCCTAATTGGGCTTCACCATTGGCGTCCAACGGTAGTTGCCCGCTTACATATACGATCCCATTATGAACGATAGCGGGTGCATAATGTCCTTTTGGTTTTTCCGAAGGAAAGATTGGTTTTATTTCCATATAATTTTAGTTGGTTGAGATCCATTTAATGCAAACTGGTTTTCCTACTTCAATTTTTTTTCCTGTATCGGTAAGCAAGCCGGTTTTTGTATTTCGTTTAAAGATCACAATCTCATCACTATCCTGGTTAGCAGCCAATAAATAATTACCGAAAGGGTCGAAATTGAAATTACGTGGAGTCTTTCCTAATGTAGATTGAAAACCAATTATACTTATTCTTCCGTTCTTCTTGTCTACTTTGAAAATAGCTATATTGTTAAAATCGCCCCTATTGGTAGCATATAAAAATTTACCATCCGGCGAGACATGAATATCCGCACTTCCCGCATAACCTTCTTGTCCACGGGGTAAAGAGCTTGTCCTTTGCCATAGTTTCAGTTGCCCATTTTGATATTGATAAACGACAACATGCCCGGTAAGTTCTTCTATTAAATAAGCGTATTTCCCATTCGGATGAAAAGTAATATGCCTCGGCCCTGCACCCGGTTGTGATTTAGCAAATGGTTGAGAACCGGGAGTAAGTTTTCCTGTGGATTCATCAAATGCATAGATCATTACTTTATCAATACCAAGATCGGGAACATAAAGCCATTTGTTATCAGGTGAGATCTTAGTACAGTGTACATGTGGTTTTTCCTGCCGGTCTTTGTTGGGTCCTGAACCGGTGTGATTAATATGTGTTGTTGCAATGCCAAGGCTGCCATCAGCATTCACCGGAAGAACTGATAAACTGCCGCTGCTATAGTTACCTGCAAAAACCCATTTACCCGTTTTATCTATTTCTACATAGCAGGTATGATCTCCTTCTGTCGGTTGTTGATTAATTAATGTCAGTGTTCCTTTTTCTTTATCAAAAGAAAAAGCTGAAATTTCTCCACCCTGGCCATTCCTGGCATCTTCATGCACCGCATAAACATATTTTTCATCGGGTGAAACAGTTACAAAAGAAGGGTTGGAAGTTTTTACATGACTTACTTCTTTGTAGCTGCCATCTCCGCTGTTGAATTTATAAACATAAATACCTTCACTCTTTCCGCCGGTATATGTACCAACAATAAGATAGTTCTCCTGTGAATGGCTTTTCTGAAGCCACAACAAAGGCAATGCAATTGCAAGGATTAAATTTTTCATATCTCTAAATTACGGTAAGCATTAACATCTCTTGTACATTTTCTTTAACAAATAATGATAAAATGACAAAGAATTTTAATTCATTTTAACAAGCGGGTTTTCAACCTTTCAAACTATGGCACAGTCTTATCAATAACAATTTAAACAGAAAATAAAATTTTAACCTTAACCCGAATACCATGAAAAAGTTTTTTACAATATCATCATTTATAATTTTATCCGCCGTTTTGCTGGCGGCTTGTTCCAAAAGAGGTGCTGACTATGGTTATGATGAAGACTATTGGTTAAGCAAGGAAAGGAGTGAAGTAGTATATAGCGATTCATACTGCCCTTACTATGTTGTGGAAACATACAATGGTTACACGGTCATCAGATCATCCAGTGGGTTTACACCTTATGAAGGAAGTGTGGTGTATGGGGATTTTAGCAGGCGGGGTTACAGGGATATGTATAACCGTTCAGACGGAACTATTATCCGCGGTGAAGTAACAGACTACTGGTTAACCTATGGAGAAGCGCAATACCTTGTTGATAATTTATGTTATTGATAACGGGTGAGTAATAAAAGCCTATGAAACTAAAATGCCACGAAATAATCGGGGCATTTTTT
>JAKFEJ010000226.1:0-16083 GCA_036675745.1 Chitinophagaceae bacterium | reverse complement strand
TTACTAAACTAAACCCGGAAATAATGGCCGCTCATAGTTTTGCGGAAGCTGAAATCCTTGTCCTGAACCGAAAACCGGTACTCGCCTCCCTGGGCATCCATGATATAAGCTCAACCGTCGTTTCGGAAAAAGGTGACCTGATCTTAGTGAATAAGCCCCGTCCTTCTCATACGATGAATCTGCCGCTGCCAGGTGATAACAATCAAGCCAGCGATAATGAAACTAAATGGTATAGAAGCCCCTTATTTACTTACCTGGTATGGCCATTATGCGCGGCTGTTTTTTTCTGGTTTGTTGCCTGGCTCATCAGTACTTTTTACACGGCCTTGTTTTTCGACCTGAAAAAATAAAAAGCCGTCTCACTTAAAGCGAGACGGCTCTCAAATCTCATTATTATCCAGAAACTTATTTTATACTCAGGTACAGGTCACCCCATTTCTTTGCTTCCGCGGTAAATTTAGCTATGTCAGCAGGTTTTCCTTTGGCCTGTTCTTTTTTAAAATTGTAAATATCTTCCAGGAAACCAGCCGCTTTTTTATATTGTTGTTTATCGCTTCCGTTAAGGCTGCCGACGCCTTTTTTAGCAAAAGCGGCCGCCGCTTTTTCATAAGGAACCCGTCCTGCTTCCAGGTATTCACCATATTTTTTATCGGACCTTTTCAATTTTTCTGCTTTCAGCATTACAAAATAATCTCCGATAACAAGATAAGGCAATGCTTCATCACCCTTCGCTTCACCAGCGGCAGTAAATGCAATTACCATTTTTTTCTCCAGCTCTTCAGCATTGGCAGGCATTACCGCTCCTTCTACTTTAGAATTTAAGGTATCATAGATCAACTGTCCCATTGACAAATTCGCTTTGTAGTTGGTAGGGTCTTTAGCCAGCACTTCATCCAGGGATTTCATTTTTGCGTCAAATCCTGACTCAAGTCCTACAGCAAAATCTGTTTTATCGTACGTGAAAAATTCACTTTGAGGATAAAGTTCTTTACCTAATGCTTTATACTTTTCAAAACCAGCCATGTCTTTTTTTGTAAAATTGTGTGTAACGAGGAAGCGGTAAATACTTTCATAGTTTGCTCCGGTCACTTTAGCATCGGCCAATTTTCCATAATACTTTGCCGCTTCATCTTTTTGATTGCTTTGTTCCGCAGTAATACCGGCAAGAATAATTACGTTGGTGTCAAGAGGCGTATTAAGCAATTTCAGTTCGTTCAGAATACCGGAATAGCTATCTACTTTTTTAAATGTTTCAAATGCTTCCGCCCATTTTTTTTCTTCATACTGCTTATACCCCATTGAAAAAAGATTGGTATAAATGCGTGCCGGAGCGTTCTGATAAACAGGATCTTTACTCAACTCCATTTTCGGATCCATTTCCTGGTATTTTTTAAAAGCGGCTTCTGATTCGGCCCGCAATCCAGCAGCTTCAGGTGTCAACTGCGTAGCACTGTCTGCGGCAAGTGCGGAATAAATAGCAGCCTTCAAAATATAAGCTTCTGCTTTTCCGGCAAATTTCGCATTGGTCATTCTTTTATCTACATCCTCTTTTGCTTTTTTATACTGACCAAGTAATAAAAATTGTTTGATCTCATCATAGCTTTGCGCTTTTGCAAAAAAAGCAACCATGAGCATCAGTAAGGCTAAAGTGATTTTTTTCATATGTTCAATTGACTTAAAATTTAATAAAATATTTCGCTTATTTTTCTGTTGTGTCGTCTAAAGATGGATTTTCGCCTGCATCAGTTGCGTCACCTTCAACACCGTTTACCGGGGGTTCAGTTATTTCTATATCAGGCTGTTCCTGGTCGTCTATCTGAGTAATGGCTGCTATCTCATCCCCTTCATCCAGTCTTATTAGTTTCACACCCTGTGTCGCTCTTCCCTGCTCGCTGACATCAGCTACTCTCATCCGGATAGTAACACCACTTTTACAAGTGATCATCAGATCCTGTGATTCATCTACCGCAAGCAAACCTACAAGCTTACCTGTTTTTTCCGTTACACTAATAGTTTTAACACCCTTTCCGCCCCGGTTGGTATACCTGTATTCATCTACTTTCGTTCTTTTACCAAATCCTTTTTCACTCACTACCAATACAGTCTTTGATGCATCCGTTTCAGGATTTACACAAATCATACCAACTACTTCGTCATTAGCATCATCGACTTCAATTCCTGCTACTCCAATAGCTCCGCGACCGGTAGCTCTCACTTTTGCTTCAGAAAAACGGATAGCTCTTCCACTCTTCACTCCCATCATGATCTCGCATTTACCATCGGTCATTTTCGCTTCCAGTAATTCATCCCCTTCTATAATATTAATAGCATTTACTCCGGTTAAACGTGGACGGCTGAAATCCTGCAGCTCTGTTTTTTTGATAATTCCTTTCTTTGTACAAAGTACGATATTATGTGATTTGACGAACTCCTCGTCCTTGAGATCCTGAACATCAATAATGGCTCTTACTTTATCATCAGGAGGCAATTGCATCAGGTTTTGTATAGCTCTTCCTTTGCCTGACTTCTCTCCTTCCGGTACCTGGTATACATTCAACCAGTAGCATCTTCCTTTTTCGGTAAAGAACAAAAGGGTATGGTGTGTGGAAGCAACGAAAAGATGTTCTATATAATCCTCCTCTCTTGTTTTGCCGCCCATAGCGCCACGGCCACCTCTTTTTTGCGCCCGGTATTCCTCAACCGGTGTACGTTTGATATAGCCAAGGTGAGATATGGTGATCACCACGTCTTCTTCTTTGATAAGATCTTTAAGACTCATCTCATTATCAAGATAAGTGATCTCCGATCTTCTTTCGTCGCCAAATTTTTCTTTGATTTCCAGGAGCTCGGTTTTGATGATATCGAACCTCATTCCTTCATTCGCCAGGATATCTTTCAGGTGGGTAATCAATTTCATTAATTCATCATACTCCTGTTTTATTTTATCCCTCTCCATTCCTGTCAACCTTTGGAGACGTAATTCCAGGATGGCTTTTGCCTGGATCTCGTCCAATCCCCATCCGGCGTTTACCAGGTTATCTTTCGCAATATCAGGAGTAGAAGATGCCCTGATCAATGCGATCACTTCATCAAGATGATCCAAAGCGATCATGTATCCTCTTAATATATGAGCTCTTTTTTCCGCTTCTCTTAATTCATATTGCGTACGGCGTACAACTACTTCGTGACGGAATTCCACAAATTCACTGATCATCTCTTTTACGTTCAGTGTTCTGGGCCTTCCTTTTACGATAGCTACATTATTGATACCGTAAGATGTTTGCAGATCGGTATGCTTATACAACTGGTTAATGATAAGATTGGCAACCCCATCTCTTTTCAGATCAATAACTACCCTAGTACCTTCCTTATTATTCGATTCATTGTTGACGTGTGCAACGCCTTCAATTACTTTTTCATTTACCAATACACCGATCCTGTTCGTCAGTTCATCGCGGTTTACCTGGTAGGGTACCTGTGTGATGATGATCTGTTCACGGCCACTGGGTTTGGCATCTACATGCAGCTTACCACGTAATACAACACGGCCACGTCCGGTATGCATAGCAGATTTTACTCCGTCCATACCATAAATAATTCCACCGGTTGGGAAATCAGGAGCTTTTACATGCTGCATCAATTCATCAATAGTGATCTCCCGATTGTCAATAAAGGCAATACATCCATCAATAACCTCGGTAAGATTGTGCGGCATTATATTAGTAGCCATACCAACGGCAATACCGCTTGAACCATTGATCAATAGCAAAGGGATCCGTGTAGGCAGGATGGTAGGTTCTTTTTCTGAGTCGTCAAAGTTGAGTTGGAAGTCGACTGTTTCTTTGTCGAGATCTTCCAGCATATACTCAGTAATTTTTTGCAATCTTACCTCTGTATATCGCATTGCCGCCGGTCCATCGCCATCTTCATTACCAAAGTTTCCCTGGCCGTCTACCATCATGTATCGCATATTCCATTCCTGGGCCATACGGGCCATGGCATGATATACAGACATATCACCATGCGGGTGATACTTACCTAAAACTTCTCCTACAAGACGGGCTGATTTTTTATAAGGCCGGTTGGATCGGAGACCCAGTTCATTCATCGCATACAGGATGCGGCGGTGAACGGGTTTTAAGCCATCCCGGATATCGGGCAAGGCACGGCCAACAATGACGGACATTGAATAGTCAATGTAGGCCGTCTTCATCTGTTCTTCTATGTTAACGGGGATAATTCTGTTAATATCACTCGTTTCCTGCGGTTCAAAATTGTCTTCCATGTTCTGTTATTCGTATTCTTTTTCCGGGGGTTTCTGCCTTTATTAAAGTTTCACCGGCAGGTGATTACAAAGGCTCGCAAATCTACCTTTTTTGAAGCTTAAAACCTGACAAAACAAACTGTTTTTTACCCTATTTTTCCACCCTTGTGGATTATTATACAAAGTGTTAGAAATGCTTATTTATAACAACCCTTTGGCACTTGACGGCCCAAATTTTCGTTTACTTAGCACTACCAAAGAGAACAGGAAGATGGCAAGTTATTTATTACTCCGGGATAATAAGGAAAGCGGTCCATTTACCATGGATGATCTGCTCAATTTCGGATTAAAACCGTACGACCTTGTGTGGGTGCAGGGTAAAAGCGCCGCCTGGCGCTATCCCAGCGAAGTAGAAGAATTAAAACCCTTCGCCCCTGCGGTGGAAGAACAACCTTTCGATAGGTTTTACAAAAAAAATAATGAAGAGAAAAAAGAGAAATCAGTTCCCATAGTCAACGAGTATCCACGAAATACTCCCATTGCAAAAGAAGATTCCCCTGCTATCAATGAAGAACATAACCGTTACATCCCTGCTGCAAAAAAAGAAGAAGAAATAAAGTTCGTTCCCAAAAAATCAGTTTTTGTCACTCTTCCTGATCAAAAAAAGGTGGAAGTGAAAAAAAGCATACAACCAGCGGTACAGGAAACACCACTCCCCGCTCCTACCATTTCAATTACTGAAAACCCGGCAACTGCTGAGATAAAATATTCCCAGCCGCTTGATGACATAAAAGAAATGTATGTAAAAACATTGCAGCAACGAAAAGACAAAAAAGCAAAAAAAGGTATTTTGATAAACCTGCTTAAAAAAGTTGCTGTATTTGGTGGTCTGGTTGTTTTAGGAATAGTAGCAGGATTTATTATTAAGTCGAAACCAGGAAAGGGAGATAAAGTTGTTGATCAACTGTTGCAGACTTCTCCCCTTGTTACCAATAACCAGGTCAATGAGCCTGCCTCCGGATCTTTACAAGAAGATGAATCAGCAATTGATCCCTCCGTTCAAAAAAATAAAACCGATGAGCAAGAGCCTTATCAAAAAATGAATGAGGCTGCACAATTCAATGAAGAGCCGGCAACAGTAAGGATAAGAAAAGAAACAATGCTGATTGTTCCAAAAGAAAGAGAAGAATTTCCTCAAAGACAAGTTGCTCCCCAGCCTGCTGAAGTTGATCCTGTAACCGGCGAAAGAAACCGAAAGGTCAGAAATAATAATAATGTTAGTGATGTTGAAGAAAAAGCTGTTATGAAACCTGGCAAGAACAGTTTATACAACCTGGTGTCTGTTGCAAGTAATGATTATAAACGGGTAGCTTTTGGTGGTATCCGTAATCTTTATATTACAGTCACCAATAATTCAAAATACGAATTGGATAATGTAATAGTGGAACTGCAGTATCTGAAACCGAGTGAGGAACCTTTAAGAACGGAAAATATCAAATTCAAAACTATTGCACCTAATGCATCTTCAACTATCAGGGTGGCTGATACTAACCGGGGAATAAAAGTAGCGTATAAAATTATTAATATTGACAGCAAGCAAAACAGCGATTCCGTGGCTGGTACGGGTCCTTAACAGGGATTAAGTCGGCTTAATCAATAGTAGCAGCAGTATGCAGTATGAAAAATAATTGAAAGCCTCCCGATTTCCGGAAGGCTTTTTAGTTTGTTCTTTACGGCTTTGCCTGGGATATAAAAACCTTATTTTCCCAATGTAATAAAGGCACCAACCTGTATTACACTGTTTTTAAAATCAGGATCAATACCTTTTGGAGGATCAAAATCCCCTACTTTAGAAAGCCCAACAAGATAACGGGCACCAATACCCAAACCTCCCTTTGTTTGAAATCCTAAGCCAGCCGCTGCGGAAAGATCAAGTCCTTTGGCGAAATCCTCTATTGTTTCATCGGATACGTTTTCACTAAGTTTAAATCCAACCTGCGGACCTGCTTCCAGGTAAAAACCAGTTGCGGTTCTGTATTTTAATATGACAGGAATAGTGGCATAAGTCACTTTCCAATCATAGCTCTTGTTAGCACTGTCAATACGGGCGCCTTGTGTAGATACCAGCACTTCCGGTTGTAGAGATAATGCCCCAAATGAAAAATTTAAAAAACCACCGCCATGAAATCCCACGATAGCTTTTTTCTTCACGGCGTCAAAATCGCCTCCTGTAAAATTGGAAAAATTGGCCCCTGCTTTTATACCACCTGAAAAGTTCTGTGCAAAAGATGCCGTGGTTATTAAAAGGGCAAAGGCTAAGATTGTTTTTTTCATAAATAAGTTATTTAAAATTGTTTTGTTTGTTCTTTGGAAGTTACTATTGAATTCTCAAATAAAGTGCCAATAGGTTTATACTGATTTATATATTTGCTGAATGAAGCAAATACTTTTGTTTGGAGCAGGAAAATCAGCAACTGTTTTGATTGATTACCTGCTGACGAATGCGCAAAAAGAAAATTGGAAACTGACTGTCGCTGATGCTAATCTTCAACTGGCATTGGATAAGATAAATAATTCTTCTTTTGGTACTGCTGTTTCTTTTGATATTATGGATGATGATAAAAGAGAAAAATATATCAGCAAGGCGGATATTGTTATCTCCATGCTGCCCCCCGCCCTGCATAGTAAAGTAGCAAAAGATTGCATACATTTTTCAAAAAACCTGCTTACTGCATCATATGTTGATGATGATATAAAAAGCATGCAGTCTGAGATCGAAAATAAAAAACTTCTTTTTTTATGTGAGATGGGACTTGATCCCGGCATAGATCATATGAGTGCGATGAAATTGATTGATAGCATTCATGCAAAAGGGGGAAAAATAACCTCCTTTAAATCACATTGCGGCGGATTGGTAGCACCTGAAAGTGATAATAATCCCTGGCACTATAAAATAAGCTGGAACCCGAGGAATATAGTGCTGGCAGGAAAAGCCGGTGCTATTTTTAAAAAAAATAATGAAATATTTAATGTGCCGTATGCTTCGGTTTTTGAAAATAATGAAACGGTAAATATTCCGGGGCTGCAAGAGCTTGCTTTTTATCCCAACAGGGATTCATTGTCCTATATTCCTGTATATGACCTGGAAGAAACTTCTACGTTTATAAGAACAACATTGCGTTATCCTTCGTTTTGCAAAGGATGGAACTATATAGTAAAAGCATTTCTGACAGATGAAGATAAATCAGCCGCTGCCATTGCTGTAAAGCATATCAGTTACCGTGAATGGGTGGATAAAAGCATATCAATACATACAACTGCCAAAAATTTCAGTGAATTTTCAGATCAATTTGTAAAGGATGAAGATAAGGAACTGGTAAAAGATCTGTTTGAATACCTGGGCTTATTGGGAAAGGATAATATTCCTCTTACCGCTACCAGCTCAGCTGATGTATTGCAATTTGTTCTTGAAAATAAATTATACCTGATGCAGCACGACAAAGACATGATCGTTATGTTCCATGAATTTGAGTATGAAGCAGGAGGCAGGAAGTCTGAAATCAGAAGTTCCCTTATAGTAAAAGGCGAAAATAGTTTGCATACTGCTATGGCTAAAACGGTAGGATTGCCATTGGGAATCGCCGCTAAGTTGATATTGAACGACACTATTACAACTACAGGTTTGCATATTCCGATTATAAAAGAAATTTATGAACCGGTGTTAAAAGAATTGGAATTGTATGGTGTAGCGTTTGAAGAGCGGCATAGCAATTAGCAAAATTCTTTTAACAATTTCCGCAATTCCTTCACTCCTACTGTCGCCGGTTTCTCAATCGCAGTAAGGTTTTGAAAATTTGAAGTAAACGGCACTTGTTTGTCCACAATATATTTTGGCGCAAGAGCAGGGACATAATTTATCAGCCCCGCAGCGGGGTAAACAACCAGCGAAGTACCTACGACGACAAAAATTTCCGCATTGTATGCAACAGGGATTGCCTCTTCGATCATTGGAACGGGTTCCTCAAACCACACAATATTGGGACGCAGTTGTTTTCCATCTTCTGCCGTATCGCCCAGTTTTATATCTCCACGGATTTCATAAATGAGTTGTTCATCTTTTTCGCTTCTCATTTTAAATATTTCGCCATGCAAATGCAAAACATTGGTGGAACCGGCCCTTTCATGCAGGTCATCTATATTTTGGGTAATGATCGTTACAGCAAAATCTTTTTCCAGTTCAGCTAAACCAATATGAGCAGCGTTGGGTTTAGCAGCAGCAACATCCTTGCGCCGCATGTTATAAAAATCCAAAACCAATTGCGGGTTCTTTTTCCAGCCACGGGGAGTAGCTACTTCCGTTACATCATATCCTTCCCAAAGGCCATCGCTGTCACGAAAAGTTTTTAATCCGCTTTCGGCACTGATGCCTGCACCCGTGAGAACAACCAATTTTTTCTTTGACATGATTCAAATTTAGTACTATTGTCAAAACAGGTATGGTATAATTCAAAAGTATGCCATATCTGTTCATCAAGCTTGTTTTGGCTTTTGTAGTTTTGTTCTTTTATAGACTATGACTGCAATGAAGATCAGTAAGAATAGAGGCCAGATGGAAACTAATCCTACAAACAGATCACCTATCCAGCTCCACCCGCTTTTGAACGCACTGCTCAATTTTGTTCCAAAGGAAGGGCTATCTGTGTCTTTTGCTGACGAATTCAATATTTGATAATAGGTGAGATTTATCGTGCTGAATGTAGATGAATGACCCAGGTATTCTATTCTTCCAGCCGCTGATTCTATTTCTTCCTGTATGCCGTTGATCTCAGATTGCACACTCAATATTTCTTCCATATTTTTTGCTTGTTTCAGCAGGTCTATGTAACGCAACCTCACCTGCTTCTTTGCTTCCATTCTTGATTTTGTATCAACTACTTCTGTTGTTACATCCTGTGAAGTGATCTTCTTTTCATTGAGTTTTTCTGTATTGGAAGTCAATTGTACAACTGCATTATCAAACTGATCTACCGGAACCTTGATGGTAAGAGAGTTTTCAATTTTATAATCAGATTGGCTTTGCTCTTCCTGAGCTATGTAACCTCCTGCTGCTCTTACCTTCTCACGAAGAGAAGAGTAAAATGTATTGTAGTCTTTTACTTCCAAATTCAAAGAAGCTGTTTTGATTATTTTTTTATCCCAATCAGGTTTGATAGCAGGCTCTTTTTGTTGCTGTTGTTGTTTTTGTTTATCGCCCGGCACTTGTGGTTTCCCAACACTGTCTGCATAAAATTCTTCCTTGTCGATTTTTCTTTCTTCTTCTTCAATCTTGAGATCAGCAAGCCCAATTTCTTTTTGATCTGTATTTATTGTTCTTTCCAAAGAATTTAGTGAATTCTTCTTTGAATCGCAGGCAAAGGCAGTCAGCGTAACTGCAATGATTGCAGTCAGTCGGATAAAATTCATGGTGATTGATTTAGTATGATGAAGAGATGCGAAGAATTTGTTTTTGCACAAAAACAGTAAAACTTTATTACTTCAGCTTCCTGAATAATAAGGTGGCGTTGTCTTCTGATTGCAGCGTAAGACTGTCCTTGTTAAGTAGCGAAACATTAAAGATATCTCCGGATGTATCAGCAGGATTTTCTTTCCATATTAACTGATCTTTTTTGTTCCATTCATAACGGGAGCTATCCTTCATTAACGAATCTCCCAATGAAAAAGAAATAGCACCTTCTTTTTTAAATTCATAGTGATACTTCATTAAATCAGGCGCAACTATTCCCAGGGTGCCTGCTGCAAAATTGTCGCTGGAATCTTTTGGTAAAATAATTGAATCTAATTTCCATTTTCCAACGATCCATTCTTTTTGAATGTTGTGACCTGTAATGGGTTTATCTTTTTTTTTGAGCAAAAAGAAAGTGGCTGCTCCGGCTGCAAGTATAAGCAGCCCGATGAATACTTTTTTCATTTGGCAATATTTTTTAGTGAAGAAGAGTTCAGCAATTGATTCCTCAATCAATAAAAAAGTAACCCAACATTTAAAAAGAAAAACCGGTTTTAACAAACCGGCTTCATGATTATAAATTATTTAATCAATGTAATCAACGATCACTTCTCCCCTGCCATTTCCATTATTATTTTCCATTCCTCATCTGTAACAGGCTGTACAGATAAACGGCCTAAACGGACCAGCGCCATATTTGCTAATCGCTTATCGGCTTTTACCTGTGCCAGTGTTACAGGCTTTTTTATTTTTTTATGCGGCTTCAGATCAACGGCTACCCATGCTTCATCGGTTGTTGTTGGATCCTGGTAGGCTTCTTTTGCCACTTTAGCTATACCAACGATCTCTGTTCCTTCATTACTATGATAGAACAAAACTTCATCGCCTTTCTTCATTGCTCTCAGGTGAATTCTTGCCGCATAGTTGCGTACACCATCCCAAACTGTTTGTTTGTCTTTTACCAATTGATCCCAACTGTAGGTGGAAGGTTCTGATTTTGCCAGCCAGTATGCCATGAGTTTAATTATTGTTTATGTCCCGATAACTACCTGTCTGCCGACAGGCAAGATCGGGATCAAAAGTAAAACGAAGTGAAGAAATAAAATTTAAAATTTTTAAAACCAAAACTTTCCGTTTTCCCGTACTTGTTTACGACGGTTATTAAATCAGCCAGTTAATTAAAAAAACTAAAAGCTATAATTTATGAAATCAATCAAATCAATTGGCCTGGTGCTGGCGGCAACACTGCTGATGAATGTTTCTTACGTACAAAAAGAAAAAACAGTAGAAGTTGGCGGAGTCGAGTCCCTATGTCTCCTTAATCTTAGTTCTTTTACCAGCCATTGGCCAGCACATCAGCCAGGTGAAGCGTTTTCAGGTTGTATCCTTTTTGTTTAATATAACCATGCAGGTGCATCAGGCAGGAATGATCAGTGGAAATAAGATATTCTGCACCGGTTGCTAACGCATTTTCTACTTTTTGTTCGCCCATTCCTATTGAAATGGCTTCAAACTTAACAGCGAATGTGCCTCCAAACCCACAGCAGGTTTCTACATCATTCATTTCCGTTATTTCCAAACCCTTAACGTTGGATAGCAATTTACGCGGCTCTGTTTTTATTTTACATTCCCGGAGACCGGCGCAACTATCATGATAGGTTGCTTTACCATTTAATTCGGCACCGATATTTTCAACTTTTAACACGTTGATCATAAATTCAGAAAACTCATATATCCGGGTGCCTATATTCTTTACATCATTATGTGAAGATGAATTATCAAACAGTTTGCTATAATAATTGCGGACAAAACCTACACAGCTTGCACTGGGTGCTACTATATAATCACTACCCTGGAAGTCCTTTAAAAATTTTCCGCATACGGATTTTGCTTCATCCCAAAAGCCTGCATTGAAAGCAGGCTGCCCGCAACAGGTCTGATTGGTATTGTAACTCACCGTGCAACCAGCTTTCTCCAATACTTTTATCATATTGAACGCAGTATCCGGGTAAAGCTGATCGACAAAACAGGGAATAAAAAGTTGAACGTTCATGCCTCATCTCCGCCATACGGTGGAGAGAATTTAAATTTATTTAAGAAAAGATTGTTTCAATGAAATCATTTTCAAAGCAGTGATGGCAGCTTCTTCTCCTTTATGTCCATGTTTCCCTCCAATTCTTTCTTTGGCCTGTTCATCATTATTCACTGTCAGTACACCAAAAATAACAGGAACAGGTAAGCTGAGATTCAACTGAACTATCCCATCAGTAACTGCTTTACACACATAATCAAAATGCGGCGTATCGCCACGAACGACACAGCCCAGGGCGATAAATGCATCGGGTCTTTTCTTCTTATCCGTATTCTCCCAAAAACTTTTTATCGCAAATGAAATTTCTACCGCACCGGGTACTGTAATTGTAATGATCTTTTTTACATGATGTTTTTGCAACTCAGCAATAGCGCCTTTTTCCAACTCATCTGCTATCGTCGCATTCCATTCTGTTTTCACCAAAACAATACAGGCATCCTGAACGTTCAGAATGCCTGTATCCATTTGTAAGAGTTTGCTGTTTGCTATATCAGCCATAAAATTAATTCACGTTGTATACACCTAATTGAGCTAAATAATTATCGGCTTCAAAACCATGCTGTGTTCTTGGGAATTTTTCTTTCAATTCCTTAAATAACGCAATAGCTTCTTTCTGATTTTTCATTATTCGGTCGGCAAAATAAGCCGCCATAAACAATGCTTCGGCAGAGTTAGCTTCATCTTTTTCAAAATGGCGGGCCGCTTTTTTATAATAATCCAGGGCATCAGCATTTTTGCCAAGGTCTGCAGAAGCATCACCTAAAAGTTTGTAGGCTCTTTGCTGAATTTGCTTTGCATCTGAGCTGAAGTCCTTAAGATGTTTGATCGCATTGGCGTTATCATCCAATTTGATATAACAACTACCTGCATAAAAATGAGCCAGGTTAGCCGCATCCGTCCCACTGTATTTGCTGATAATTTTCAAAAAACCCAGGTACTGGCCATCACCATTCAATGCAAGATTCACTGAATCCTTGCGGAAATAATCTTCCGCTTTGAACATGGCTTCAGCAGCTTTTTCTTCCTTGGGTTTTTGAAAGAAATTCTTATAAACGAAGAAGCCGCCTACCAGCAATATAAGGGCGGTACCCACACCCAAAATGAGTTTACTGTTTTTTGTCCAAAAGTCTTTTGCTTTGGCAATTACCTCTTCACCCGTTTCAACCTGCTGCACGTTTTTCTTGTCTGACATTTTTTTATTTGATTATTAATTATGATTGTTAGTTATGAACGGGTGACGGAACTCTGTTCCGTTAATGCGGCCGGAACAGAGTTCCGGTTTCCTAATCCACAATAAAAGGATAATTCTGATCTACATATACGTCTTTCAATACTTCATCATCATTTGGCCAGGGACTTTCTTCAGCAAATTTTACTGAGGCCGCTACGGTCTCATCTATTCTCTTATCAATTACATTCAGATCTTCCTCTGTAGCAAATTTATTATCAAGAATAGTTTTGCGCACTACTTGTATGGGGTCTTTACCTTTATACTCATCTACTTCCTCTTTGGTCCGGTATTTCTGCGGATCGCTGATAGAATGGCCTTTGTAGCGATATGTTTTTATCTCCAGTAATGTTGGCCCACCTTTTTCTCTTGCTCTCTTCACTGCTCTTGCTACTCCTTCATGAACAGCTTCCGGTTGCATTCCATCAATGACATCGGCAGGCATTTCATAACCATCAGCCAGTTTATAAATGTCTACTACGTTGGAAGTACGCTCTACAGAAGTACCCATGGCGTAATTATTATTCTCGCAAATAAAAATAACCGGCAGCTTCCATAGCATAGCCAGGTTAAATGTTTCGTGCAGGATTCCCTGGCGGGCGGCGCCATCCCCAAAGTAACAAAGCACTACATTGTCGGAGCCGCGGTAGTTTTCTGCAAAAGCCAGGCCTGCGCCTGTTCCAATCTGTGCGCCGACAATACCATGACCACCATAAAAATTTTCTTTTTTACCAAAGAAGTGCATACTTCCACCTTTGCCCTTGGCACAGCCTGTTGCTTTGCCATATAGTTCAGCCATACAACTATCAACGGAAATCCCTTTTGCAATAGCCAATCCGTGATCACGGTAAGCGGTAATGAACATATCCTCCGGTTTGGTAGCCGTCATACAGCCGGCAGCTATCGCTTCCTGGCCAATATAGGCATGGAAAAAGCCACGGATCTTACCTTCCATTTTATACTTTTCTTCAGCCATTAATTCAAACTGGCGGATCAACTGCATCAACTCGTACCAATACAGGTAGGTTTCTTTAGAAAATTTGGTAGCCAATGGGTAAAAAATTTGAGGTGCAAAAATAAGGGAAAGTTCCAATGTTTTGAAGTTCTGGGTTTTAAAGTTTAGCCCCATCCCCTAAAGATGAGTTTCTGCGTAACAAATACAAATATTCTTCACTTTTTAGCAGGGATAAACAGCAAAAAGCGAAAATATGAAATGCGCTTTCAGAACTTAAAACTAAAAACTTAGAACTTATCTTGCAGAACTTTATGCTTTCTCTCAGGTCCATATCGCTGCTGCAGTTTAAAAACTATACCAACCGCTCTTTCGATTTTTCCGAACGTGTAGTTGGTATTTGTGGTAATAATGGCGTTGGGAAAACCAACCTGCTGGATGCCATTCATTACCTGTGTTTTACAAAAAGCTATTTTGCCCGTACGGATGCCAATACGGTGCAGCAAGGAAAGAATGGATTTCGGGTAGAAGGGAATTTTGTATTGCAGGATAAACAGGAAAAAGCGGTTTGCATTCTTCGGGAAACTGGCAAGAAGGAATTTTCGATTAATGATCAGTCGTATGATAAATTTTCGCAACATATAGGCCACTATCCCTGTGTAGTGATTGCTCCCGACGATGCGTTACTAATTACGGGTGGCAGTGAGGAACGAAGAAAATTCCTTGATTCATTGCTGTCGCAACTCGATGCT
This sequence comes from Chitinophagaceae bacterium, assembly GCA_036675745.1. Lineage (GTDB taxonomy): Bacteria > Bacteroidota > Bacteroidia > Chitinophagales > Chitinophagaceae > Terrimonas_B. The sequence continues at coordinate 1,292 of JAKFEJ010000226.1, read as the reverse complement.
GATTACCTGCAACACCTGATCATTTATACCAAAGTATTACAACAGCGCAATTCATTACTGAAAGCATTTGCGGAATCGGGGGCTAAAAATTTTGCTTTATTGGATGTACTGGATCAGCAATTGATAAAGCCGGGGATTTATATTTTTACTAAAAGGAAAGAATTTTTGATCTCTTTTCTTCCTGCTGCAAAACATTTGTACCTGGATATTGCAAAACAGCAAGAAGATATCAGCCTTTTCTATGAAAGTGAATTACAACAGGCAAGCTTTGAAGAGTTATTAACGATCACCCGTCAAAAAGATTGTTTTGCGCAACGAACGACTGCAGGTGTTCACCGCGACAATATCGAAATAAATTTAGGCAACCAGCCTTTCCGGAGCATTGCATCGCAGGGGCAACGAAAGAGTTTATTGTTTGCCCTAAAACTTGCCGAAATGGAAGTATTGAAAAAAGAAAAAGGTTTCTCCCCTCTCCTGCTGCTGGATGATGTATTTGAAAAACTGGATGAAGATCGTATCAGCAATTTGTTGCAAAAAGTATGTATTGAAAATGAAGGACAGGTTTTTATTACGGATACAAATGAGGAACGGTTAGTACAGCATTTAAAAGCGATCGGGACAGTTTATCAATTGATTAGTCTTTGAGTATAAAGAGTTGACATGTTGATAAGTTGGCAAGTTGATAGGTTATGAAAAAGAACACGAATTTCAGGTATTGTCCTGATTTACTTATCAACTTTTTAAAACTTATCAACTTCCCTCTACCTTTGCCCCATGGGCGAATATTCTCTCAGTGACGCTATTCAGCAATTTTTAAATAAAAGCCGGATCAAAGGTGATATCCAGGCTATGCAGATAGAAGATGTGTGGGAGCAGATCATGGGGAAAACCATTGCCCGCTACACAGATAAGCTACAGATATTTGGTGATAAATTAATCATCACCACACATGTTGCCCCCTTAAAACAAGAACTCATTTACCAGAAAGAAAAAATTATTCTACGGGTAAATGAGGCCCTGGGACAGAAAGTCATTCGAGAGGTAGTTATTCAATAGGAATAAGCTAATGACGTATTTTTATCCTCTACATCGAAGATCTTCAATCTGTGACTCACTGCTTCCTGTATAATATCATCTGAAGAAACTACTCCAAGGAAATTGAGGTTTTTAAAAATAGGAACATAGCGGACGTTGAATCTTCTCATCAAACGCATACAATCTTCCACCGTACTATCTGAGTCAGCGGCCGGCAACCGGGTATTCATCATCTGGTTTACTTTGGTAAGGGTAAT
>JAKFEJ010000329.1:0-2379 GCA_036675745.1 Chitinophagaceae bacterium | reverse complement strand
GGCCCTGTTTTTAAGAAAAATACATGCGGTAACCTTTAAAGGATTTCTGCTAAAACTGGTGATGTTTATTCTGGCTTTTACTCTGAATAAACTCACCAATTAACTAGCAACTTGAATTAATTAATATTTTGAAATGCCATAATAGCACTCAGCCCCGTAGGGGGCGATATTTTGGTAGATGAAAATTAGTAATTGGTGTCTTAGGCCCGTAGGGCCGGCATTATATCAATGGCTAATACCTGGTCTCAAATAAGTATTCACAGTGTGTTTGCTGTTAAAGGCAGAGAAAATTTTATTTTAACGGAATGGCGGGACGATTTGCATAAATATATTTCCGGAATTACAACAGGGAAAGGGGCAAAATCGCTGGCAGTTGGTGGATGGAAAGACCATGTACATATATTTTTCGGAATGCCGGTTACTACCTGTATTGCTGATTTTGTTGGCGGCATAAAGGCAATCAGCAGCGGATGGGTAAACGACAATAAACTAATCAGGGGAGTTTTTCGTTGGCAATCAGGTTATGGCGCTGTTTCTCATTCCAAAAGCCAGCGGGATACCGTTATCAAATACATTATTAATCAGGAAAAACATCATAAAATTAAAACCTTTAAGGAGGAATATTTGAAAAGGGTGCATTCCAAATTGTCGCGGCCTACGCTAATGCAATTTAGGGAATGTGCATCCCCTCCACCGGAGGGGTAGAAACATTTTCGCATAAGAAAATTTCGATAGGGGTGGGTTTGCATTGCCGACAATTTGGAATGCACCCTTTGAAAATGCTTAATGATTTCGAACCCGATAGCTATCGGGTTGAATATGACGAAAAACACCTCTTTGAATTTTATGACTGAGAGCATACAATTATAGAATTGCGCCCCTATGGGGCTTACGAAATACCCGTGATATAAATTGCTACCAATCTACCGGCCCGACGGGCCTTTGGTGTATCTAAATAATCATTTAACTTTTTCTCCAGCACTTCAAAATATTAATTAGCCCGTTTGAAACTTCTTAAACCCAAAGCACGTTTAACAGGTTCCATAGTATCGGGGACCGGCCTCGGAAAAAATGCGTTAAGAAAATTTAACTGGACGGCGTAAAAATGAAATCCTTATTCTATAGCTGGGCTATATGCTTAAGCTTGTAGTCGCACTATTGTCCGGCTTTGCACCGCAGCTTGGGCTATTTCATTTTAGCCTGACAGGTAAATTTTTAGCATTTTTTCCGGAGCCTTGTCCGCCGCAGGCGGATACTTTTTTGTGTCAAGACAAAAAAGTAAATAAGATATTCCAGACTGATAAGACTTTGCGGCCTGAATTAATTATCCTATTAATTCAAATAGCCCCTGAGTTTTGAAACCCTTACATTTAAACTTTAAAACCCGATAGCTTGAACCAACGCTTTTATTCCCTTGATGTATTCCGGGGCGCCACCGTTTGCCTGATGATCTTAGTTAATAATCCCGGCTCATGGGGCCATATTTATGCGCCGCTCAAACATGCTCCCTGGCATGGGCTGACACCAACCGATCTTGTTTTTCCTTTTTTCTTATTTGCTGTCGGCAATGCGATGGCTTTTGTAATGCCCCGGCTGGAAGCGGCTGGTGATGCCATTTTCTGGAAAAAAATAGTGAAAAGAACGGCTATCATTTTCGGGATCGGTTTGTTTCTCAACTGGTGGCCTTTTGTAAGATGGCAGGATGGGCACCTGGCTTTTATCAATTGGGTAAATCAAACCGATCCGGCAAAAGGAGTGAGGATACTGGGAGTGCTGCAGCGTATTGCCTTGTGCTATTTTTTCGCTTCGGTGATCATTTATTATTTCAAACTCCGCAAGGCATTTTTTATAGCGCTGATCCTTCTTTTACTATACTGGATGCTTAGTTATATTAGCAACCCCTCAGACCCTTATAGTCTTAAAGGTTGGTTTGGTACCGCTATAGATAAAGGTATGCTGGGTGTGGCCCATCTTTATAAAGGTGAAGGAATTCCTTTCGATCCCGAAGGTTTGGTGAGTACGATGGCTGCCATAGTACAGGTGATCTTCGGTTATCTGGTAGGTGACTATATCCGCAATAAAAGCAAAGAACCTGTACAGGCGCATTTCGATTTTGAAAAGCCTGCTGTCGTTACCAATGGATTATATCCTATGCTTACAGGTTTATTTGTTATTGGGGTGGCCCTGCTGCTCACCGGTTTTTGCTGGGATATGATCTTCCCCATCAATAAAAAAATATGGACCAGTTCTTTTACTGTTTATACTTCAGGACTGGCTACCATTACTATCGCCACCATGATCTATATGATCGAAATAAAAAATGTAAAAGGTGGATTGGCCAGGTTCTTTAATGTATTTGGTAAAAACGCCCTGTTTGTT
>JAKFEJ010000436.1:0-2392 GCA_036675745.1 Chitinophagaceae bacterium | reverse complement strand
TTTTGCCAATGAACATAGCGGGTATGACGCATGGCCCTTTGATAACAAAATGTATTTGCTGCTCAACATTGCTGTAGGCGGCAATTGGGGTGGCCAAAAAGGAATAGATTCAACTATCTGGCCGCAAAAAATGGACATTGATTATGTACGGGTGTATCAGTAAGCTTCTTTTAAGAATAGAATACGGATCAACTGGATTATCGCAGATGAGATTTGAGTAATCTGATAACTATCAGATTACTCAAATCTGTATCATCCGTGCTCTGCTTTTCCGTTTTAATCAATTTCTTGCCAACAACTCTTAACCATACTCTAACACAATTATTCAGTAAATTGTATAAGGAGGATGAGTATATGAAGAAGTTGTTTTTTATAGTTATGATCCTAGCGTTCAGCATTCCGGCCTTTAGCCAAAAAAGGCTTGCGCAATTAAAGACAAAAGAGGAAGTCTTAAATGAAAAATATTGCAGTAGTTTATTCAGCACACTGCATGCGGATTATTTCGATCTTCTCGATGACAGAACTACTGCTTCATCATCAGCTTACCTTAATGTGCTTGACTGGTTGCAGGGAAGAGTAGCCGGTTTACAGGTTTATACTACAAGAAATAATATTCGTATCCCTTTTATCCGCAATCAGCGGGCCGGTGTATTTGTTGATGAAATGTGGGTGAGTTATGATTATCTCAATATGCTGCCTGTTACAGATATTGCCATGATCAAAATCATCAAAGGACCATTTTTAGGTGGCTGGGGTTCGGCGGGTGGTGCCATTGCCATTTACACTATTGGCGGCGAAGGTGACGATGAAGAGAATACTGAACAATAATTAATAATTAATTATTCATTTCCTGGCTCATAGTCAATCGGCAGCATATTCGCCATCTTTTCTTCCCAGCCCCAGTAAGCCATTGAGAAAATCTCCTGCGGTGGATAGTAACTTCCATTCGCATCAATAGCAATAGCTTTTAATCCGGGCAACCAGATATACGAACGCTGAAAGGCAGGACTGCGGCTTTCCCGGTGAAAGGCGAGATACGCCTTATCCTCAATCTCTTTTTTATAAGTAACATATAGATAATCTGTAAAATAAATAACCTTGATCGCACCTTCCGTTTTCGCAATAAGACTGTCGGCGGTCAATAATGATTTTCCGTATACATCTGTTTCATCTTTTTGCCGCATGATACGCTGGTAGTATTCAATTGAATCTTTCAGTAAAGTATCCTGCTTTGCAGTAGCTGAACTTATTCTTAGCGGGATATATATTTTTTTCACCCTCTCCTTTTCAAGGTTTGGAACTTTAACCATTCGCCGCACTTCAAAACCATCCTTTGTAAGACTGTCATGATAAATGCTGCGCATAAAATGTATCATGGAGCCATAGTATGATTTGTCACGGTTTCGCTGCCATCTTTTCCGGCTTTTATTCATCTCTTCAAAAAATGGATAACCTGCAAATGCAGTGGTACCGCTTTTGAAATTTACTTCAAAATCTTCCAGTTGGTAACTGATCTTATATCCCAATGCTTTATTCTCCAGGATAACAGGCTCATCGGACCAGGCTATAACCCGGTTGGTTTTTTTATAATACCGGAAACGAATAGCTTTTTGATTTTTTATTTTACAATGCATCGCATTGGGAGTGCTGCCAATAAAATTATCCGTAAATAATTTCCCCCACTTATCCCAGCCTTCTTCTACAGATGGCTCTACAGTTACATTCTGAAGCTCTCTTACTTTTATTTCCATCTCTATCTTTAGTTGCAGTGGAAGTTGCTCCGTACTAAAGCTAAAAGCATTTGTTTCATAACCAATAGAAGAAACAACCAGGTCATGCTTTCCTACCGGTATATTATTCAATTCAAAATAACCCTGCTTGTCTGAAACCGTTCCTTTGGACGAATTGCTTATAAAGACACTACTGCCGGGTAACGGTTCTCCATTTGAGTTATTAACCACTTTACCTTTTATAGTTCGCTGAGAAAAAGTTGAAAAAAAAGAAAGCAGGAGAATAAATAATATTGCCGGCATTTTTACCATGCCGGCAATATACAAAACCAGGAGATCAATATTTCTTTACATGCTGTGTTTTAACTTATTCATTCGTCTGCATAAAAACAAAATCCGAATCTTTTAAAACAGTCAGGTTTAAAAATAGCTTAATCCCCCTTGGGGGATAGGGGCATTTATTCCAATCCAAACATCCCTTTGTTCAATTGTTGCAGTATCTGCGTTTTATGTTCTGCAGAAATCAGCAAAGAAATATTATGCGGGCTACCACCATAAGATACCATCCGCACAGGTATATTCATGATTGAACCAAACAATTTTTTTACAATATCCGTTGTCTGCGATATCTCATTACCAACAACGGAAATGATGGCCTGGTT